>JACPMQ010000061.1 GCA_016185955.1 Candidatus Woesearchaeota archaeon | reverse complement strand
TCTTGATTCTTTTTTATCATAAAAATATCTTGCACATACACGCCATTTTAATAGCACAATTAACATTCTTCTGCTTGCCCACCGCCCCTTATTGTGGAGCAGCCACTTTTATTTGTATTTATCAAGGATTTCTACTGAACCGCGTCTCAGTGTTTTTAGAAGAGGATGGATATTATAGGAATTACTTATGGGGCATTTACCTTTTCTTGCCCTTTTTCTTTTTCTTGATTTCCTTTTCAAGCTTTAGCTCATCTAAAAGCTCTTTGTACCTATTTCTTATTGTGACTTCTGTTACTCCTGCAACATCTGCGACTTCCCTTTGCGTCCTTTTTTCCCCATGAAGCAAAGCAGATACATATAATGCGGCAGCTGCAATTCCTGTTGGGCCTCTTCCAGATGTAAGCTCGGCTTTTTGCGCTTGCTCAAGTATTTCTATTGATTTGCTTTGAGTCTCTGCATTTAACTTTAGAGAGGAAGCAAACCTTGCTATGTAATCTGCAGGGTTACTTGGCAATATGCTTATTCCCAATTCCCTTGTGACAAATCTGTATGTTCTTCCGATTTCTTTTTTTTCAATGCCGGATGCTTCTGAAAGCTCGTCTAATGTTCTGGGAACATCATGCCTTCTGCATGCTGCATATAAAGCCCCTGCAACAACACTTTCCATGCTTCTGCCTCTCACAAGCCCTCGCTGGACTGCAAGAGTGTATATTCTTGCGCTTTCTTCCTCAACAGATTTCGGCAGTTTTAAGAAAGAGCTTACTCTTTTAAGCTCTGCAAGCGCAAGCTTAAGGTTTCTTTCTATGGCTGTTGAAATTCTATATTGCCATTTTCTTAGCCTAAAGAATTTGTTTCTTTCCTTTCCGCCTAGCTTAAATAAATCAGCCTTTTGCCCTACTTCAGTGCCTAATCCATGGTCATACTGCGTATATGTCATTGGAGCTCCTGCTCTTCTTCTCTCACCGTCTTCACTGTCAAATTCTCTCCATTCCTGAGTAAAATCAACCATCTTTTCTTCTATAACAAGACCACAATCTCTACATATAATTTCTCCACGGTCTTTGTTCCAGTTAAGATTTATGCCACTGCACTCAGGGCATTTTTTTACTAGTTCAGGCATTTTTCTCACCAATTCTTATGTTTAGACAATAAATTTTAATACGAATTTTTGCAATGACAACCCCCTTCTTTTTGCAAAAATAAATTTTGTAAAATGACAATCACAAAACAGCAATCTTTATAAAGGAGAAAGGTTGCTATTATATAAATCTTTCGTCAGTTTGAAGCTAAATTCGCATAACTAATTCGCATAACTTAAAGGTGTTTTATGGAGCCAATTCCAAAGGATTTGTTTGACATCCTTGCATGCCCTTTATGCAAGAGCGATTTGAGGTATACAAAAAACAAAAAGGCATTAGTGTGCGTTAAATGCTCTCATAAATATCCAATCAGAGATGGAACTCCTTCCTTACTGCCTTATTAAAAAAGTGCAATCACTCACTTTTTCTGCTTATTATAGAAATCTTCAACCATTTTTAAAGTTGAGATGTCATCAGCTCCTAAATCATCCCTTAATCTTACAATACGAGGAAACCTTAAAGCATATCCTGAGCTGTAAGTAGGGCTTTTTTGTATTTCCTCATATGCAATCTCCACTACAATTTTAGGCTTTAAAGTAATTTCTTTGCCTTCCTCTTTTTTTATTAATGGTTTTAATAACTCGGTGATTTCCGCAAAGCTTAGCCCCATTTCCCTTTTCTCTTTAAGGCCTGTGCTTGCCTTGCCTATCTCAAGGAAGTTTTTTTCATGCATGCATGCCAGTGTATAGCTTGTTATCCATTTTGAGCGCTTGCCTTCGCCCCATTCAGCTTTTACAATCACTAAGTCAAGATTTTCTTTTGTGGCTTTAAGCTTGCACATAAAGCCAACTCTCGCGCCGGGCTTATAAGGAGCATCAAGTTTTTTAATCATAAGCCCCTCATTTCCAGAATCAACAGCTTCCTTGTAAAAATCCTGAACTTCTTTTTTATCTTCAGCAACAATGCTTGTTGCAAGAACTATCTTTTTTGGAACATTCTTTATCATTTTCTTTAGCATTTCCTTTCTTTCAATAAATGGCTTGTTTATAACACTCCTCCCGTTATAGTTTATGATGTCAAAAACATTGGTTTCAACAGGATACTGCTCTGCCATTTTTTCAATGCCATATTTTCTTTTTATGCGCTGGGAAATACTTTGAAAAGGAAGGTATTTCCCTGTCTTTTTGCTGTAGCCTACAGCTTCAGCGTCAATAATAAACTTTTTTTCTTCTATACAATTTTTAGCACACTCCACAACTTCCGGAAATTGCGCAGTAACATTCTCAAGCCTTCTTGTAAATATGCCTATTTTACTGCCATTTTTGTGTATCTGCATTCTCATGCCGTCATACTTAAATTCAAACTCTGCAGGTTTTCCGCACCTTTCAAACCCTTCTTCAATGCTTTCCACTTTTAGCGCGAGCATAACTTTTAAAGGCACGCCAATGCTCATTTCCATTTCTTCAAGCCCTTTCATGCCGCTTTTTTTTGCAGCTTCTGCTACTGGAGCAAAGTCATTCATTATATCAAAAGCCCTTTGCACCGC
Source organism: Candidatus Woesearchaeota archaeon (assembly GCA_016185955.1). Taxonomy (GTDB): domain Archaea; phylum Nanobdellota; class Nanobdellia; order Woesearchaeales; family GW2011-AR4; genus JACPJP01. The sequence continues at coordinate 9,512 of JACPMQ010000061.1, read as the reverse complement.
GTCCATATATTTATTATATTTTTGCCTGTCATCAACTTCAATTATCTTTTCTTCTTGGTTGTAAGCAATTTTTAGCTCATCTCCAAAAAATGCCCAAACTATGGAGTCTCTTATAGTGCCTTCTCCAATGCCTATTCTCATATCATTAAGTATTGTCCTGACAATGTACTTTGCTTCATCAGGCTTTGCAGAAGTGAGAAGCTCTGCGACAAGCTGTATCTTTTTGTCAACAGAACCTTGACCTTCTATTGCAGCAAGCCCTCTTAAATTTTCTATGACTTTCTTTACGGTAATTTCATAGGATTCCAGCGTAAACTGCCTTTTCTTTTTTATTAGGTTATAAGTTACAGTGCCTAAATCGCCTGTTTTTTTCCATTCAGCAGTTATTTTTTCCTTTGGCATGCCGGATGCAAGGCTTATTGCCTTAATAATCATTTTGGATGCAATGCCAACTTCCCTTTCATCCCATCTTGGGAAAATGCGGCCTTCCAATAAAAGTATAGTTGCGCTTAAATCTTCTATGTTTGCATTCTTAAGAAATTCAGAAATAGTGTATGTGTGCTCAAGCCTTTTTGTAGTGGCTTCAAGTTCTTCATATATTTTTACAAGCTTTGAATATTGCATAATTTCTTATATCCTTAAAAACTTTAAAAAAGTATCGTTGTTTTTCAATAATGGAGCTTTTAGTATCTACGCAAGATAAAAATTCCGCCGTTCGCAAACGGCGGAATTTTTACGAGCCACAGCTTTGGCTTAATTGGGTTTACTTGTGCGGATACAAATTTTTAAGAAAAGCATATAAATCAAAAACTCCACCAATCCAATATCTATGGATTTTTTGAAAATGGAAACAAGAAAACCAGAAGCGAAAAAAGCCGGTAAAGGCAATGCATCTCTTTTTTTTCTAAAAAAAAGGAAATGGATGCTTATTTTATTAGTTGCTTTCCTGATTTTAATATTTGTAGCATATAGAACATGGCTGAATTTCCATTTTTTTGTTGCAGATGACTTAGTTCTGTTTCTTGAGCCGCAGGATAAATCATTATCAATAAACTACTGGGAGAAACCAAATGTCTCTTTTAGCATTAATATACAAAAAAACATTTTTTGCAATGCATACTGCAGCTATGAATTTAAGGACATTTCAAAGCAGATTACAGAAGAAAAGGGGGCATTTACAAGCAAAAAATCCGGCAATGAGCTTAATAAACAATTTCAGCTTTTTGTTGACAGGACAGGAAGCGGACAGAAAATATACAGCTTCAGAGTGCAGTGCAACAACATAAGGACATGGTATTGCCCCACTAATGAAAAGGCAAGGGAAAAATCAGCTTTTGTAACATTAAACTATGATATTTCAGAATATGAAAAATTTTTAAAAAATACCTTAAAGGACAATATCACGAAAATTGCAGATGAATTGTCTTATATTGACATTCAAATGCAAGAGCTTAACAATATTTTTTTTGAGCTTGGATTTAATGCCAATCTTAACGAAATCAGAAGCCAAAAAGAAATTCTTAACAATGACTTTGATATGATAGTGCTTGAATTCAAGAATCTTGAAAAAGTGTGGTCAAAAGAAAATTATGTGCTGCTTTCCCAGCTCTTCAACAAAAGCTATGATGCAACAATTCTTGGCATTAAGGAAAGAATTTTGTCGCTTAACTTAAAAATTGATGAGACTGTCAAAAAACATAATTTGATTGTAAGAGACCTTAATAATCTGGATGATACGCTCAGAAGCATGAACGAAACTACGCTTTTTTTGAAAAGAGGCAATATTGAAAATATGCTTGCTGAGTATAAGCAGCTATTTGGCAATGTAAGCGCATTAAAGACAAAAATATTGAAAAATGCTTTTTCAGGCTATGCTTCATTAGATAATGAAGTTAAGCTTACCAAGGAAAAAATAAAAAATTTTGAAGAAAAATCAGGAGATTTATTTAAAATGATTTACCTCAATGGAACATATTATAATATGCTAGAAGAAAGCAAGCTTTGCGCGATTAAAGAGGATTGCCTTAATAAAACTAATTTACCGGTTTCAATAAAAGATTCTTTGGCTGTAAATGATGCAAAGAGCAATGGGCTATGCGGTTTCTTTCAATATATCAATAAAACTTACAAGCAATATAACAACAAATCCGAAGAAATGGGGAAAAATTATGAGATTGACAAATTGCAAAATCTTTTGGAGACTGCAAAAAAAGAGAGACTGCATTTTGCAGCAAAAAAGGCTTATGAAAAAGCAGTAAACCTCAGCGTTGATAGCAAAGAGGAAAATAACTCTTTGGGCATATTCATCAATATGAGCATGACAAATTTAAGCGCATATGAAGAAATAAATTACGGGGATTTTTCAAAAAAGGAAATAATGTCGCTGATGCAGATTGAGTTGTCGAATGAATCTCTGCAATATTATGAAAGGTATTGCGAAGATCAGGAAATAAATATTTCAGAATACTATGAAAAAAAAATAGACTTGAACACTGCTGAAATGCCAAAGAAAGGCAATTTTAGCTCTAGAATCAATATAGCGCTTAGCGAAAATTATCCATTGTGCTGCGTATTCGGGGAATGCAAAAAATGCTGCATGAAGGATGAATGCAAAAATGATGCTTTGCTGTATCCTGTTTTGTTTTTGCACGGGCATTCCTTTAATAGGGATAATAATCCTGATTTTTCACTCGATGCCTTTAATAAGCTGCAGGCAAAATTAGAGGAAGATGGCTACATAAGCGCAGGAACAATTACGCCAATTTCAAATTACTCTGAAGTAGATTACGGCAATTGGGGCTTGTCATCCAATCCACTTTCATTAAAGGGGAGCTATTATTTGGTAAGCTATTACAATGTTAGCAGTTATTCTATAGCAACAAGAAAGAGCGAGAACATAGAAGTATATGCCATAAGATTGAAGGAAATGATAGATTTAGTTAAATTCAGGACTGCGAAAGATAAAGTCATATTAATAACGCATAGCATGGGCTCCTTAGTGGCAAGAAGCTACATGCAGATTTTTGGAGACAGCTCGGTTTATAAGACAGTTATGGTGGCTGCGCCTAATAAAGGAATATCAGGAACAACAAGCAGCTACTGCCCGATTCTTGGCGAAAAAAAAGAATGTGAGGATATGTTAGAAGACAGCATTTTTATAAAAAAGCTCAATGACCCATTAAAAGTTCCAAAACATGCCAAAATCTATAATATTATTGGCGTTGGATGCGATATGGAAGGAAAAAATGGTGATGGTGTTGTCACGAAAGAGAATGCAGAGCTTGAATACAGCGAGAATTATTACATCAATGGAACGTGCTCCGGATTTTCGGAAATTTTGCATACCCAGATTCTTGACATTGAGAAGTATCCAAAAACTTATTCCATTGTAAGGACTATCTTAAAACAATAAATTTATTAATAATCAATTTAAGAATATGCCCTATGGAAGTTTTTGATGCAATAAGGGGCAGAAGAAGCATTAGGAAATATAAAGACAAGTTAGTTCCGTGGGATAACATTATAACTATAATGCAGGCTGGAAAATATGCCCCTTGCGCAGGCAACTTGCAGAACTGGAAATTTATTGTAGTTAAGACTGATGCAAAAAGAAAGGCTATAGCGCAAGCCTGTTTGCAGCAGGAATGGATGGAAAATGCGCCAATCTTTATTGTGGTTGTCGCTGAGCCTGAAAAGGCTGAAAGGTATTACGGCATAAGAGGCTCAAGGCTTTACACAATACAAGGATGTGCAGCTGCAATTCAAAATATGCTATTAACTGCACATAGCCTTGGCTTGGGAGCATGCTGGGTTGGCGCTTTTGATGAGGATGAAATAATAAGGATTCTGAACTTAGAGGAAGATAAGCCTGTTCAAGGAGTAATTACAATAGGCTATGCGGATGAAAATCCTGAACCACCTCCAAAATATAGAATAGAGCACATGATGTTTTTTGAGAAATGGTGGGGCCGTGTAGAAAGCCCAAGAACCCATCTTGGATGGTGGAGCGCTTTCAATGCCAGAGTTGTTGAAGAGGGCAAAAAGCTGGTTAAGAAGACTGGGAAAAGGATTAAGGAGCGTATAGAAAAAGTTTCGTCTAAAAAGCAGCAAAAGTAGCAATAGAGTGTATAAAGTAAATTTGATTTTAAATTTGATTTCTGAAAAAAAAATAAAAATCCCCTTTTGCAGGGGACGAGTTGCCTCCACACTTAAAACATTGGGGGTGGTTTTTCAGAAATGGAGGCACAGAAAACAACACCCGTTAGGGTGTCACCACAAAAACTAAAGGGTGATCATTCATCTAAAATTTCTATGCCAAGCTCTTCGCTTATGGACTCCATCTGAGGCGTTTTAAACGCTTTTTCTTTGCCCATAATCCATGGGCTTTGCACACCTGTCACTATAGTCATAACTGTAATTTTGCCTTTCATGTCATCATCTACTCTTGCTCCCCAGATTACATTTGCGTCTTGGTCAAGGCTTTCTGTAACTAATTCACCAACCTTATTTATGTCGTCTAGCGTCATATCTTCGCCACCAATTACATGTATTAAGGCGCCGGTTGCGCCTTGGTAGTTTATGTCCAAAAGCGGATTTTGCAAAGCGCCTTTTACAGCTTCTTCAACTTTGTTTGTAGTATCTGATGAGCCTACGCCTATAGCAGCCACTCCGCCATTTGTCATTATTGCCTTAACATCCGCATAGTCAAGATTGACCAAGCTTGGGATAGCTATTGTTTCTACAATGCCTTTTATCATTGTTGCTACAAGCTCATTTGCCACTGCAAACGCATGTTGTATTGGTAAATTTCCTGCAATCTTAACAAGTCGATTATTGTCTATTACTATTACAGTATCAGAGACTTCCCTCAACATTCTAAGCCCGTGCTCTGCCTTATCAACTCTTGCCCTCTCAATCTTAAAAGGCATAGTTACTGTTCCTATAACAATTGCTCCTGCTGCTTTAGCTACATGCGCAATTATCGAAGCTGCGCCTGTTCCTGTACCGCCGCCCATGCCAGCGCATACAAAAACCATGTCAGAATCTTTAAGATATTCCTTTACTTCCTGCAGGCTTTCTTTTGCAGCTTCTGCTCCTTTTTCAGGAAAGCCACCGCAGCCTAATCCACGTGTCACTCCCTTTCCCAATAAAAATTTTTTATCAGCTTGAATCATATCTAAATGCTGCTTATCAGTATTACAGCCTAAAATCTCAGCTCCTTTTATGCCCTTATTGTAGAGCCATCCAACCATATTATTGCCAGAGCCACCTACGCCTATTACTTTTATCTTTGCTTGCCCTACTTCAAATTCTTCTAATTTATTTTTTGTACTACTGTCTTTTGCTGCGCCCTCAACTGTATCCATATTTTCACCCCTCGATTTTGTGGTTTCAAAATATATTTTCCAATATAAACACTAGAGTACCAAAATATTTATATTGGAGTTAAGTATCTTGACTCCTTTAGAAAGAAGTTGTTTGCGCTAACAAATAACTTTTACACAACATTAACTAACACAAACCATTTATACTGAAAACAAGTCGTATAAACACGCTTTTTCGCTAAAAAAAGCTTGTTTAGTTTTTGAGTTTTTCGCTAAAAAAACTCAAAAGAGTTTTCTTAAATTTTATTAAATTCTATTTCCATTAGTGATTTACTATATAAATATTTCTGAATTGTGAAATACATATTTTAGTATACTGGATTTACAAACAATTAAAAATAGAAATAAATAAGATTGCTTTATGACACTGAACTTAATAGGGATAGGATTAAATGATGAAAAAGACATCAGCTTTAAAGGCTTAGAATTGGTAAAAAAATCTGATGTCATTTATCTTGAGAATTATACTTCTAAGTTAAATTGCAGCATAAGCCAATTAGAAAGTTTTTATGGCAAAAAAATTATTTTAGCTGGCAGAAAGATGGTTGAGGAAAATGCTGAAGCTACAATATTGAAGGAAGCCAAATCAAAGGAAGTAGCCTTTTTAGTTATAGGCGATGTTTTTTCTGCTACAACCCATATAGACTTATATTTAAGAGCAAAAAAAATGGCTGTAAAAACTAGAGTGATTTATAATGCATCTGTGCTTACAGCAATTGGCATTACAGGATTGCAGCTTTATAAGTTTGGAAAAACTACAAGCATCCCATTTGAAAATGAGAATGTAGAAACTCCATATGATGTGCTAAAAGTTAATGCTGAAAATAATATGCATACTCTTTTTTTACTGGATTTAAATCCAGATAAAGAGGGAAGCTTAACTGTAAATGACGCAATACGATATTTATTAAAAATTGAAATTAAAAAAGGAGAAAAAGTGTTTGCTTCTAATACCTTATGCATTGGTTGCGCAAAAATTGGGAGTTTGGATCAGATTATTAAAGCAGGAAACGCGTCTGAGCTGCTTAAAGAAAATTTTAAAGACGGGCTTCATTGCTTAATAGTTCCTGCAAAACATTTACATTTTATGGAAGAGGAAGCATTGACGCTTTATATTTCGCACCAACCCCACGAAACATTTAAAAATCAAGCGAAGTTCTCGTAACTCATGGCAAGATTAAGAAAATTTGTAAGCTACAGAAAGCTTGAAAGGCCTTACACAAGAACCTCAAGGTACAAGGGAAAAGCATATATAAGGATGAATCCAAATATAAAAGTAATAGGCTTTGAAACAGGCACTCCACGAAAATCTTTTCAGTACACATTAAAGCTCATATCAAAAAAAGATTTACAAATAAGGGAAAATGCCCTTGAAAGCGCAAAGCAAACTTCAAACAAGCTTCTTGAAAAAACAATAGGCATATCAGAGTATCATTTAAAGCTAAAGCCATACCCCCATCATGTTTTAAGGGAAAATCCTCTTGCAGCTGGCGCAGGCGCAGACAGGTTCAGCACAGGCATGCAAAAGGCATTTGGCAAGCCAATAGGCAGTGCTGCGCAAATAAAAAAAGGAGATGAAATATTCAATCTTTTTGTCAATAAACCCAGCTTAGAAGTCGCAAAAACAGCCTTAAGCAGGGCTTCTAAAAAATTGCCATGCTCCTGCATCATACAAGTAACTGAAAACAGTAAGCTTTAATAGGGTTTTCGAAACAAAATGGGTTTGTTGTGAAATCTTTTCGTGCCTGTGCGGAGCCTTAACTTACCTCTCAACTTCGCAACATTTCATGTTGCTCAGGTCGTTTATCACAATCCTATGGAATTTTCTGAATTGGCAATTACAGCGGAGAACACAAATAATTTATTAAAATAGTTTGTGTTCTCTAGCATAGTGGCGCAATAATTATTGTTCCATTATTTAGTTGCGCCACTATACGCACAAGCACTGAATTCGCAAAAACCCTTTAGGGAGTGTTAGCAGTTACCTCGTCATCTTCCAGAAGCGGTATAGATAGAAGATATTCCTAAAGTGCCATGCAATCTTTCCTCCAAAGACAAGCTTATTGTGGGCAAAAATGCCATATTTTTTTCCTAGAACTATCAAAGTGCCCTTGTAAGCATAATAAAAATCCTTTTCTTTTTTTCCTTTAATGCTCCTTAAAATGTTTTTGCCTATATGATTTCCTTGATGCAATGCCACTTGCGCGGTTTGAGGCAGCGCTTTATTGTTTTCAATAAACAAGGCAGCATCACCTCCAACATAAGCGTTCTCATAAGATGGTATTTTTAATTTTGAAGTTACTTTAATCGCATTATTTTTTTCAAGCGGCAATTTAGGATATGTTTCTATAATATTGGCTTTAATGCCTGCTGTCCATATTATAGCTGATGCCTTTATGCGCCCTTTGCTTGTGATTATCTCCTTAACCATTCCATTTATTTCATTTATCCCATTTTTTTTGATGTCTTCTGCTTTTGTATCCAAAATTACTTCTATGCCGTTTTTTTTAAGGTATTTTTCAATTTTTCTTCTTACAGATACATTTAGCTGCTCTGCAATATCTTTTGACGAATTTATGAGCATGAATTTTGCTTTTTCACCAATTAAAGGATAATTTTTTATTTCTTCAGCTACAAATTCTTTTAAGCTGCATACAAGCTCAATTCCAGTAAGCCCTGCGCCAATAACTGCAAAAGTAAGAAGCTCTTTTCTTATTTTTTGCAATTCGGGTTTTGCTGCCATTTGCAGGCTTTTTTTAATCGTGTTTTTTATTTTTAACACTGCTTTATAGTCCTTGTAGCCAATCGCATTATCCTCAATGGTTTTATTTCCAAAAAAATTTGTTGCCGCGCCTTGCGACATAATCAAGAAATCATACCCCATTGCCTTTTTTGCAGTTTTTACATAATTTTTTTCTAAATTTATGTATATTGCCTTATCCTTGATGAATTTTATCCTGTTTCTTATCCCATTTCCAAAAACTTCGCTAACGCTCTTTATAGCATATTTTTCTTTCACAGAGTTATTTAGCAATTCTGTCAGCCTTGGAGTGAAAAGAAAACAGCTTTCTTTGCTTATAAGAGTCAATTTCACTTGTTTGGATTTAACAAGCTGATTTAAAGCTGTCAATCCAGCGAAGCCGCAGCCAATAACAACCACATGTTTCATTTTTATTGGTTTAGCATACTAGCACAATTCACTTATTATTTTTGCGCAAAGTTTTGAAGTTACATTATTCAAATCTTTTTCCGGAGCAATTCCCACAATATCGGCAAATTTCCAATTTTTTAGCATTCTTAGCTTGCTTAGAAGGAATAACAGCTGCCTGCTTGTCAATCCTCCGACTTCAGGGTTATTTGTAGCAGGAGCAAATACAGGCTCAATAACATCTATGTCTATTGATGCGTATAATGCATTAAAGCTTTTTGCAACGCTCATAATGGAATAAGAAATTTCCTCTATAGATTCAGATGAAATTTCCTTCATCCCAAAAAACTTTAAGCGGCTGTCTTTTAGGAATTTATATTCGTCACTGTGCCAGCTCCTCAGCCCTACAAAAATTATATTATCCTTGTTTATTGCTTTATTTTCAATTAAAGCCCTAATGTGGCTTTTTGCAGATATTTCTTTAAGGCTCATGCAGCAAGGATGCGCGTCAAATAAAACAAGCCCCGCATTATCAAATTTGCTGCTGAATGCATTGAAGCATGAGTAAGTTGCCAGATTGTCATTGGATATGGATATACAATTGTTATACCTTTCTAAAAAAGACTTTATTTTTTCGTGGAAAGCCGCATTTTTATTATTTTTATCAATTTCGTTGTTAATAACTTCCTCGACATCAAAAAATGGAAGCGTACCATTTTCATTGAGGTAATTGTTCTTTAGCTCTTTTAATATTACGTCAGGAGCACTTTGAGGCTTATTTTCAAAATCCTTTCGCGAGTAAGTCTTGATTACCAGCATGCAATGCCTGTTTTAGAAAGCGGTTTAAAAAATTATGGGTTGGGGTTTTTGCGAATTCAGTGCTTGTGCGTATAGTGGCGCAACTAAATAATGGAACAATAATTATTGCGCCACTATGCTAGAGAACACAAACTATTTTAATAAATTATTTGTGTTCTCCG
>JACPMQ010000063.1 GCA_016185955.1 Candidatus Woesearchaeota archaeon | reverse complement strand
TCCTTGAAGGTTTTTTAATTGCCAAATTTCCACCGCTCAAAGAGCGGTGGAAATTTTGATTTTTACCCGCGCGGTTTATTGGTTTTAGGGGTTTGGCAACAATTGTCAATTGCAAATTTTTCGCCAATCGTATGGCATTTTACGAAGTTTCCGAACGGACTGAGGAAATTTGGGCGAACGAGTGCAACGAAGTGAGCCGTAAAATGCCTGTTATATTCTTTTCCAGTTACGAGCAAACATTTAAACAAAAAAACAGCAACGAATAGAAGCAGGTTCTTTCAATATTTACAGCAATAAACAGAATTAATATGTTTGCGGAGTTCTGGAAAATTTCGTTCCGAAAAGTAAATTTGGAGTCCGTCAATCAAAAGAGCGTAGCGATACTTAAAGACATAGAATTAAGGGGGCAATTTCCATTCGGTAAAAAGTTTTCAGAATAGTCTATACTACTTATAGATACTAAAATTTATAAATACCCCTTTGTTTTTTAATATTATGACATCTCTTGAAGATAGAATAAAGTGGAACAGAAATGCATCTGATAGTCCAATTGATTTTTACAGAAAGTATCATGCTGGATTGACAAGAGGACAATTGTGGAAGCAAGACCCAAGCTTGTATCAGAGATTAAGGAAAGATGGATTATTGGACAATGTTCCTGCTAAATCTAGTAAGAGTAGATAAGTATATATGGAAATTGCCCCCATTCTCGTTTTTAGGACTCCAAATTTATTGAATATAACGAAGATTGGCGAAAAATTTGTTCTAAAAAGCCTCCAATCTTCTAATCCTTTCCTCTATTGGAGGATGTGTCTGAAAAAGAGCATTAACATTTCCTTTGAATGTTCTCAAAGGATTTTCTATAAATAAATGCGCTGTTGCTTTATTGGCTGCTTCAACTAATGGCTCCTTATCATTCATTATTTTTTTTAATGCATTTGCCAATCCTTTTGGATTTCTTGATATTAATGAGCCATCTGAATCTGCAAGAAATTCACGCTGCCTGCTGACTGCAAGCTTAATTAATTGCGCTATTAAAGGAGCTAAAATTGCTAAAAGCAACCCAATTATGATTATAATCGCTCCTAGAGGCCCTTCAGCTTTTCTATTTCCTTCCCTTCTTCGATAAATCATGCTCCTTAAAAATAAATCGCTTAGCAATGAAATAACGCCTATAAGCACAACAACAAACATCATCATTCTTATGTCATAATTTCTTATATGCGCAAGCTCATGGGCTATTACACCCTCAAGCTCGTCTCTTTTAAGTCTTTCAATAGCTCCGGTTGTTGCAGTTACAGACGCATGTTTTGGGTCGCGGCCTGTTGCAAATGCATTTATTGCACTATCCTCAATTACATAAATTTTTGGCGTTGGAATGCCTGCTGCAATTGCAAGCCCCTCTACGGTATTAACCAAATGCGGATATTTTTTTCTGTCTGCAGGAACAGCATGGCTCATTTTCAATATAAGCTTGTCTCCTGAATAAAAATTAACTAAAACCAGTATCGTTGAAAGAATAAATGCAAAAGCTGCTCCAACAAATATATTCCCTATGTAAATGCCAAATGCACAACCTAAAAGCCCTACTACAGCAAGAAATAAGGCAATTAGCAATAATGACTTTCTTTTATTTGAAGAAATATGAGCATATAAGTCCATTTTTTAATCAAACACTACTTTGACAGGCTTTTTTTCTGTCTCTTCTGATTTAAAAAATTCTCTTTCTTTTAAGCCTATTATGTTTGCGATTAAATTGCTGGGAAATTGCTGTACCCTGTTGTTTAAATCCATTACATTGTCATTATAAAACTGCCTTGCAAATGCAATCTTGCTTTCAGTTCCAGCAAGCTCTTCCTGCAGCATCTTGAAATTTTCAGATGCCTGCAGTTTTGGATAGTTTTCAGCGACTGCAAACAGCGTCTTTAATGTGCTTGTTATCACATCTGAGGCTTTTGCCTTTTGGCTCATAGTTCCAGAAACAAGCTGGCTTCTCATCTTGGTTATGTCTGTCAAAGTATTTTTTTCATGTTTCATGTAGCCCTTAACAGAATTAATTAGATTAGGAATTAAATCATACCTTCTTTTTAGCTGCACATCTATTTGACTCCATGCATTATTTACCCTGTTTTTAAGGTTTATCAGGCTGTTGAATGTTATAACTACATAAAAAACAATCAATGCAAAAATTCCGAATATAATCCAAGTATATGCCATCAAACCACTCTAAAATATTGAATGATGCAAGTTTAAATAGTTTTCGCAAGCGTAACTGCTAACACCTCTTATTCTAAAGATATATGGAACTTAAAGTGGCTGCTCCATTATTAGGGGCGGTGGGCGGGCAGAAGAATGTTAATTGTGCTATCAAAATGGCGTGTGTGTGTAAAATAGTTTTTTGCTGTAGTAACAATCAAGATGCGCCATTTTGCCTGTAGCGCGGCTCTGGAGCAGCCACTTATATTGTCAGCAGTCACTAAAAAGATATCTGATAATATAGATTTGTCCGAGAAGCAGGGTTTTTGCGAATTCTTATTCGTGCTTGTGCGGAGCCTTAACTTACCTCTCAACTTCGCAACATTTCATGTTGCTCAGGTCGCTTATCACAATTCTGTGAAACTTTTCTGAATTGGCAAATTGCGCACAAGCACTGAATTCGCAAAAACCCTTTGGGGTGTTAGCAGTTACCCAAGAAATAAACATTTAAAAAGGAAAGAAATTTCTTGTGCAAATAAAATGCAAAAATACGAGCCATTAAAGCAGGAACCTGAAATTCTAAACTTTTGGAAAGACAGCAGAATATATGAGAAGGCAAAGGAAAAAAACAAAGGAAGGGAAAAATTCTATTTTCTTGATGGTCCTCCTTACACTTCCGGCAAAGTGCATTTGGGAACTGCATGGAACAAGTCATTAAAGGATATGGTGCTAAGGTACAAAAGAATGCGGAATTTTGATGTGTGGGACAGAGCCGGTTATGACATGCACGGAATGCCTACAGAGCTTGGCGTAGAAAAAAAATTAGGCATAAAAAACAAGGATGAGATAATAAAGTTCGGCATTAAAAAATTCGTGGATGAATGCAGGAATTTTGCTGTTGAAAATATGAAGCTGATGAATGAGGATTTTATCAGAATAGGAACATGGATGGATTTTAAAAATGCCTACCAGTCCATCAAAAAAGAGTTTATGGAAGGCGAATGGTGGCTAATAAAAAAAGCCCATGAAAATGGAAGGTTATATGAAGGAGAAAAGACAATGCACTGGTGCAGCACATGCGCAACATCGCTTGCAAAACATGAATTGGAATACAAACAGATAAGAGACTCGTCAATATTTGTAAAATTTCCAGTGAGGAATAAGGAAAAAGAGTATCTCATTGTTTGGACAACAACTCCTTGGACAATTCCTTTTAATCTTGGGATTATGGCAAACCCTAAAATGGGTTATGTGAAGGCAGAGGTTGAGGGCGAAAAATGGATTGTTGCCAAGGAATTGGCAGAAGAGCTGATAGGCAGCCTTGTCAATAAAAAATTCTTAGTTTTGGAGGAATTTAACGGCAAGGAATTAGAAGGATTAGAATATGCGCATCCTCTTGAAGATGAAATGCCTCAATTAAAGGACTTCAATGAAAAACATGAAAATGCGCATACAGTTGTAATGAGCGAAGAGTATGTTGATGTTACTTCCGGCTCTGGCTTAGTGCATATGGCACCTGGCTGCGGCCCTGAAGATTATGAAGTCGGGCATAGAAACGGAATTCCGCCATTTAACACATTGACAGAGCATGGCAGATTTGATGAAAACAGCGGCATATTTTCAGGATTAACTGCAAAAAGAGACGACAAAAAAATAACTGAGGAAATAAGAAAAAAAGGAGTTTTGATAGTTGAAACAAAAATAGACCATGAATATGCGCATTGCTGGAGATGCAAGAATCCCGTTATTTACAGGACAACAACCCAGTGGTTCTTTAAGATAGAAGACTTAAAGGACAAGATGAGGCATCTAAACAAAGAAATAAAATGGATTCCTGATTTTGCCGGCTCAAAAAATTTTGACAATTGGCTTGCAAATTTAAGGGATAATGGAATCACAAGGCAGCGTTATTGGGGAACTCCATTGCCTGTATGGAAGTGCAAAAAATGCAAAGACTTTGTTGTAGTGGGCTCTATTGCCGAGTTAAAAAGCTTGGCAGATAAAGTGCCTGAAGATTTGCACAAGCCTCTGATTGACGAAGTAAAGATAAAATGCAAATGCGGCAGCTTTAAAGAAAGAATTCCTGACATTTTAGATGTGTGGATTGATGCAGGCTCTGCATCATGGAATTGTTTAGATTACCCCCATAAAAAAGATTTGTTTGAAAGGCTTTACCCTGCAGATTTTATTTTGGAAGGCATCGATCAAATAAGAGGATGGTTTAATCTCTTGCTTGTAGCTTCCATGGTTGCAATGGGCAATAAATCCTTTAATGCAGTTTACATGCATGGCTTTATTAATGACGCTCAGGGGAGAAAAATGAGCAAGTCTTTGGGAAATTATATTGTGCCTGAAGAAGTTATAAGCAAGTACGGAGCTGACACATTAAGATACTATATGATAAGCGCTGCAAATCCAGGGCTTGATTTAAACTACAATTTTGATGATATGAAAGTGAAGTACAGGAATTTAATGGTTTTATGGAACCTTCACAATTACCTGATTGAGCTTGCTAATAATGCTCAAATAAACCCAAAAGAGCTTGAAATTGCCGATAAAGAGCTTGCAATTGAGGAAAAATACATTTTTTCAAAGCTTAATTCTACCATTAAGAAAGCAACAGAGCTTTTTGAAGAATATATGTTAAATGAAGCCCCACTAATAACTGAAGAGCTTTTCCTGACATTAAGCAGAACTTACATTCAGCTTACACGTGAAAAATCTGCAAGTGAGGAAGAAAGAAAAATTGTTTTGTATACCGTCTATAAAACGCTTATGGAAACATTAAAGATATTTGCGCCAATAGCGCCTTTTATAACCGAAAGCATCTATCAAAACCTAAAAAAAGAGTTTGAGCTTGAGGAGGAAAGCATACACTTTTATGAATGGCCAAAATATGATGAAAAGCGCATAAACAAGGAATTAGAAAGCAATGTTGAGCATATAAGCGACATTCTTCAAGCAATACTTGCATTGAGGGAAAAAATACAGTTAGGCATAAGATGGCCATTGCAAGAAGCAGTTATAGCAACAAAAGATGAAAAAACAATAAAAGCCGTTGAATCATTAAAAGAGATAATAAAAAAGCAGATAAATATCAAAAAAATAAATGTGCAGCAATCCCTTGCAGGAATAAAGCAGTTAGTTAAGGCAGATTACAGCAGAATGGGCCCCGATTTTGGAAGCAAAGCCCCAAAAATAATAGCAAAATTTTCATTAGAAAGCCCTGAAACAATTTTAAACCACATAGAAAAAGAGGGCAAACACACAATAAAAATAGATAATGAGCAAGTGGATATTGCCAAAGAGCATCTCATAATAAGCAGGGAAATTCCTGCGCCGTATATAGAAGGAATTTTTAAAAATGGCTTTGTATATTTGAATAAGGAAATAAATGAAGAGCTTGAAGCAGAAGGATACGCAAGAGAAATAACAAGGCATATACAGGAGCTGAGAAAAAAAGCAGGCTTGCAGAAAAAAG
>JACPMQ010000064.1 GCA_016185955.1 Candidatus Woesearchaeota archaeon | reverse complement strand
TTATTCGTGCTTGTGCGGAGCCGTAAAAATTCCGCTGTTGCGAACAGCGGAATTTTTACAAGTTACGTTGGTAATCTTGCAATTTGGCATTGTTTTGCTTTGGTCGTTGCTCGTCATTGACAAAAATTCCACCAATCCGAGATTGGTGGAATTTTTGATTATACTCCTCTCAGCTTCGCAACATTTCATGTTGCTCAGGTCGCTTATCACAATTCTGTGAAACTTTTCTGAATTGGCAATTACAGCGGAGAACACAAATAATTTATTGAAGTATAAGAGAGGAATTTAATATCCATAATAATTGTTAAATTCATCTAAATATAGGAACGGAACATCTATTACGATTATTGACTTCCGTTCCTATACTTTGTGTTCTCTAGCATAGTGGCGCAATAACTATTTCTCAATTATTTAGTTGCGCCACTATACGCACAAGCACCGAATTTTGCAAAAACCCTTTAGGGAGTGTTAGTAGTTACCAAAATGCCGTATATATTTCTTTAGAATTTGTATTACATCATAGCTAAAATAGCATACCCAATAAAACATCCTGCGCTTAAATAAGGCATTGCAGGATAAAACTTGTCTTTTTTCCCTTTAATTAGCAAAAATAGCAATGCAATGGTCGCGCAAACAGGGATTATTAATGCCTTTAAGAATCCAATAATCTCTGTATTAGTAAGCATTAAGCCTTTCATTATAACTCCTGCAAATATAAGCGGAAATCCTATATCACCACCACCAAGAACGGCAATTTTTCCTTTTTCACTGCCTTCTGCGTTTTTTTCTATTTTTTTCATTGCTTTTATTGCCGTAGGAGCTTTTTTGTTATAAGAGATAAAAAGCCCTGCAAATACTTTGCTTTTTGTCTGGAATTTTGCAAGCGTTATCATATGCTTTGTGCGCTTTACTGCAATTATATCATAAACAGATATTAAAATCAAAAGCATAAACGCTGCAAAAACATTTATTATTGGCACAAATATGGCAGCTAAGCCACCGTAAATAAAAATCTCCGTTAAGTTTTGCATAAATGCAATGGGCTTGTATACTTTCATTAAAGCAAGGGCAAAAGCCAAAATTGCTGCCAAAAAGCTGTTCATAAATGCTGCAAATGCAATTGCAGTTGTGGAGAAAACTGCAAGAAAAAACCATAATTTCCACAAAAACATCTTTTTGAATTTTATTAATAAAAGGAGTATTAAAGTGCCTGCAATGACCCCTACCATTATCCATATATAAGATATGGACTCTTTTATCTCAGGCCTTTCGAGATTGTAAGGCAGCTTTTCAAAAGCAATATTTCCCGTTAATGCGGTTTTTTTATGGTCGATGTATTTGTTAGTGACCGAAAGCCCGATTATCTGGGCTATGAAGAAAATTAATACTAACCAAAGAGTTATTTTTAAGGTGTGCTTCATTTTTTGTTTAGTGTTACTGTTCTTTTCATCTGCCCCTAACCCATAAATAAAGATAAATAAAAAATCCAATAATAAGGATAAAATTTAAGGCTGTCAATATAATTGCAAACCATGCCAATGCTTTTTGCTTTTTTTGTTTGCCTTTTTTTTGCTTGTCTTTTCTTTTGTCCATTATTGCACATGCACTTTTGCCTTTATTCTCTTCATCCTGAAAATGTTTTCACGCTCCATCTCTTCAAGCCTTAACCTGATGAAAGACTGTATTTTTGTGAGGCTTGGCAGCACCACAAATTCAAGCGCATTGACTCTTCTTTTTGTTTTTTCAATTTCATTAAGAAGCTTTCTCATTGAGGTTTCGATTTCAGCTGCCAATATTATTTTTTCAACAACCTTCTCATAGGCAGCGGCTGTTTCATCTATTGCAGATGAGCTGTAGGCGCTATAGCCTCTCTCCATAAATGCCTTTTTTATTTCAGAAGACTCTATTTCAGGGACTTTTACTCCCATAATATTTTTTGTTGTTAGCTTTACGTTTGGAATTTCCTTAATAGCCATAGCCACTGACTTAACTTTTAAGTCGCTTTCCAGTGTTCTTGCAATATTTATCTTTTCCAGGGCAATTCTGTATTCATTGACAAGCTCTTCCCGCAAAGTCTTTGCTTTTTTTAGGATTTTAAAGAACTCAAGAATTAGCCCGTCTCTTTTTTTCTTCAACAGGCTGTAGCCTGATTTAGCTAGCTTAATCTGCTTTTTTACCTTTAAAAGTTCGCTTCTTGTCGGCTTAATGTCTTGTGGCATTTAAAATTCCTGCCTTGAAAGGTCTGTTACTTTTCCATCTTCAAGCAAATGTGCACTCCTCAAAATCCATAGTTTGTCACTGCAAAAATTTCACGCTCTTAAGAGTGGTGTAATTTTTGATTGTAATACTTCTTCCTTAACTCAGGGCTTATTCTTGTAAGCTCATTTTCAGGCAGTATTCCAAGAAGATTCCATCCCAAGTCGAGTGTTTCAGAAATGCTTCTTTCCTCATCTCTTTTCTGCCTTACAAATTTGTCTTCAAATTCAGCGGCAAACTTAAGGTATTTTTTGTCGCGCTCGCTTAATGCTTCTTCTCCAACAATTGCAACTAAGCCTCTAAGGTCTCTGCCTTCAGCATAAGCAGCGTAAATCTGGTCAGAAACTTGCTTGTGGTCTTCCCTAGTTTTTTCTTTTCCAATTCCTAAATTCATTAATCTTGACAATGAAGGCAGAATATCATTGCAGGGATAAATTCCTTTTCTGTGCAATTCTCTTGATAATACAATCTGCCCTTCTGTTATATAGCCAGTCAAATCTGGAATGGGATGAGTTATGTCATCGCCTACCATTGTCAGTATAGGTATTTGAGTAACACTTCCCTTTTTGTTTTTAATAACTCCTGCTCTTTCATAAACCATTGCAAGGTCAGTGTACATATAACCAGGATACCCTCTTCTTCCAGGGATTTCTTCTCTTGCAGCGCCTATTTCTCTTAAAGATTCACAATAATTAGTCATGTCTGTTAATATAACAAGCACATGCGCGTCATGCTCATAAGCAAAATATTCTGCTGCTGTAAGAGCCATCCTTGGAGTAACAAGGCGCTCAACTGCAGGGTCATCGGCTAAATTTAGGAAAACAATGCTTCTTTGCAATGCGCCTGTCTGCCTAAAGTCATTGATGAAGTATTGCGCTTCTTCATTTGTAATGCCCATAGCTGCAAACACAACAACAAAGTTTTCGTCTTTTCCAATTACTTTTGCTTGTCTCGCTATCTGCAATGCAATTTCATTGTGCGGCAAGCCGCTGCCGGAAAATAATGGAAGCTTCTGCCCCCTCACAAGAGTATTCATCGCATCAATTGTTGAAATTCCTGTTTGTATGAAGTCATGAGGAGATGCTCTTGAATATGGATTTATTGCTGCTCCATTTATGTCAAGCCTTTTTTCCGGAATTATTTCTGCTCCATTGTCAATTGGCTTTCCACTGCCGCTTAAAATCCTGCCTAGCATATCATTTGCTACGCTAATCTTTAAGGTGTCTCCAAGAAACCTTACTCTTGTGTCAACGTCAATGCCGGAAGTGCCTTCAAAAACCTGCACGACTACAATATCTTCGCTTGTATCAAGCACTTGCCCATTTTTTGTTTCTCCGTTAGGCAATGCGATTTTTACCATGTCAGCATACCCAACTGGCTCTGTTTTTTCCACAAAAATTAATGGGCCTGCAACCCTTGTAATTGTCTTGTATTCTTTCATTTCAATGCACCTTTTAATCTTTATTTTAATGCCAATTCCTTTTCCATTCCGCTTGTTATTTCTGCAAGCAGCTTTTTGTAGTCTTTTACAAATTTTATCTCGCTTAATCTGTCTTTTGATTTAGTTGACACTATCCTTTCTGTGCTTATGCCATTATTAAGCGCATTATTCGCAAGCTGTGAAAAATGAAGGACAGCTTTCATTATGTCGTATGTTTTTTTTAAGTCACAATAGGTATCAACATCATGGAAAGCATTTTGCTGCAATAATACCTCTCTTATCATTCTTGCTACCTGCAAAGTTATTTGCTGCCTTTCCGGCAGGGCATCTGAGCCAACTAACTGCACAATCTCTAGCAGCTTTTCTTCTTCTTGCAGAATGCTCATCATTTCAGCTACTATACTATGCCCGTCGTCAGCAACATTTTTTGTATACCATCCCTCTACAGTTTCCAGATATAGGGAATAAGAAGTAAGCCAATTAATTGAAGGGAAGTGTCTTCTTTGCGCTAGTTTTGCGTCTAATGCCCAAAATACTTTTGTGACTCTTAAGGTGCTTTGCGTTACCGGCTCGGAAAAATCTCCTCCTGGAGGGCTTACAGCGCCTATGATGCTTACATTTCCCTCTTTTTCCGTTCCCAAAGGAATTACAACTCCTGACCTTTCATAAAATTGCGCAAGCCTTGTTGATAAGTAAGCTGGATACCCTTCTTCGCCGGGCATTTCCTCCAATCTTGAGCTTATTTCTCTCATTGCTTCCGCCCATCTTGATGTGCTGTCTGCCATTAAAGCAACTGAATAGCCCATATCACGATAATACTCGGCAATTGTAACTCCGGTATAAATGCTGGCTTCTCTTGCAGCAACAGGCATATTGGAAGTATTTGCTATTAAGACTGTTCGGTTCATTAAAGGATTTCCAGTTTTAGGATCTGTAAGCTCAGGAAATTCTGTCAAAACTTCCGTCATTTCATTTCCCCTTTCACCGCAGCCGACATAAACTATAATGTCAGCATCTGACCATTTTGCAAGCTGCTGCTGGGAAACTGTTTTCCCGGATCCAAATGGTCCTGGGATAGCTGCAACTCCGCCTTTGGCAATTGGGAATAAAGCGTCAATAACTCTCTGCCCTGTAATCAAAGGCATTTCAGGCGTTAGCTTTGATTTGACAGGCCTTGGTATTCTTACAGGCCAGTTATGCTTTAGCTTAAGCTCGTATTTATTATCGAGCATTCCGATTCCATCATTAACTGTAAACTTCCCTGAATTTATTTCTATAATCTTACCGCTCTGATTTGGAGGCACAATAATTTTATGAATTATTCCAGGGCTTTCCTCAACTTCCCCAATTATGCTGCCTCCATGAACTATATCGTTTTTTTTTGCAGAGGCTTTAAACTCCCATTTTTTTAATGGCTCTAATCCAGGAGCATCAACGCCTCTTTTGATAAAGTCTCCCATCTGCTTTATTAAAACCGGCAAAGGCCTTTGAATTCCATCATAAATGCTGCCGAGCATTCCAGGGCCAAGCTCAACTTTTAACGGCTCTTGCGTATTTATAACAGGCTCTCCTGGCTTTATTCCGGATGTGTCTTCATAAACCTGTATGATTGTCTTGTCTTTAACAATCTGAATGACTTCTCCCATTAAATTTTCATTTCCAACCCTGCAAACATCATACATTCTTGGCTTGATGCCCTTAGCCACAACAACAGGGCCTGCAATCCTATACAAAACTCCTTTATCCATTTTATCACCTTATTTCCATAAATCCACGCCTACTGATTTTTTAATTAGCCTTCTTAAGCTGTCATGCTCAACCTTTGCTGAAACAGGAATAAAAACAGGCTCAACAGAGTCCTCAACTTTAACGCGCTGATGCTTTTCTAAATTTTCCAGTATTGTTTCCTCAATAATCACAATTCCAAGGTCTTTTCTGCCTTTTAATTCCTGTATATCATTAAAAGGCTTGCTGCTTATTTCAACAGTATTTTTAATTCCAGCTAATTGAAACCCCACAATAAATTCATTGCTTCCTATAACTGCTGTTTTTAACATTGTAAAAACCCCACTTAAAAATTCCGCCGTTCGTAGAACGGCGGAATTTTTATAATTTGGCATTGCTTTGCTTTGGCCGTTGGTCGTCATTGCCAAAACACCAACTGGCTTTCAATAAAATCATTGCTTAAGCCAAGCTGCTTTCCCTTCACAAGTATTTTCAAGTTTCTTACTTCAATGTCTTTTGCAAACATATAGCCTAAAATAACATCAATTGTCAGAGGATGCTGATGCAGCAATAAGATTGATTTTTTCAAAAGATATTTGTAAAGCTCAATTTCAAGGCTCATTAGCGAGCCATTTTTTTTGAATTCCCCAATGCCTTTTGCAATAATTTCTGCATAAGGAGTTTTTTCAAGAGCCTTTTGAAGCTCATTAATATTATCAATTTCCGCCAAACTGGATATTTTTGAATCTTTTAAATTGTCGCCTGATAAGATAAGAAAGCTTTTAATTATTTTTTTGTCAACATTTGACCTTTTCATCCTGAACAAAGTCAGCAGATTTAGTATATAAATTTCATTTAGCAAAAAATCCTTGAATAATGCGCCTTGCTTCGGCAGCCTCGCTGAAAAATCAAGCAGATGCTCATAATAATACCTATCGAGCGTATTTTCAATGCCTGCCAAAGTATTTTTTTCATTCAATTCCCTTAATCCATCTTTTAAAAGCTCAAAACTCGTTATTTCATTGTCTTTTAAAATAGAGTCTGCAAGCACCTTTTCTATTGACTCTTTTCTTGTAAGAGACATTAGATATTCACGGCTTAAAGTTCCTGCAGCAGCCAAAGAGCTGATAATTGCTTTCTCATCCGCATTAGTGAATTTTCCCCTTATTATTGTTTTTATGTCTTCTATATCCTTTCTTTTTAGATATTCTTTAATCAATACCTGCAGTTGCTCTGATGATATTCTTATAAGTTTTTCAAATGAATTTTCCAGAGCCTTGTTTAATGCCCTCTCTAATAAGTTAGCTCCTGAATATTCGCGGGCTAACTCATTTATCTCATTTTGGTAATAGGAATCCTGCAAGAACTTTGCAATTTCATTAAAGCCCATCTTAAGCATTTTATGGTAGTCTTCCATCTTGAAGAGAAAACTGCGCATTACCACTGTCCTTACATAGGTGTATGGGTAAAACCCAAGCCTAATTTTTTTGGGGTTCTTTGCCCTTTTTATCAGACTTTCCATCTTCAACAAACAAAATTTTATTTATTTCCTCTAATTTAGACTCCTTTATGCTTTGAAGCATAGTCTCAAAACTGTAATCAACCCTTATTGTTTTTTCCTTGTTTTCCGCTATTATTCCTGCTGATATGCCTGTTTCCTTAACCTCAAATTGTTTTCCAGCTAAGTGCTTTATGTCTTTCCTGTTGCAGTAAACATATTTTACCTCAATGTCTTTGTTTGCTTTGTCCGCAAGCCTTTTTATGTGCTCTGAGCGTTTCTTGTCGCTTAAAGCTGCAATTATTTCTCCGGCTCCGGTAAAAACGCTGTTAATAACGCCCATTTTAGCGTCCAGCAGCATTTTTTTAAGCTCCATTTCTGCCGAAGCCAATTCCTGTTTTTTCATCAGCTCAAATGCATTTTTTGTCTCTTCGCTGCTTTTATTTTTTATTTCCTCAATTTTTTTTTCTGCGTCTTTTTTTATCTTTGCAGCAGCATTCTTTGCTTCAATAATCAAGGATTCTGCGTGCTTCTTTGCACTGCTTAGTATTTCTTCCTTTACTCTTTCAAGCCCCATTTTCAACTAAATTAGCCTGCTATCCCTAATATCATTATTGCAATAACCAAGCCAAAAATAACAATAGTTTCGGGAATAACTGTAAGGATTAATCCTTTACCAAACAATTCTTCCTTTTCAGCCATTGCCCCTATTGCCGCTACTCCTATTGCTTTTTCTGCCCAAGCTGCTGCAAAAGCGCTTGTAGCTATAGCTACTGCAGAGCTTAATGCAATTAATCCAGTGGATAAATCCATTGCCATTTTATTTACCTCCTTACTTTTTAGTTTTGTCTTATTTATTACTTATTTTCTCCGAAAGGAGCATATTTTTTAGCGCCGCCTTCAAAAAACTTTGTGAAAAATTCAACATAATGCAGTCTTAATGAATGCAGGAAGCTTCCCATTATTCCAAGCCCTATATTTATTATGTGCCCTATAACAAGCAAAAGCACTCCGGTTAATATCAAAAAAATGTTTCCATGAAACATTTCTCCTGCAGATTCGTTTATTACTTCTGCAAGCTTCACAGAAGAAAGCCCTATTGCCATAAGCCTTGCATATGACAGCGTATTGCTGAATATTCCGGGAAGCTCAATTAAGCCTTTAATGCCTTCTCCTTTGAACAGCATTATCAATGATAAAACAAAAAATATTATCCCAACATATAAGGGGATACTTAAAAAATTAAAGTATGATAATGCAAGGAGCGCAATTCCTATTTGCAGCACAATCCATCCTAATTTTGCAAATACTGCATGCATGAGCCCATGCGATTTCAATTCATTAAAAAAGCCTATTACAAGCCCTAAGTTTATATGCAAAATCCCTACAGCAACTGCAAGATACATCAACTGCTGAATTTGATGGCTCCTTGAAAGTATCTGAGGAAGCTCAAAACTGCCTATATGCTCATATCCAAAAAATTCTCCAAACAACAACCCAAAAAATATGGTTGCAACAGACGCAAAAATAAGGATATTAAAAAAATTTCTTGCCTTCGGAATAAATCCTTTAAGCAGAATAAACGTTATTAAGGTAACTATTCCATAGCCAAAATCTCCCAGCATAAATCCAAAAAGCAGCGGGAATGTCAAAAAAAGAAAGAATGTAGGATCAAACTCCTTGTGTGTTGGCATAGTGTACATATCAAGGAAAAACTCAAAAGGCTTTATGCTTCTTGGGTTGTTAAGCTTAATAGGCACCTTGTCATTTTTCTTTGCATCCTCATAATGTATAAACAGAGTGTCGTTAGTTGCCTGTTTTAATTTTTCAGCCGCTAGATTAAGCTCATTTTTTGGGATCCATCCTTTTATAAGAAATGTACTTTTTGTGGCTGCAAACTTTAATGGGGCTTCTGCCTTCTCAAGCTCTCCGCCAAGAAATTTTTCATAAGACCAAAGCATGCTTTTATTTTTTTGCCCGAGCAGATTAATTTGCTCTGCTATTCTCTTTTTCTCAGTTTCATAAACCAATAACCTTTTTTCCGTTTCCTTTAAGTTGGCTGAGGCATTTCCCGAAAGGGAGCTTATATAAACAAAATTTACAGCTGCGAAATCAAGCTTGCTTAAAATCAAGTTTGCATGGTCTTTATGTTTAACATCAACAAATAGTATAACAAACCTTTTTCCTTTGGCTTCAGCGTCAAGAATCATAAACTTTTTTGTTGCTTTTTGCAATTCATTTTTTAACGCAAGCAATTTGCTTTCATCCCTTAAATGGCCATGAAAATAGGCTAATGTTTTATAATTTGCAATATCTTCCAAATTTATGTTAACATCTTTTAAAATTTCAAGTTCCTGTCGAATTGCAGTTTCTTTAGCTGTTAGCTCTTCTATTTTTTTAATTTCTTCGCTTTTTGCGCGGATTTCCTCATTTAATTTATTAACTTCAGCCTCAACTTCACTAAGCTCTTGCATCGGCCGATTGCTGATGAAATCATCCTCTTTTTTAAGATTCATCTCTGCAATCAAAGCCCTTACTTTCACAAGTATCTCGGAAAGCTTTCCTGCATTTTCTAACGGAGCTCCTATATCAGCCAGCTCATTCCTTGAATGCTCGACAATATGAATTATTTTCAGTTTATGAAGCTCTCTAATCACGCTTTTTTGCATTTTTTTAGGGCCTGCTATAAGCACCCTGTTCATAGCATCTGGAATAAGCATTTTATATCATCTCGTTACATCATATCATTACCATTTCATCAATTTTCTTAAGGACAAAGTCAACTGCCTTTTGCAAATTCCTTTCTGATTTTAATTTAAGCTGTTTTATTGCAGTTTTGCCTTCTGCGATTTTTTCCCCTTTCATTAGCTTAAGTTTTTCCTTTAAGTCAGCAATCCTTTTTTCCTGAAGTTTTCTTATTTCTTCTTTGCCTTCAGCAAGTAAAACAGAAGAATTCTTGGATGCTTCCTGCAGGATTCTCTCTTTTTCAATTTCAGCCTTGTGTATAATGCTCTCTGCTTCCTGTTCAGCATTTCTTATTTCAGCAAGTATGCTGTTTTCCTTATTCACTTTTGTTTCGATATCTTTGGTATCTTTTGACATCTGTTTATCACGCAGCTTTCACATTGGTTTAATAAAATAATGTAAATAGCCTATAAAAGCTATTTAGTTTTCTATTTTTAAAGTAACCATCCAGTCCATAATAACCTCGCTTAATGTTATAAAGTTATGCCTTATGACGGCTGTGTCATATGTCAAAACATCCTTGACTTCTGTTTCCTTGATGGACACAACAGCTTTTGTAAATTCAATAGCGCGCTTCTGATCCAATTTTGGTATGTCCTCTAAAATATTCTGAAGCATTTCTATTGGCTTTGAGATTTCATCAAGAAATTTTTTGTTGCTGCTGCCAAGCCGTATTAAGCTGTCTACCATCTTTTCAAGCTCTTTGGATATTAATGAAATGTAGTAAAGTTCTATATTCTTCAATTTTGCGCTTTTGCCGAATGTCAGGGAATTTATGACTGATTTGTCTATCAGCATCTTGCTTCTGTCAATTTCGTCTTCATATCTTTCTATAATGCCCTTATCATAGCTTTTTGATATGACAATTATCATATTTTTTATTTTCTTAACCATGGTTTTAAGCAATGAGGCAGGATCAGATACTGTTACAGTTCCGTCGCATGTAATCTGCTTCTTGTCAATCTCTACTGACTCAAGGCTTATCAGCCTTTTTTGGTCCAAAAGCTTTGTAAAGTCCATTTCCTTATCCAGATTTATTTCAAATGAGGAAGCAGGGCTTATGTAAGAAGCTACAATTAATTTATGGACTACTTCATGCTCCTCTTCAGAGATATTAAATTTCAAATGCTTTGGCTTTTTTTCCACAAGCTGCGCAGAAATAACCAAAGAGCCGTCGCTGTTAGTCTCTAAACTTACCTTTGACTTTGCCCCTATTTTATTTTGCCTGCACCATGATGTTGGCAGATAAAGGTAATGCATGTCACCTGTCTGCTGCACGTTTCTAATTTCCATATAAATATGGGGTATTTAGTGCCTATATATAAATATTTTTGTTGTAAATGCGTAACTGCTAACAGGACTTTGCTCGAAAAGTGGGGTTTTTGCGAATTCAGTGCTTGTGCGTATAGTGGCGCAACTAAATAATGGAACAATAATTATTGCGCCACTATGCTAGAGAACACAAAGTATAGGAACGGAAGTCAATAATCGTAATAGATGTTCCGTTCCTATATTTA
>JACPMQ010000027.1 GCA_016185955.1 Candidatus Woesearchaeota archaeon | reverse complement strand
GTAACTACAAACAATATAAGTGGCTGCTCCAGAGCCGCGCTGTAGGCAAAATGGCGCATCTTGATTCTTTTTTATAATAAAAATTTTACACATACACGCCATTTTGATAGCACAATTAACATTCTTCTGCTTGCCTACCGCCCCTAATGATGGAGCAGCCACTTCAATGTTCTATACATATTTAGAATAAGAGGTGTTAGCAGATACGAATACAAAATAAAAAATCAAGGATTGGACTTTCTTTAAATAGGTTATATCTTTACGGTAGTGAATAGTCTAAAAGTTTATAAATCTGCAAATCTTACCAGCCTTAAGGCAATGCGGATTTGTCTGAATTGCACAATAAGATAATTAAGATATGGCAGCAATAAATTACCGTTTGGCTAATCAGGATTCCTATTCTGGATTAGAGCAAAGAACATTATTGGGAGCTAGGCAGGAGTCTGCATTATTTTGGCAGATTTATAATCGTTTGCCGGATGCTCATCCAACAAGTGCTCAGATAAACACAATTCTAAGAGATTTGCTAAAAGCCGCAAAGCAGCCGGAAAATAAATTAAATGCGTATGTCTATGAGGGAGAGCATCCTGATGCTCATATTTCGCCATTAACAAAAGAAGTTAGGATTTCGAGCAAACTGCTTGAAGTAATGGACTATAGGACAGAGCTTGTAGCATCAGTAATAGCACATGAAGTTGGCCATTTATTGCTTGAGCATTACAACGATAGAACTTTATCTGACATAAAATCTGATGCAGGATTCGACCCACTAAAATCACACACAATAGGTTATGAAGAAGAGTACACAGCAGATAAGGCTTCTCTAATCCTTACAAGAAGAATTGGTTTAAGAGGAGGTTTACTGTCAGAGTCATTAACAAGAATTGATGATTTTTATAGAGGCTTTGATTTTAATGCAGAGGTTACTGACGAATCTCTTGAAATTCCAAGAGGAGAGCGTGAATCACAACTAATGTGGATTTTAAACACACATCCTTATATCACGAGAAGGAAAATTTCTTTGGCTGAACTGGAAAGACGCATGCCAGACAATATCATAAGCCCAAATTATGAGCTTGAAATTACTCCGCCAGCAACTCAAGATTTTAGAGGCAAAACTGAAGAATTACATGGAATAGGTAGAAGAGGTATGCCATTATATACGTTTTTTGATTTCGATCACCCATTATATAATTTGGATTTGATATGGGAGTCTAAGAAACCAGATGATTATAAATTTGCACCAAATCTTGTAAGTCCAAGCAGTATAATTAATGCAGAGCATGATGAGCATCCGTTTTTGGATTTAACACCTGAAGAAGTAAATTCCTTATTCAGCAATTCTCTTGAGGATATTGTACACTGGTGGGATCAGGCATTATTCGTCGTCAATAGCCAAGATGGTTATTCAGATTTCCTCAATGAAATAGGGCAATATTCCCTAAATTCAATAAGGCTATTAATGGAAAACTTGCCTATAATGAGGTATCTTTCTATTTCAGACGAGAAAACTGTACGGCATGATGCTGAAACCGAAATGGATCTCGAATTAAGTATAATTAATGGTGTTTCAATTTTTCCATCTCAGCTATATGCTGTTTCTTCTCTTTTAATTAATAAGCTATATTCCCTATCCCAACAATCGGATGAGCAATTTTTAAGGCAGATGCTGGATTTTTTTAGAGACTTCAGATTAAAAAATGGCGCATTTTTTCCATATGGACAGGGCTTAATTTTAGATATTGCAAAAAGTGTCTTTGCAAATGCAGATGATAATCAAAGATGGGAATATGCAAGACTTTTTAAAAATTATGAAGATGAATTGCAAGCTGGGCCATTGGGACAGTTTGAACTAGCGCAATATTTCTTTAAAGATGCCAATCAATGGCTTAAAGAGCGCTCTGATGGAACGGATTTGTTATTTTGCGGTTCAAAGTACAAAACTAGAACTTCCTTGGATGAGCATGCAGACAAACTTATTAAAAGCGCAAGCGCAGATGAAATTAGAGAATTTTTAAAGAGTGAAGTTCCATGGAATTTTTCCTTGGGCAACTGGACAAGATACTTAATAAGCAGCATCGAAGGTTTAGAGGGCACAGAAGAGCATGACAGGGTAAGAGAAGCAAATCCGAGAGTTGCTGCGAAACTTATGACTGAGGATGAATTTCAAAATGAGTTTTTTGGCGCTTCTAGGAATAAGCACAGGAGAGCTTCTTATACTTTTTTAGATAAAGGCATAAGTTTGTATTCAAAAATTCATACCCTTTGGCGCAGATCCGGATTCAAAGATGAATACAAGGCGATGCCTGCTGGTTTAGAGAAGGTGTTATTTTTAGCGGATACGCTTCATATTGCTTCTTCTGAAAGAGACCAAATGATTTCTAAAGCGCTTGGATGGCGAAAATTAAAGTATTTAGATGATATAGATAAAGTGCAAAAAGAAATATACGAAACTGAAAATATAGAGTTGTTATTGACATTATCCGAACTATTTTCACATCCGCTGTTGGCACTTGCAGCATCACAAAGATTGTGGGAATTAGGAAGCGGCAAGCCCGAAGGGATGTTAAGGATAATGCCCTCCCGTTATATTCATAAGGTGGATACTAAATTGAAAGGGCTGGAACATCTTGCTATTGTTGATGCTAAATTTAAGTATTTACTTGCGTGCTACCCAAATCCGTCTTATTTAAGAGACGAACTTTTAAGACCATTCATTGATAGAGCCCCTGATGAGACAAGCACAAATGCAATTGCATCATTTTTGTTAGAGCCTCCTCCAGTTGTAATGGCACCAAGAGAAGGCTCGATAGTTGCGCTTACAGAAACTTTATTGGATGCCCTATCAGGATTATCAACTTTGGATAAGGAAGAAGTATTAATGTATCTTTTAGGGCATAAGACTTTCTATTCGGCAATAGACTCATTATTTCCATCATTTTCTGAAAAAAAAGGATTGTTCGACAGGAATAGAGCGTTATGCTTATATGAAGCAGATAAGATACCTAAAACGGACAGTGCTAATTTTGATGGTAGGTACCTTGTTTCAAGGCCTGATGCGGTTGTAATGCTAAGCAAATATTCCGGGATTCCGATAGATTTGATTTTTAAGCAGCAGAGAGTTGCGACAACAAGAAGAGAGCAAAGAGATTTATTGTATTATACTTTGCTTGGAGATGATGGCATTCTTCTGAAGGGCAATGGGCATAATTTCTTAAAAGCTGCTGCTAAAACAGTAGTCTATACCGGCGGATTTTTACATGATTCTGCTGAAAAAGACAAAGAAGCTATTACAGAGCTTTTGGCGCATGCTTTAGATAAATGCCCAAGATATAAATTAGCAGATTTATTTTTAGACATTTGGCTGTTAAAAGAAGAAAGGAACGTTTCATTGCCTGAGCTTGTAGCCCGTCTTATGCAACGATATGGCTCAGTCTTAATAAAAGCTGGACAATACCTTGCAAATCAAACTGCTGTTCTCCCACTAGAATGGACAAGGGCATTTAGAAGTTTATCGGATCAAAACAGTGTAGGAGACAAAACTTTATTGTATGAATATGCAGCTCTTACTTATGGCAATAATTTGCCTTTTGAATCGTTGGGAAGAAAAATAGCTGAAGGCTCCATGGCTGTGGTGTATGAAGGCACGCTGCATGACGGAACTAAGGTAGCTGTAAAAGCTATCCATCCTCATATATTAAGGGAACTTGATGATGATATAAAGTTTTTAGACTCAATTGTGAATTTTATTAATTCTAAGAGGGATAAATACGGTGTTAGCTTGCCAATCAATCTCGGAGAGGTAACCAGAAAATATATTCAGGAAGAAGCTGATATCAGAACGGAGATAAGAAATAATCATAAATTAAGATGGGCAATGTCAAAAGGCGCAGAGGGAGTTGATTTTCACTTGGTTAAGCCATTTGAGAATATTAGCAAAGGCAATTTTCTTGTAACAAAGTATGTTGAAGGAACATCAATTGATAA
This sequence comes from Candidatus Woesearchaeota archaeon, assembly GCA_016185955.1. Taxonomy (GTDB): domain Archaea; phylum Nanobdellota; class Nanobdellia; order Woesearchaeales; family GW2011-AR4; genus JACPJP01. The sequence goes on along the minus strand of JACPMQ010000027.1, from coordinate 2,426 downwards.
AGATAACGATTTAAGAAATTTAGGGCTTGAAGGAAGAATTGTGAGAAATTCTGTTGGAATAGAAATATACCGGCAAATATTAGGGCAAGGATTTTATCAGGCAGACCCTAATATGGGTAATTTTCTTGCAGATGCTCAAGCAAGTGGAAAACCTGTTGTTTACTGGCTTGACACTGGAAATTTAGGCTACCTCACTCAAAGAGACAGGAGCATTTTGAAATCTTTTATTAGGAGTTTGGCTATATCGGACATTAATAGGATGACAAGTGCTTTAACCCAGATTATCCATTATAATAGTGATGATAATAGTGATGGTAATGGTGATGACAAGCAACAAATAACTCGCAAAACCTCTTTATGGCTTAGAAATCAATTGTCAACGGATAGCTTATCTTTTGAAAACTTGGATGTTATGTTTAATGAATTTCTAGACTTATGTGCACAAAATAAGTGGGTTTTAAAGGAACAATGGGTAACTTTATTAAGAACATTGGGATTAACAAAGCCTCTCATGCAAGATGCTGATACACTCCAAGTAAAATTGGATTTAGCCAGACACATAATTTTTTAGTGCTATATCTTTAAATATTCTAAATTCCGCTAATCAGACAAAATGAATCAAATAAAGCAAATTTATGATATTCTTGCGAAATTTTATGCTCCACAACACTGGTGGCCTGTAACCAGTAAAGGAAAAGCAAATCCAGAATATTGCGATGGGCCTAAAAACGAAAAGCAGGAGCTTGAAGTTATTTTTGGCGCTATACTGACGCAAAACACAAGCTGGAAAAACGTGGAAAAGGCAATAATAAACTTAAATAAAAAAAATCTTATGGATGCAATAAAAATAATTGAAATTGATAATAAAAATCTGGCTGAGATGATAAAATCATCAGGTTACCATAACCAGAAAGCAAAAAAGCTGAAAAATTTCTGCGCGTTTTTGCTGAAGAATTATAATGGAAGTTTAAAAAATTTATTTGGCAATGAGCTGCAAAAATTAAGGGATGAGCTGCTGTCAGTCAATGGAATTGGACCTGAAACAGCAGATTCAATAATTCTTTATGCGGCAAAAAAGCCGATATTTGTTGTTGATGCATACACTGGAAGAATATGGAGCAGAATAACATATGATGAAAAAAACAATGAAAAAAGCTACGAAGGAAATTATGGCAAACTGCAAAAACTATTTATGGAAAGTTTAGAGCAGGATACGCAGCTTTTTAATGAATATCATGCATTGCTGGTTGAATTGGGAAAAAATATATGCAAAAAGAAGCCGTTATGCGAAAATTGCCCTTTAAATGAAATGTGCGGCTATGCTAAAAACAGGAATTTTTAAATACAGAGAAAATAAGAGCTTGTTATGGCATTGGAAAAAATATTGGTGATAATAGCTATCGCATTCGTTGTGTTTATTATATGGGGCTATCTGGAGAAATTTGTTAGAATATTGTTCTACATTGGAATTGTCGCTCTGTTAATAATTGCCGCAATCAGCTTTTTTATCTATAAAGATGTTATGGATTTGAAGGAAAGTTTTGCGTTATCAACAAAAAAAGTAATTTTGGTTGATGGAGATAAGGCAATTGCCGGATTTCTGTTAAACGGCAAGGATAATGCAATTGAAGAATATGATTTGGAAAAAATCTCTTATTACCTTAGCCAAAAGGATTACAATAAGATCTTAGGAAGCAGTTATAAGCTGTTTATTTTTGACATCAGCATAATTTCAGATCTTGATGAGGAAATAATCGCAGGGCAAGAGAAAATTAAAAGGGATTATGTGATTTCTGCGCTAAAGTCAAGCAACTTGGAAACAAGCCTGCAACAAAAAACAGATTTGTTTGAGGACATATTAACCGGCAATATTCTGGATTCTAAAGCCACTTTTATTTTTTCAGAACTAAAAAAAGGCAACATAAGGGTTTATCCTGAAACAGCGCTTTTTAAGGCTGTAAAATTTGTGCCTATGCCATTTGTTAAGGACATGAGCAAAAAGGTTTTTAGCAGCTTGTCTGACAAGATAAAAAGCGGCAAAATTGCGTAAAACGTATCTGCTAACAATATAAGTGGCTGCTCCATCATTAGGGGCGATAGGCTGGCAGAAGAATGTTAATTGTGCTATCAAAATGGCGTGTATGTGTAAAATTTTTATTATAAAAAAGAATCAAGATGCGCCATTTTGCCTACAGCGCGGCTCTGGAGCAGCCACTTATATTGTTTGTAGTTACTAAAATGTATCTGCTAACATAGATTTGTCCGAGAAGTGAGGTTTTTGCGAAAGTTTAATTTAGTGCTTGTGCGGAGCCTTAAATGCCTCTCAACTTCGCAACATTTCATGTTGCTCAGGTCGCTTATCACAATCCTTTGGAGATTTCTGAATTGGCAAATTGCGCACAAGCACTGAATTTTGCACAAACCCT
>JACPMQ010000068.1 GCA_016185955.1 Candidatus Woesearchaeota archaeon | reverse complement strand
TTAAGTTTTTTAGTAACTGCTAACAGGACTTTGTTTGATAAACAGGGTTTTTGCGAAATTCTAGTTCTTGCTTGTGCGGAGCCGTAAAAATTCCATCGTTCTTCGAACGATGGAATTTTTACCAGTTACGTTTGTAATCTTGCAATTCAACATTGTTTTGCTTTGGCCGTTGCTCGTCATTGACAAAACCGATAAACCACGCATTTGGCATCGTTTTGCCTTGACCACGGCTTGTCACTATCAAATTACGCACAAGCACTTAATTCGCAAAAACCCTTTAGGGAGTGTTAGCAGTTACTTACATCCAAAAAAGCATTGACTTTATCTTTTTTGGGAATCGTTTAGATGCTTCCAGCAATTTTTCAACTGAATAAGTGGATATAAATGCCGATATTAAGATAAAAAATCCCCCGATTAATGTGCCTAATGGAGGCCTTTCTTTTAGAATTATGAAAGAAAGGAGTATTCCAAATATTGGCCCTAAAAGCAATATGATGCTGGATGTGGATGACTTAACATATTTTGCTGCGTATCCCAACAAAGTATAAGGAATTAATGTGGAAAATATCGCAAGTGAAAGCAGTAGCACCATATCCCTAAAGCTTAATGCGTATAAGCTAATAGCATCTTTTGTTGCAGCTAAAGCAATTAAAATAATAGCAGCATTAAACAGGAAAAGCCAGTATGTTTTCCTGTAATGGTTTTTTGTTTCTCCAAGATAGCGGTTCATTATAATGTACGCAGACCAAAGTAGTGATGCTGCTAGCACCATAATCTCGCCTTTAGAGCCTTGCAGCTCAATTTTTTTCCAGAACATGACAACTATTCCAGAAAAGCTTATTATTGTAGCTATAACATCTGTTTTTGTTATGCTTTCCTTTAAAAAAATTCTTGCCAAAATTAAGGACAGTATTGGATATGTAAGAAAAAGAAATGTTGCTTTGCTGACGCTAATAAAATACAAGGCATTAAAGAACAAAATCATGTCTCCTGCAAGAAAAATTGAAAGAAAGAAAAAATGCTTAAGCTCGCTTCCTGAAATAAAAATAAGCTCTTTAAAAGTGCTCTTTCCGAGAATTTTAAGGACAATAGGAAAAGTTACAACAACAAAAATAAACCTAAGGAACAATGTCGCTGAGGAAGATATCTTATCAAGAAGAATTTTTGTAAAAACAGATGTAAAGCTGAAGCATAAGGATACTATAAAAACCATAGTCACCGGAGATTTTAAAGATTTTAATTTTAGCATTAGTTTGAGAGGTTTATATTAATTTAAAAATATTAGTGTATGTTGTAACTGCTAACATCCCTTTGTCCAAAAAGAGGGTTTTTGCGAATTCTAATTCGTGCTTGTGCGGAGCCTTAACTTACTCTCAACTTCGCAATGCTGTGGCATTGCTCAGGTCGCTTATCACAATCCTGTGGAATTTTCAGAATTGGCAAATTGCGCACAAGCACTTAATTCGCAAAAACCCTTTATAGTGCGTTAGCATTTACCGTATGGTTGAATAATTAGAACTAACTAGCCTATTCCTCCATAACTTTTGCAGCTCCTACAAGCTTGTCGTTTTCTTGCAGCTTAATCACTCTTACTCCTTGAGTATTCCTTCCTATAACTGAAATTTGCGAAGCAAGCATTCTTATGGTTATGCCCTTTTTTGTTATCAGCATTATCCCATCTTTGTCAGTTACAGAAATCACTGATACAACTTTGCCATTTCTTTCTGAGCAGATAATATTTTTCACTCCAAATCCGCCGCGGTTTATAAGCCTGTATTCTGAGATTTTTGTGCGCTTTCCGTATCCATTTTCTGTTACAGTAAGCAACGTGCTGTCGTTTGCAGCAACAACCATTCCTATAACAATGTCATTTTCAGAAAGCCTTATGCCTCTGACACCTTGCGCGGATCTTCCTGTCGCTCTTACATTTTTTTCATTAAATCTGACTGCAATGCCCTTTTTTGTAGCTAACAAAATTTCTTTGTTTCCGTCGGTAAGCTTGACATCTATAAGGCTGTCATTTTCCTCTAAAGATATTGCTATTATGCCTCCATTCCTCGGATTTGAGTAAGCTGCAAGCTCTGTTTTCTTTATCGTCCCGTTTTTGGTTGCCATGACAAGAAAGCTATTGCTGTCAAAATTTTTAAGAGGTACGTATGCAGTAACGTGCTCGTTTTCATCAAGATGCAATAAATTAACCATTGCTTTGCCTCTTGCCTGCCTAGAAGCTTCGGGTATGCTATACACTTTAAGCCAATGGACCTTGCCATGGCTTGTAAACAATAATATATAGGAATGCGTGCTTGCAACAAAAATATCCTTTACAAAGTCTTCTTCTTTGGTGGTTGTAGCTATTAAGCCTTTACCTCCACGATTTTGCTGCTTGTATATTTCCAAAGGCTGCCTTTTTATGTATCCTGAATGAGTAATTGTAATCACGCAACTGCTTTCCTCGACTAAATCTTCCATCTCTAAGCTTGATGCTTCTGCACCTATAATTTCAGTTCTCCTTTTGTCGCTGTAATCTTTTTTAAGCTCCAATAATTCTTTCTTTATTATGTCAAGAATCTTTTGAGGAGAGTGCAAAATGGATTTTAACTCTTCTATAAGCTTCAATAGCTCTTTAAGCTCTGTCCTTATCTTTTCCTGCTCCAAAGATGTCAGCCTTTGCAGCCTCATTTCAAGTATTGCAATGCTTTGCGCTTCTGTGAGATTAAACTTTGAGATTAAATTTTTCTTGGCATCTTCAACAGAATGGCTTTCCTTAATCAGCTTTATCATATTATCCAGATTTTTTAACGCAATGATAAGCCCTTCAAGTATATGCGCTTTCTCTTGTGCTTTATGAAGCTCAAAAAATGTTTTTTTCCTTATAATCTCTTTCCTGTGCTCTATGTAATGAGCTATTAAGTCATGCAAGCTAAGAAGCCTTGGAACATTGTTCACCAAAGCTACCATCATAATCCCAAAAGTAACCTGCAGCCTTGAATGAGTGTAAAGCTGGTTTAGAAGAACATCGTCATCAGCATCTTTTTTAAGCTCAATAACTATCCTTATGCCCTCCCTATTAGATTCGTCTCTTATGTCATTTATCCCATTTATCTTTTTGTCCCTTACCAATTCTGCTATGTGCGCTATCATCTCAGCCTTATTAACCATGTAAGGTATTTCTGTTATCACCACATTTTTTTTATCTTTTATCTGCTCTGCGTTTGCCTTTGCCCTTACTATCACTTTTCCCCTGCCTGTCTTATAAGCATGAATGATTCCTTCCTTTCCAAATATAATTGCGCCAGTTGGAAAGTCAGGGCCTTTAATGTGCTGCATAAGCTCCTCTATGCTGATGCTTGGATTGTCAATTTGCTCAATTACAGCGTCAATAACCTCTGCCATGTTATGCGGAGGCATATTTGTTGCCATCCCAACAGCAATTCCTGACGAACCATTAATAAGAAGGTTTGGAACCTTAGACGGAAGCACTAATGGCTCTTGTGCTGTATTATCAAAATTAGGAATAAATTTCACAGTTCTTTTGTCTATGTCTTGCAGCATCTCTTCAGCAATTTTAGCAAGCCTTGCTTCGCTGTACCTCATTGCTGCGGCATTGTCGCCGTCTATAGAACCAAAATTTCCTTGCCCATCAACAAGCTTGTATCTCATTGAAAAGTCCTGCGCCATTCTGACTAAAGTGTCATAGATAGCAGCATCTCCATGAGGATGCCATTTTGCCATACAATTCCCTACAATATTTGCAGATTTCCTGAAAGGCTTGTTATGCAATAAGCCAGTTTCCCACATCGTAAATAGAACACGCCTATGCACTGGCTTTAAGCCGTCTCTTACATCAGGCAAGGCTCTTCCAACAATAACAGACATAGAATAATCCAGATAAGACTGCTTCATCTCATCTTCTATAAGCCTCTGCATTATTATAGTGCCGCTGTTGCCGCTCTTGCCGATATTTTCCTGTCCATTATTGCCTGTTTTTTCATCCATTTTTTAGCTAGAAAAAAATATGTTTATCGTCGGTAAATTAGTATGCTTAATGCTTTATAAGAGTTGTGTTTTTTAATAATTATTTTCAGTATAGAAGTTTATACCTTCTTTATTGTACCCTTTTTATAATACATTTGCCTGCGCTCATGCTAAAGCCGCAATAAACGCATTTTTTTCTCTTTTTTTCAGAAACAAGGCTATGAGTCTGATATTTCATAGTATGACTGCATTTTGGGCATTTTAGAAGGAATATCATTTTTAAAACTTTATAATCATCATTCATTATTTTCTTCTTCCGTGCTTTTCTCTTCCATAGAAGCCTCTAAAAGGTCTTGCTCATTATTTTGCTCATTTCCTTGATTTTTCTCTTTTGATTCCTCTTTTCCCTTATCTGTTTGCTTATCCTCTGAAGGCTCTTCTTTTTTCGGATGCAGCATCCTGTTTACCTTTTCTTCTATTATCTTTTCAATTTCATTGCTGTCCTTTTCTTCATTGCTTTCTTCTTTTAAGGCTTCTAATTTTGTCTCCTCTTCTTTTGCTTCAACCTGCATTTCTGGCTCTTTTTTTTCTGATTCTTCTTTAACTGTTTTTTTAGTGTCCTTCACAAATTTTTTTATCCTTTTTCTTTCTTTTCCCAGCTCTTCCTCAGAAGGCTCGTCAACAATTTCCAAATCGCCAAGCGTTTCTTTTATTTTTTCTTCTTTTCTGCCTTCTTCTTCCGCGCTTTCCTTCTGTTCAGTTTTAATGGCTTCTATTTCTTTTTCCTTCTCTTCAATTGCTTTAGCTATTGTTTCAAAATCGCTGAAATGCTCTTTTAATTTTTCTTCTGGAAGATCGAAATACTCAAAAAACTTTTCTGTTAATTTTATTAAATTTGTCCTGCCATATTTTTGCCTGCTTATGTAGCCAAGGCTTTCCAACTCCTTAAGATGCTCATAAGCCTTGTTTGTCCTTATTTTAATAAGCTCTGACTGCTTTATCGGATATTTGAATGCTATGACCGCAAGCGTTTCCATTATGCTTTTGCTAAGCTCCGTTTGCGTAACAATTTTCTGGACTATTGGAAGAAATTGCTCTTTCACTGCAAGCTTCCATGAATTTCCTTCCTTAATGAGCATGACGCTTGAGTTCTTTTCTTCATACTCTTTTTTTAGTTCTAATAGGCAAGTTTCTATTTCATCCTGCTTTTTGCCAGTAAGCTTGCAAAGCTCCTCCATATCCATTTTTCTTCCAGAAGAAAACAACAATGCTTCCAATTGATTCTTAAGCATAAATTCCTCTTATTTTACTAAGCTGTACAGACTATCATCTTTAATAATCTTATCCTCTTTTATTAAACTGTCAAGGAATATTTCAAGCTCTTTTTCAGGTATTCCTGTGACTTTTGAAAGTTTATCCATGTCTAGACTTCCGAATGCCAAAGACACCAATATTACATTGCTAAGCGATTTGCTGAGGTTCAGTGTCAAAAAATCATTTTTATTTCTTTCCCTTTTTACTATCATGTCTAGCTCGTGCAGCCTCGCTTGCAAATCATTTATAAAATTTTCAATTGTAGATTTCTTAAGGGCAAATTCCTCCGGCTTTAATATCTCAATAGAAGAGGGCATATAATTAAAGCAGAAAGCTATAAGCTTTGGCATCCCTTTGATAATCATCTCAAGCTCTGCAAAAATTGCCCACATATTTTCTTTCTCCACAGCATCAGCAAATTCTGTGTTAAGGACTATAATCTCGCTGTCCATCCTAATTTTATTAACATACATTCTTAAGGTTTCTTCTACATGCCCTTTTGGCTTTCCAAGTATCTCTATGATAACTTTGCATCTTATATGCATATTCTCTCCATCTATTTTGTCTTCCGGCATAACGCTCCAGATTCAAGTCAAATTTAAAAAGGTTTTGATGGAGGATATAGGCTCAGTAGAAATCCTTAACACATATAAGTGGCTGCTCCAAAATAAGGGGCGGTAGGCAAGCAGAAGAATGTTAATTGTGCTATCAAAATGGTGTGTATGTGCAAAATAGTTTTTTGCTGTAATAATAATCAAGATGCGCCATTTTGCCTGTAGCGCGGCTCTGGAGCAGCCACTTTAGTTTTTGACTTTTAGGATTTCTACTGAGCCAGGATATAGAAAGCTTTAAATAAGAGAAATAAAATTAAAGAATATTCCAAAATGCCACAAAAAAAGAAGGTAATGTTAGTTGCTTTTAGCGTAATGCTTGTGTTTTTGATAGTAAGCTGTAAAGGCGGCCAAGACGCTAAAACTCAAACAACTCCTTTTTTAGGAGGCACACAAGGTCTTGAAATAAAGTTTCTTGAAAGCTCACCGCCGAATGAGGTTACAGCCGGCACTGATTTTCCATTTCAGGCTGTAGTAAGCCTGAGGAATCAGGGAGAATTTGAATTACCCAAAGAGAATATTAAAGTTAACTTGATAGGGTTTCTACCATCAAATTTTGGAGTTGCCGATGCTTCTGTCCTTTCCAATAAGAACCCAGAAGATAATCCTACTCCAAGGAAAAAAGACTCTGAAGGAAATATTGTAGAGTCTACAGAAACATTTGTAACATTTCCAGGCGCTACTTCCACATTTAACAGCAACGCAGCAGGCACTTATATTTTCAGAGCAGATGTGTGCTATAAATATCAAACAAAAGCAATTTCAGAGATTTGTGTTTTGGAGAATTTGATAAGCAAGGCAAGCGGTTCTATTTGTGAGCCAAGAGGGGCAAAAACAGTATTCAGCTCAGGCTCTCCTGTGGGGGTTACTTCATTCAGGCAGACTGTTGCCGGAAAAGATAAGCTCCAATTTACTTTTGATATATCCCATGCTGGAAAGGGCAATGTTTTTGAATATGACACTGCTGCGGCAGAATGCCCAAAAGACACGCTAATAAGAATAAGAAAAGAAAACAGGGTTAAAGTCAGTGTTAATACAGGATTAGATGGCTTGAAATGTGTAGGATTAAGCAGCACAAACAGCAAAGAAAGCACAGGCATTGTAACATTATTCAACGGCAAAAGAACAATAACTTGTACTCAAGATGCTCCGCAAAACAGGAAAGATTTCAAGAAATTTATAGATATAACGTTGGATTTTAATTATTTGGATCATGCAGATAAGGGATTGGTTGTTAAACGTTTAAGTTAGCTGTTCCTTGAAGCACAAACTGGCTTAATAATGCTTCTAGCTGTATAAATTCGTCGCTTCCTTCTGTGATTCTAAATTCTATTTCCCCGCATTTTTCCATTAGCTTCATTTTGCTTTCATTGCTTATGCCCAATGCCAATATCTCTTGCTGTATCTGCTTTATTACATCAACTCCGGAAAGCCCATAATTCAGCATCACATCCAAAAGCTTATTTCGCGCGTCAATGAACTTGCTGCTTAATGCAAGCCTTAAAACTTCATTGATTTCTTTTGGTTTTGCCACTGACGCCATCGTATAAATAAGCTCTTCTGTAATATTGCTGCTTACGGCTGCGGAGCTTTGCAGAATATTAGCTATTTTTCTTGCATCTCCTTCACTTATCTTATGAAGAGCTTCTTTCGCTTTGTCTTCCACTTTTATTTTCTCTTCTTTCTCAATCTTTTCTATTATTAAAAATATGTCGCTTTTTTCCAAAGGCTTGAATCGAAACATTGCGCATCTGCTTTGTATTGGATCTATAATCTTTGATGAGTAGTTTGCAGAAAGGATAAAACGGCATGTTTGCGTGTAATTTTCCATTGTCCTTCTTAGTGCTTGCTGCGCTTCCCTTGTGAGGGCATCGCATTCATCAAGATAAATCACCTTAAACGGAACATCTCCAATTGATTTTGTTCTGGCAAAATCCTTCACCTTGTTTCTTATTATGTCAATGCCTCGTTCATCGCTCGCATTTAACTCCAAAAAATTCTGATGCCACGACTCTTGGAAGAGCTTTCTTGCGGTAGTTAATGCTAAACTAGTTTTTCCAACTCCTGCAGGGCCTGTAAATAAAAGGTGAGGGATATTTTTCATATCCACGAAGGCTTTTATCCTCTTGACTATTTCCTTTTGGCCTTTTATTTCAGAGAAGTCTTTGGGCCTGAATTTTTCCGTCCACATAGAACTTTCCATGGAATATAAAGAATTTAGGATAATTTAAATAATTATTGAAAAAAAGCTGTTTAAGATTTATTAGATTATATCTTCTTCTGCAATGACCATAAAGTCGCCCATAGCGATTACTGCGCTGAATGGTATTAAAATATGCCCTGCACTGTCCTTTTCAAGGTCTAGTTTAGCTGTGTATGCAGTCGGGTTATGCAAAACCAAATGAATTAATTCGCCGGAGCGCGTTTCAAAAACAAGGTCAGCAACTTCGCCAAAGCGCTTCCCATTTTTGCTGACAATGGTTTTTCCAATCAGCTGCCTTGAAAATTTTTTATCCTCTTCTGCCATAATATTCCCCCATCAGTAAATAAGGAATTAGTAAGTTAAGTTATATTTAAATGT
>JACPMQ010000059.1 GCA_016185955.1 Candidatus Woesearchaeota archaeon | reverse complement strand
GCCATTGAAGTGTTTGAAACCAACATCACGCACATTCATACCTTTGCGCATGCCGATTTTTTAGGCATGCCGATGTGGATGCCAATCGTGTGGGGCTACGGGTTTATGCTGATGAAACGCATTGGTATTATTATATACGAAGATGCAAAATCTGCAGTCAGAAGGCAGAACTAGGGTCACTTATGCTTTTTTTCTTTACCTTTATCAGTTTGGCATAGGTCTTCTCCCAGAGGTCAATTACATGAGCAAATTCGTATTTCTTGATGTTATGGAGGGTTGCTTTCTTCATTCTGACGTACTCCCTTCGGTTCGTAAGCAGTCGCACAATAGCGTTTGCAAATGCTTGCTTATCATTGGGGTCAGCAATGTAACCATTAACGCCATCCTCCACAAGCTTCATGCCCTTTCCTTTTGCAACAACGCACACAAGCCCATTTGCCTGGGCTTCAAGAACAGCCAATGGACCCGTTTCTGTTCTGGAAGCAAGCACAAACAAGTTGCATGCCCCGAAAATCCCTGATTTTGCCAGTTTGTCATGCTCGATTTGTCCTGTTATTACCACCCTGTTTTCAATGCCTAATTCTCTGGTGATTTCTCTAGCCTTATTGAGCATTAATTCTATTCCCTATACCTCTTGTTTAAATAATTATTGGTTATGCGGCTCAGTAGAAATCCTTAACAAATATAAGCGGCTGCTCCAAAATAAGGGGCGGTAGGCAGGCAGAAGAATGTTAATTGTGCTATCAAAATGGCGTGTATGTACAAAAATAATTTTATTATAGTAAGAAGAAAGATGCGCCATTTTGCCTGTAGCGCGGCTTTGGAGCAGCCACTTTAGTTTTTGACTTTTAGGATTTCTACTGAGCCGGTTATGCGGGGGTGGTGCGAAATTCTAGTTTGTGCTTGTGCGGAGCCTTACATTCCTCTCAACTTCGCAATGCTGCGGCATTGCTCAGGTCGCTTATCACAATCTTAAGAAATTTTCTGAATTGGCAATGGCGCACAAGCACTGAATTTCGCACCAACCCCGGTTATGCATAATTATTACAGATTAGCCCTGCTTTGAAGCAAGAAGCGCGACAGTAAAAATTGCTATAGAAAGAATTAGTATCATGCCAAGAAAATTTGGGTGGAATATTACAGTTGAAACTTTGCTAAAATCCTCTCCTCTCTCAGGAACCTTAATATTTTCCCTCACTATTGACAAGCTTCCCACTATAATGGCTATTACAAGCACAACAAAAACGACCCATTTTAATGAGTTAAGCGCTTCCATTTGGCCGCTGCCAAACATGCTTGATGATAAAGATATTAAAGTAACCAATATAAGCACGACAGCCATAACAGGAGCTATTGACTTCACAACCAAAGTTGCCAATGGCGACATTATAACAAAAAGAGCAGTCAGTATGCTAACAAGAACAATAACAAACTGCTTATCGCCAAATACTTTAGTGGATAATAATATTGCATAGCCGCCTACAGCAACTAGCAAAAACACAAAAATAACAGAAAAATTCTCTAAGGCTGTAACATCAAGAAATGTTGCCATTTTTTATTTTTTTCCGCCACCAAATAAGTTGTTTATATTTGTTTGTAAGCCTTTGAATAATTCAAACTCTTTGGCTGGATCTGAAGTAACATATGCTACTATTATCCCAAAAACAAGCACCATAATGACTACTGCCAAAACATCTGAGCCGAAAACAGATTCTAACCAATTAACAAAGCCATTTGCCCACCATCCAGCCGCACTTCCAAAAATATAAACAAGGGTAGATATTGAAAATATTGCTACCAATCCAGGAGCTGTTAATCCCAAGAATATTTTATCATGGGCAAAAACTCCTATTAAAATCATTAAAGCTATGACTGCTACAACAACAAGGGAAACAGAAGGCAGAGCTTTGTTAATAATTTCTACGGGGTCATAGCCAGCAGGATAATTTCCGGTTGCATGAGGTATTACAGTTAATAAAGAGAGTATTAGAGCTATAGCCAAATTCATATTTTTTTTGGTGTCTCCCATAATTTTTGTTTTTTCGAGAACTGCAAACAAAACTGTAAAAATCAAAAGAAAAGGCAGCAAAACATCAACAAACCCCAGTCTATCTAAAGACACAAAAAAATCCTGAAATTTAAAGGAAGTTGCCATAATACACCTCTTGTTTTAGTTTGATGTTATCAGTTTATTATTTTTTACTATTAAGCATTGCTATACTAAGTTATTTTATTTGAGTTGAAGTTTTTAAACTTTGCTATGCTTTGCTATGCTTTCTTAGGAGCTTGCTTTTCCTGCGTTACATAAGCCATGAATAACACTATTAATATTATCAATATGATTGAGCCTACTACCTCACCGCTTGAAGTGCCTTTCAAAAAGTCAAATATGTCGTCCAATAATTCCAAGGCGTCAAGAAAAATGAATATTAATCCAATAAAAACTATAAACATGAATACTGTTTTCCAACCGCCTTCAAGAAAAACTCCATGAGGCTTTTCCTCATAAAATGAGCCGACTAAAAGAAGGAAAAGGACTATTAAAAACAGCAGGACTATAAATTTGGAAGCTACTTCATTTATTATCCCGACAAGCTTGGACGACGCTACTACAAGAAAGGCTATTACAAAAGATGCAACTGAGTTGAGGTTTTTCTTTGTGTAATCTTTGCCGTCTATTTTTTCAACGCCGAATACCTTTGTTCTTTCCAGAAGCGCAAAAACAACGGTAAAAACAAGAAGGAAAGGTAAGACTACATCAAAAATCCCTATTTTATCAAAAAAACCTAATATCTGCCTAAATTGAGTCGCCATCTTTTTTATCTTTTTTTTTAAAATATGAAATGAATTGTATATAAACTTTTCGAAAAGTAGGCTCAGTAGAAATCCTTAACAAATATAAGTGGCTGCTCCAAAATAAGGGGCGGTGGGCGGGCAGAAGAATGTTAATTGTGCTATCAAAATGGCGTGTATGTGCAAAATAATTTTGTTATATAGGCACGGACATTAATTTCCGTAAATAAATTATCCGTGCCTATATACTGCGGACTTTGACAATTATTACGGAAATCAAAGTC
>JACPMQ010000006.1 GCA_016185955.1 Candidatus Woesearchaeota archaeon | reverse complement strand
GTATCTGCTAACATAGATTTGTCCGACAAGTCCGTCTGTGCCATGACAAAGCCTTAAGGTGGGTTTTTGCGAAAGTTTAATTTAGTGCTTGTGCGGAGCCTTAACTTACCTCTCAGCTTCGCAACATTTCATGTTGCTCAGGTCGCTTATCACAATCCTATGGAGTTTTCTGAATTGGCAATTACGCACAAGCACTTACTTTCGCAAAAACCCTTTATGCTGTGTTAGCGGTTACCCAAAATCAAGAACTTAGTCTTCAGACCTTTTTTTATACCACATAAATGCTGAAAGTACTGCAAGTATTAATGCAGTAATAGCAAACCAATATCTTGTTTTGCTTGTTTTTGCAACAACTTTTTCTTTTTCCGGTATTTGCACAGCCACTTCTGCAGTTGGTATTATTGGCTGCTCTGTTATTTTTGATTCAGTTACAGTCTCTAATGGCGCGCTTACAACTGGAGATTCCTTGCTTACTATAGCAAAATAACTAAATCCGGGAGTAGTTGCCTTATAATTTACATAAGCAGCATCTGAGCTTTGCTTTGTTGTTGGAAGCATCTCCCATGATGCAGTGTATCTTGCAAGCAATACATCGTCTTCATTAATATTATTTTGTGTTAGCCAAGATTTTTCCACCTTAAATTCAATTTCTACATTGCCTGTATCCTCATCTTTTATATTTTTCTTTTCAACTGAAATGTACTTGTAAACGGAGTTTGTAAGGCTTGTTTGTGTAGTTGGAGCTTCTTTAAGCACTGCCACCTTTAATTCCACATTAGAAAGCGTGTTTTTGGAAGTAACTATCAATTTTTTAATAGGTATGTCTGTCTTATCAACATTCATGTTTAAAGATTGTCCTGCTGTTATTGTCTGCCAAAACTGTGTCTTTGAAGAGCCTTCTTTTGCGCTTGTTAATGGTGCAGTTCCTCCTCCACCGCCGCCAGAGCTTGAAGAAGAGCTTGAAGAAGAGCTTGAACTGCTGCTGCTTGATGTTGATGCCTTGTATGTTGAAAATCCCAATCCAACAGCATCTGGCACTTTACAATCACTATAAGAAGTCTTAAACGTGCATGTCAATTTGCTTGTAACTTCCTTGCAATTAGCGCCACTGTCATCACAATGGCTTACAGTATCTCCTGTTGAAGGTATTTTAACAAAAGCTTCTTCCATGCCTGCTTTTTGCTTAAAGCTCTGATACTGGTTAGCATCAATTCCAACATAACCGCTTCCTGTAACAAATTGTGAAACATTAAGTGATTGTTTCTCAAAAATATCAACTCCTACAAAGGTTATAGCGCTTGTATTGTCTTGCTTTCTAATGGTTATATTAATATTGTTCAAAAACTGCGAAGATGCTTTTAACGCATATGGCAGAGTATAGTTAGTTAAGTTTATGCTTGGGATTTCCACACTCCAGTTAGTCGGTATATCTAACTTAAATGTTATATTAGAATATGCTGAAGAGGTAGTTACATTGCTGCATTTGCTTATTGCGCAATTGCCGCTCGGATCACATACTTCATATTTGTAGTAGTATGTCTTATTAGCAGCTAGCCCTGTAAGCTCTGTTACATGATGAGGCCTGTAATTGGTAAATACATCATTATCTTCCAATGCCTTATCCTTTAAAGTGTTATTTAAAGTTGAGCATTGTGAATCATTGTTATAAAATCTTACAGTTCCGTTTGCAGGCTCACCTGTATCAAAAATAAATGAAATCATATTTGTAAGCTTGTCATTGACTTTAGTCCAGACTAATGTAGGCGCTGTGCTGTCATCTGCTAAAGCAGTAAAGCTTCCGGAGCAGAAGAAAGGATCATATTTGCAGTCAAAGTCATTGCAGTCAGTTAAAGTATCACCGTCATTATCTATGCTGTCTATGCAAGCCGGTCCAAATTCTCCTGGGAAAAATCCAAACTGCTTGAATTTAGTGCATTGTGAATTATCCTTATCAGCAGTGCTTGTGCAGTCTACAAGAGTAACATCTATTCCTTTGAAATCAGCGCTGCCCGGTCCTATTCTATCAGAAACATTTGACGCGTTGCCTGCTGAATGCGCACTTGTCGCATAAGCTCTCCATCCAACGCTTGTATTAACATCACTCTTGCCTGTAAAAGTATTTTTGTCTATTGCAAAAATAGGGCCGCTAACAAACCCGCACCCCTTATTTCTGTCTGATTTAAACGGCACATTTGTTGCAACCCATGCCTGATTTGAGCATTTCTGGCTTAAGACAGTTTCTGTTAACCTTCCATCATTTCCTATCTCAGCTACATACTTAAACCTGTATTCAAAGCCTTGAAGTGTAGTATTATCTTCTGGAGAACAGCCACCGCTGCGAACGCCATCAGTATCTAAATGCAGATAATATTTCGAGCTGTTTGTGCCTCTGCCAAATGAGCCTCCTTGCAACGGAACAGCATTACAGATTGCTGAGCCAGTCATACTTGCAGTAGGTATTCCATAAGCATAAGCTTCTGGAGTTTTTTTAACTCCCAATCCAGTAATATCTAAATAACTATGATCGCTTGGTGTATCGCTGCTTAAATCTGAAGTTCTATCTGCTGCTATAGGTATTGGTGGCTCTTGATCCATGCCGGCAAAAAAGGTATTCATAAGCCCGTCATTGCAGAATCCTGTTGATATTCTTACTCTTGTGGCATTTGTGCCATCTTTGGCAGTTGCATTTTCAGTTACATGCTCAGATAAGTTTCCATTTATAACAACAGTTGAGATGTTGAGTGTAGTTGTAACGTTAGTGTCATTTTCATTAGAATCCAATCTTAACAATCCAATAGAAACTTCCCACAGCACTTCCAGCTGCCTTGTAACATTTTGGAGGTAATAATGGACTCTGTCTCCATCACATAAATAGGAATTATTATAACGATCACAGCTTCCTTTTTGGCATCTACCCTCTCCTGTCTCTCCTTTTGACCAATTGTATTCCATTAAAACATCATTATTACAGTATAGCCTCGAGATATTTAGTTGTGTATTTGAGCCATTTGCCATTACTAAAGCCAGATAGCTTCCGCCTATTATCTTAGTTAAATTATAAACAGATTCATTTGCTCCGCCAATAGGCAAGTTTAATCCTATAGCCAGCCATGTTGTAGCATTCGGATTCATATAATCTTGGAAACTTGACGAGCCATTTAGATGTTTTAAAGGTGCATAGATTGCTTCATTCCATTTGCAATTTCCATTTGATTTGCAAGCATTATAGTCTCCATCTTTCTGCATACAGCCTCCCATAAAGTCTGCAGGCTCACAAAATCCTGTTTTCCATACGCAACTGCCTGCAGCAAATGTTGTGCCAAGAGAATCTGCGCAATCCTGTGCTGATGCTATGCTTCTGTTTCCGCATGGGCTTACGCAACTCTGATGGAAGCCTCCTTCAAACATTCCAAATTGGCTTCCAATCCACGCGCATCCTGAGGTTCTGCATAATGTAGGATCGCTTTGTAATGTTTGATTATCTTCGCAAAGCACAATTGGCTTTAAATCACAAAATCCACCAACATCGGCTCCGCTCCATGCGCATTTTGAATTAGCATTGCATGTATCCTTAACAGTAATTGTTGAGCATACAGCAACCATTGTTTTGTTAGTCTCACAATGAGTCTCAGGCTTAAATTTACAAATATTACCGCCGCCTACATTTTCACATAAAGAAGCGCTTGTTTGGTAACTTTCATTTAAGAAACACTGCTCTGATAAAGGAGCGCAGTATGAAAAGCCAAATTCTTCAGTAACCCAAGTGCATCCTGTTGTAGCTGTGCAATTGCCTCTGGCATGATTCTTTCCATCACTAGGCTTATATGAAAATTCATCAAACTGGAAGCATCCTTTAGAGTCACCAACAGCGCCAGCGCAAAAAGAATCAGTAGAACATTTAAAATCTGCGCAATCAGTTTTGCCATTATTGTCATTATCCACACCATCAAAGCATATCTCAAAGCTTCCTCCTTGCGGCTTGCAGAAAAATCCTGAAGAGTCCCATTGACAGCCTCCCATTTTTGTAGAATGTTGGCAGCTTGTTTGACCAAAGCACTGCATACAATCTTGGTCGCAGCCCTTTGTTCCAGCACCTACACAAAAATTAGTGACATTATCCCATTTGCAATTAGCAGCAGAATTTACGCATGACGCATTTGGCTGAGGCATTAGGTTGCAGTCTCCACAAAAAGAATTGCAATTAAAGCCACCGAAGCCACTTGCAGGATCACACCATCCAAAACCATTAAAAGAGTTAGAGTCTGCTCTAAACTTGCATCCAACAGTAGACGCTTCACACTGTGACTGCGCTACTGATACATTCTGCCATCTGCCTCCAGTGCCATTAAATTCACATGCAAAGCAATCCCTGCTGCAATCATTTAGAGTTCCAATTGTACCACTAAACATTTTTGTGCCAGAAGAGCCAACTGAAGAGAATGTTTTGATAGCCACACCAAACTCACACCAGCTTTCGCTAGTAACACCATTATTTAATGGGTCAAATGCAGTTTCCGTTCTCCATGTGCCACCTGCATTTTGGCATGTTGATGAGCTTCCTATATCTTCAAATTTGTCAAATTTGCCAAAGTCAAAGAACATATTTTCACATCTGCTTGTTTGGTTGTTAAAGCCGCATGGCATAAAATATGTATCTGAAAGATTTTGGCACTTTGTTCTATTATCTATATATCCAGGAGCCTCGCATGAATATACTGCTGGAGTAGGTATATCCCTATTGGTTTTCGTTTTATTTATTTGGCACTTAGCTATTGTACTGTCCCAAGTGCATAATCCGGTTTTCTCTGTAAAGTGCTGGTCATTGCATACGGTATGGTTAGTTACAGCAGTGCAATTAAACCCATAAATTGGATTAATGCTTCCTTGAGGCTCGCATTTGCCTTGCTTGCCGCTGCTTGGATTCCATAGGCAATAACTGCTATTAATGGCGTCACATGCAAATTTTGGAAGCATTCCGCATTCTGCTGCTGGTAACATTGGTGAAAAGCTATAGGTGCTCTGCTCACATACCCCTTTTTGGTTATTCCAGTCACAGTCATTCTGCACATCCGCTAAGCAGCTTTGGAAATCATTATGCGCAGCACATGTTCCCAAATCGCCGAATGTGTTATTTCCAGACTGGTTGTTGAATTTATAATAAAAAGTAATATTAGCAAATGGAATATCAGATCTGCTAATATTAAACTCAATAATATAAATAGCGGCATAATAATAGCCTCCTTCAGAACCATCTGTTGAGTTTGGGATAATAAAACCGATAATAGTGTTAGACCACACCATAATAGAAGAGAAAGAGCCATACTTCGTGCTCATAAAATCTGTAAAATTGGCTAAGGGCACTTTTTTAAAAGTATCAACAAAATCCTGATAATTTGTCCCATGCCCCAATTGCAATAATTTTGCGCCTTGAGTTGCTTCTATATAAGCATTGCTGTAAGGATTGGAAAGATTATAAAATTTCAAATAACCAAAAGGCGCAGTTCTGTTGGTTGTAAAGTTAAAGGTTGATGACGAGTTAAAGTTAAAGTCCTGCAAGGTAACATTGCGCTCTATAACAACGCCAAATGAAACAGCAGAAAGGGAAACAAAAAAAACAGAGAATATAGAAGACAAAATTAGATAATTCAATAAGTTATAGCTACAAACCCCTCTTTTTTTAATCATTTTCACGCAAAATGCAACCGAAATAAAACTCTTAAATGCAGAATATTTAAATCTTTCGGAGTTAAGTAACTGCTAACAGGGGGTTTTTGCGAATTAAGTGCTTGTGCGTCATTGCCAATTCTGAAAGTTTCACAGGATTGTGATAAGCGACCTGAGCAATGCCGCAGCATTGCGAAGTTGAGAGGAGTATAAGGCTCCGCACAGGCACGAATAAGAATTCGCAAAAACCCCTTAGGTTGTGTTAGCAGTTACGGAGTTAAAGCCATTAAACATGAAATATATCTTTGTCTTGTTGAAAAATGACCTTGCGCTTGCGAAGGAAGAAGTTTTGTCTCTCATAAATTCAAAATCCTGTGAATTAATTGAAAATGTGCTTGTTTTATGCACATCTAAAAAAAATGAAAGAATAAGCATCAATGAAGCTGCAAAAAGATTGGCATACACAAATTCCATATCTCTTCTGCTTTTTGAGTCAGACTATAAAAATTTTTTAAAATGCATGGAAAATTTTAACTGGAATTCTGTTTACAAGGGCAGCTTTTGCGTCAGGATTAAAAAATTATTTCCGGAATTTTCAGATTTTAATAATAAAAAAAGCAACGGCAAAAATGCATTCAAGGAAATTTTTTCAGAAAGCAATATTGCGTCATATATCTGGAAAAATGTAAAAAAGCCTAAAGTCAATCCAAGGCTCGCAAGGGCAATGGTTAACTTAACCAAAGCCGGAAAAAACGAGCTTATACTTGACCCTTTCTGCGGCTCCGGAGGCATTTTAATAGAAGCAGGGCTTATAAGCTTAAAGGCGATAGGCTTTGACATAAACAAAAAAATGATTTGGAAATCAATGGTTAATTTAAGGCATTACAAAATAAAAAATTATGAATTGGAAGTAAAGGATTTTTTCAGCATTGACAGGAAATACAAATTTATTGTTTCTGATCTTCCCTATGGCTTAAACGCTGCAATAATGGGCAAAGTAAGGATTACAAAATCAAACAAAAAATTATTAAAAAAATATATTGAAAAATTTTATTTTGATGTTATAAAAAAATTGGAATTGATTTTGATAAAAAGGGCAGTGATAATATTTCCCAGTTATGTAAACTACAAAAAATTGCTAAAAAAATCAAAATTGAAATTAAAGAGCGAGTTTGAAAGCTATGTGCACGGGAATTTGACAAGAAAAATTTTGGTTTTGGAGAAATAATAGGTATATCTTCTCAATGGCCTCTAAGTTTTTTTTCTTCTTCATTAACTATGAGTATTGTTTTTATTACTGCATCCGGTGTTAATGACATAGAGTCAATGCCGCATTCTACCAGAAATCTCGCAAATTCGTGGCTTGAAGAAGGAGCATCACCGCAAATGCCTATCTTCCTCTTATTCTTCTTAGCTATTTTTATAACTTGTGCAACTAATCTTCTCACAGCCTCGTTGTTTTCATCATAAATATGTGATACTAACTCAGAATCCCTGTCTAAGCCAAGGGTAAGCTGCGTTAAGTCGTTTGTTCCTATGCTAAACCCGTCAAATATTTTTGCGAATTCGTCTGCCAAAACAACATTTGAGGGTATTTCGCACATAACATATACCTCAAGATTATTTTTTCCCTGCTTTAAGCCGTGCTTTTCCATTTCATTTATTACCTTTTTTCCTTCCTCAACAGTCCTGCAGAAAGGAACCATTATCTTTATGTTTGTCAATCCCATAATGTCTCTGACTTTCTTCAAAGCCTTGCATTCCAAAGCAAAAGCTTCATTGTATTTTTCAGAATAATAGCGTGATGCGCCTCTCCATCCGAGCATTGGATTGTCTTCAACAGGCTCAAATAATTTTCCGCCTATTAAGTTAGCATATTCATTGCTTTTAAAATCTGAAAGCCTTATAATAACATCTTTCGGATAAAAAGCAGCTGCAATAGTAGCAGCGCCTTCTGCTAGCTTATCTATGAAAAATTTTGCCTTGTCATTTTTATACCCCTTTAGCACATGTAAAATATCATTTTTTATGCTATGCTCATGTATGCTGTCAAAATGAAGCAATGCCAATGGATGCACTTTGATGTAGGAGCTTATAATAAATTCTTGCCTCGCAAGCCCTATGCCCTCATTTGGAATAAAGCTCAATTCAAAAGCCTGCTCAGGATTGCCTACATTCATCATTATTTTTGTTTTTGGCTTTTTTAGTTTCTTTAAATCAGTTTTTTTGATATTATATTTCAATAATCCCTCATACACATAGCCTTGGCTTCCTTCAGCGCAGCTTACAGTAACATTCCCATTATTTTTTATCTTTTCAGTTCCAAAGCCCGTGCCAACTACGCATGGTATGCCAAGCTCTCTTGCTATGATAGCTGCATGGCAGGTTTTTCCACCCCTATTAGTAACAATTGCAGAAGCAGATTTCATCACAGGCTCCCAATCAGGATCAGTCATTTCTGTCACTAAAACTTCATTTTGTTTAAACTCGCTAATATCCTTAACATTCCTGATTACATGCGCTTTTCCCTGGCCAATTTTGCTTCCAATGCTTAAGCCTGTAATAAGTACATTGCCTTTTTCCTTTAGCACATACTCTTCAAGTATATTTACATCTTTCTGGCTTTGGACTGTCTCTGGCCTTGCTTGAACAATAAACAGCTTTCCTGTTTTGCCGTCTTTAGCCCATTCTATGTCCATTGGCTTGAACTTATTTGCTTTTTTTGAATAATGCTCCTCAATTATGACAGCCCATTCCGCTAATTTCAATATTTCCAAGTCATTTATGCAGAACTTATTCCTGTAAGCTTCAGAGACTTCCACATTCCTTGTTGTATGCTTTTCCCCGGAATTGTCATAAATCATCTTTATCTGTTTTGCCCCGAGCTTTTTGCTTATTATCGGCTTAAATCCTTTTTTTAGTGTTGGCTTAAATACATAAAACTGGTCGGGATTTACTGTTCCCCTTACAATATTTTCCCCTAAGCCATAAGCTCCTGTAACAAGAACTGCATCCTTAAAGCCTGTTTCAGTATCTATAGAAAACATTACGCCGGAGCTTGCAAGATCGCTTCTTACCATTTTTTGGATTCCAATGCTTAAGGCAATCTGAAAGTGGTCAAAGCCCTTATCAACCCTATAAGAAATAGCTCTGTTTGTAAATAAAGAAGCGAAGCATTTTTTGCATGCCTCAAGCAAGGCATGCTCTCCTTTTATATTAAGGTAAGTTTCCTGCTGCCCTGCAAAGCTTGCATCAGGCAAGTCTTCTGCCGTTGCGCTGCTTCTCACAGCTACATCTATGTCGTGCCCATCTTCTTTGCACAATTTATGATAAGAGCCAATTATAGCATTTTTCAATTCTTTTGGGATTTCTGCTTCTAAAATAATTTCCCTTACCTTTCTGCCCCTCTCAGAAAGATTATGCATATCATGCGTATCCAAATCTGAAAGAATTTCTCTTATTTGTTTCTCGACCTTTGCTTGTTTTAGCAAATATCTATAAGCATAAGCAGTAACAGCAAACCCATTCGGAACACTAACGCCCTTTTTTGTAAGATTGCGGTACATTTCGCCTAAAGAAGCGTTTTTTCCTCCGACAAGAGGCACATCTTCTATTGTTAAATCCTTAAACCAAATAATAAACTCTTTTTTGTTGTTCATTGAAATAACTCCTTTATATTTTGCTCATTAATACAAGAGATATTTATATTTTTGGTTTGATGGTAACTGCTAACACCACATAAAGGGTTTTTGCGAATTAAGTGCTTGTGCGTATAGTGGCGCAACTAAATAATGGAACAATAATTATTGCGCCACTATGCTAGAGAACACAAACTATTTTAATAAATTATTTGTGTTCTCCGCTGTAATTGCCAATTCAGAAAATTTCTTAAGATTGTGATAAACGACCTGAGCAACATGAAATGTTGCGAAGCTGAGAGGTAAGTTAAGGCTCCGCACAAGCACGGATTAGACTTTCGCAAAAACCCTGCTTCTCGGACAAATCTATGTTAGCAGATACGATTTTTTGTAACTGCTAACAATATAAGTGGCTGCTCCAGAGCCGCGCTACAGGCAAAATGGCGCATCTTGATTCTTTTTTATAATAAAAATATCTTACAGATACACGCCATTTTGATAGCACAATTAGCATTCTTCTGCCCGCCCACCGCCCCTTATTTTGGAGCAGCCACTTTAATGTTCTATATATATTTAGAATAAGAGGTGTTAGTATTTACCACGAACAGAGGGTTGTTGCGAAATTCTCGCGAATAGCGATAGAAAAAAGATAATTATTTAAATTACTGCACTATCTATTTTTTTATGTCAAGATTCAAGCAAGTGTTATTAGCAATTGCAATCTCAATAGTATTTGTATTTTTTGTAGGATTTGGCATAGCATCTTTCTATAAAGAGCCTAAATATGAAAATTTCTGCGAGGAAAAGGGATTTGTGAATATCAAAACAAAAGAAGTTTGTGAAGCAAATAAGGGCAAGTGGACAAGCAATATTGAAAAAGTACACCCATTTGAAAAGCCAGCTTTAGTAGAAGACAAAGTGGCAATAAATAACGAATATTTATGCGTTAAAATTAATGAAATCGGGCAAAACATCACTTTTAAATGCCAAACAAAAAAGGAGATGGAAGAAGCAGGCTACTGTGACTTGTATTCTTATTGCAGGAAGGAATTTGAAAATGCAAGGGAAAAGTACAACAGAAATGTGTTTATTGTAGCGACAGGAATTGGAATAATAGCTCTAATTATCGGGTTTGCATTAAGATTAGCAAGCGTAAGCTCTGGATTAATGGGAGGCGCGATTTTAACAATAATCTATGGGACAATAAGATATTGGACTGATTTGCCTGACTACGGAAGATTTATAATCTTAGGAATAGTTTTATTTATTTTACTATGGCTTGGCTACAAAAGACTCAAGGCTTAGATAAAATCCTTTTTAAACTTGCACTTTTTTCTATTAATAGGGGTGTTAAATGAAAAAATTTGTTTTTTTGATTATTGGGTTATTGCTATTAATCCCTATAGTGTATGCTAAACAAGGGCATATGAAGCTTCTTGCAGTTGCTGAAACAGAAGAGGGCTACAAAGGAGGAATTGCTGAGCTTTATCTTGAAGTAAAGCAAGGCTCAGGCCGCGTTTTTTTAGAGACATTCCCTCTTACCAAGGTAGATACACAAGTCTCTACAAGGTTTGCGAAGGAAATAGCATGTGATTTTGCAGATGCAGATTGTGATAAATATGATTTTTTTTACACAATCACTGCTGATTCCTCAATTATAGCAGGACCTTCTGCAGGAGCTGCAATTTCTGTGCTTACATTCTCACTGATTAAAAATGTGGAATTTGACGAGAATACAGCAATAACAGGCACCATTAACTCCGGCGGCTTAATAGGGCCTGTAGGCGCTTTAAATGCAAAAATAGAGGCTGCCAGCAAAGCAGGATTAAAAAAAGTTTTAATCCCGGTTGGAGAGCTTACAACAATTAACAAAAGCTATGGGAAGAATACAAGCATAAACACAGGCACAAATGAAAGCACTGACTTAAATGAGCTTAGGGCAAAATACAATTTGGATGTTAAAGAAGTGCCTGCACTTGACGACGCAATATTTGAGTTTACAGGAAAAAGATTCAGGGAAAAAAAGGCAAACATTACTATTAGCCAGGATTATGTTGATACGATGAAAATGCTTGCTGTGCAGCTATGCTCACGAAGCACTAAACTTAAGCAAGAGATTTCTGCTGCTAAAAACAATAAAACCAAATCAGTTTTTGAAAATGCTATAAACTTGTCAAATATTGGCAAAGATTCCTTTAACAATAATATGTATTATTCGTCTGCAAGCTACTGTTTCGGAGCCAATGTGGAATTTAATTACTTGCTGTTATTGCAGCAAAATTTGACAAAAGAAGAAGCAATAAAAAAAGTTAATGCTTTAAGAGAGGAAATAAAAAATTTTACTGAGAATCTTGAAAATCTTGATGTAAAAACAATAACAGATATTGAAACTTATATGATTGTAAAGGAAAGGCTAACAGAAGCTTCTGACTTTCTTGACATTGTGATTGTGCCTTTAAATAATTTAAATGATAACTGGAATAATAAAAATGAAAGCCTGCGTAATCTGGCTTATGCAATCGAAAGATTAAACTCGGCATATTCATGGTTCACTTTTTTTGGCAGCGAGGGAAAAAAATTTGATTTTAATGGAGGGGTAATAAGAAATGCGTGCAAGAGTAAGCTTTCTGAAGTAGAAGAGCGCTTGCAGTATGTGCAGCTTTATTTGCCTCAAAATCTTGCAAGCACAAGAAAAGAGCTGAATTACGCTTATAAGGATTTAAACGATAGTAATTATGAGCTTTGCCTTTTTAGGGCGAGCAAGGCAAAGGCAAATGTTGATGCTATATTAAGCCTTTTAGGCATTAAAAATGAAAATGTCCACATTTTGATAAAGCAAAAGCTTGATGTTGTTGAGAGAAACCTTGTTGAGCAAATAGAAAAAGGAATTTTTCCTATTTTAGGGTACAGCTATTTTGAATATGCAACTTCACTTAAAGATTCAGACCAATTTTCAGCGTTGTTATACGCTGAATATGCCCTTGAATTAAGCAATTTGGATATATACTTTAAGGATGAGAAACAAATTTTTACTAAAATTGATGTTAAATTATGGGTAGTGTTTATTATCGGCATATCAATCGGTTTTATTGCCGCAGAAATTTCAAAGCGCGGTAAAAAGAGGTCTAAACGGCTTTAATTTATCTTAGTATTATAAAACCCTAGCAATGCACTAGGCATCGCCAGGGAAAAAGAGGTGATAGATTATCGTTAATTACTTAACGATAGTCTAATCCTATTATTACTAAGAGATAGTACTTATATTTAAATTTTTCGTTTGATTATGGCTAAATTATGTTATTTTATCATGATTTTCTGCACTTTAGCCCTTTTAATTAGCGGTTGCGGCAAATTAACCGGCAATGCTGTTAATGTCAACCATGTTGAAAACTATGAAAACAACTATGAAAAAAACTATGAAAAGGGAATAATCATAGGAGCATATTTTTGTCCAAATGAGGATTGCAGCAAGATAATTGAGGATTTCATCAGCAATGCAAATTATTCTGTGCATTGCGCTTTTTTTGAGCTTGAGCAGGAAAATTTAATAGGCATTTTTGCGAAAAAGAGCCATACTTTAGACGTCAAGATTGTTATAGACAGCAATAACTATAACGGGCAAATAAAGGGAAATGGCGTAAAAACTGCAAATTCAAAGCAGTATATGCACAATAAGTTTTGCATTGTTGACAGCAGCAAAGTATTGACAGGAAGTTTTAATCCAACCATCAAGGAAGCCAATCTCAACAATAATAACATTATAACAGTAAAATCCGGATTGATTGCGAGCAATTATGAAGATGAGTTCACAGAATTATGGAATGGAGTATACTCTTCCGGAAAAAAGACAAAATACAAAAAAATAATCTCAGATAAAATTGCGCTGGAAAATTATTTTTGCCCGGAAGATTGCAGTTCAGAGCCATCTCCAGACAAAAATGCCGAGGCTTTGCATAGGATTTTTGATTTAATAAGAAATGCCAAGGAATCTGTAAGGGTAGCTTCTTTTACTTTTACACATGAAGCCATATCAGACGAGCTAATCAAAGCGGATTCAAGAGGGATTAATGTAACCATTTTGACAGAAAACAGGCAAAAAAATGTCATGGGCTCCCAATACCAAAGAGCAAAGGATTTTGGACTAAAAATAAAAACTGACAGCAACAAATACAGCATGCACCATAAGTTTATTGTCATAGACGATAAAATTGTGATAACAGGAAGCCCAAATTTTACTTTGTCGGGGTTTAATAAGAATGATGAGAACTTTCTTATTATTTACGACAAGATTATAGCTTCAAAGTTTAGCAAGGAATTTGATAATATGTATGGTTAGAAATTTTGTTTTGAGCCATCAAAACCTTTATAAATAATCAAAGAAAAGTTTTAGAGATGAGCAAAAAACCCAAGAAATATGAGGATAACAATAAAAAGCCGGAAGAGAAAACTAATGCAGATAACGCTCCTGCAGATGAAAAGGCAGTTTTGGGCAAGCTTCCCAAGGATGTGCAGGAAAAGCTGGCAGCAATAAAAACAAAGCTTGAGAAATTTCAAAAAAATATTCTTGAAAAGTTTGATAAGTATATCGTTGGAATAGCATTGTTGCCTCCGCAAAAGCCCGAAGAGCAAAAGCCGGAGGACAAGGAAAAGATAAATGTGCTTGTTTTAGTTGATGATTCTGACAGCAGAAAGATGTCAAAGCTGGAGTTAAAGGACAAGCTTACAGCGATAATAAACACTTCTGCGCAGGAAATTGACAAGAACTTAACGCCCCAGATAATAATATTGTCAGAGCTTTGGCAAAACTGTTATGACTCCAAATATGATTTATTGCAATTGATAGCTTTATCCGCGAGTATTTTTGACAGGGGCATGCTTGCTGCAATAAAAATTGCAGAAGTCCACAAAAGCATGATTATTAAAAAATTTGAAAAGTATATTGTGAGCTATGTTCTTGCAGGTTCTTTAGTGCAGGGACGCGCAACCCCAACTTCTGATATTGATGTGTGGATAGTAATTGATGATACCGATGTTAAAAAGATGACAAGGGCAGAATTAAAGGATAAGCTAAGAGCCATAATAATAGGCATAGGCATAGAAGCTGGCGAATTAACGGGAATAAAAAACAAGCTTAACATACAAGTTTACATCCTTACAGATTTTTGGGACAGCCTCAGAGAAGCAAATCCGATAATTTTTACTTTGCTTAGGGATGGTGTTCCATTCTATGACAGGGGAATTTTTATGGCTTGGAAGCAGCTTTTGAAAATGGGAAAAATAAAGCCAAGCGCAGAAGCCATAGACATGTTTATGGGTTCCGGCGAGCAAATGCTGAAAAGAGTGGAGCTAAAGCTTAAGGACATAGGCATGGAAGATATTTACTATGCGATTTTAACTCCAAGCCAGGCAGCCTTAATGCTGCATGGAATTCCACCGCCTGCGCCAAAGGAAACTGCTGCATTAATGAGGGAAGTATTTGTGCAAAAAGAAAAGCTGTTGGAAGATAAATATGTGGACACTCTTGAGAAGGTAGTGGAAGTAAGAAAAGCAATTGAGCATGGAGAAAAAAAAGAGATGACCGGAAAGGAAATTGATGAATTGCTGAATGAAAGCGACAAATACCTCAAGAGAATCAAAAGGCTGTTTACACAAATAGAAAAAATAAAGGAAGAGGAAGATATGGTAAGAATCTATGAAACAGTTATTACCATAATAAGGGATGTTTTGAGATTAGAGGGCATAGAGAAAACAAGCGATGAAGGAATAATAAATGTTTTTGAAGACAAGCTTGTAAGCGAAGGAAAAATGCCTGTAAAATTCCTAAGAATCTTAAATGAAATAACAAAGGCAAAAAAAGACTATGATGAAAAAAAGCTTACTAAATTTGAAATTGAAAAAGTAAAAAAGGATTCGAATGAATTCATTAAGTTCTTAGTGGAATATTTGCAAAGGAAGCGGGGCAGAGATCTTGAAAGGGCTAAAATAAGGGTAAAGCATGGCAACAGATACGGAGAAGTTATGCTATTGGGAGAAACAGCTTTTATTATACATGACATAGACCACGAGGAAAAGGAAATAAGCAAGGCTAAAATAAAAGAGGATGGCAGCTTGGGAAACATAGAAAAAAGCTCTCTTGAAGAGCTTGAAAAAGCCCTAATTAAAGTTGAAATACCTCCTAAGATATTTATTAAGGAAGCTGTTTTTGAAAACCTTAAAAATATTTTTGGCAAAGATGTGGAAATTCTGATGAATTATTGATAGGAAGCTTTATAAATAAAACTTATTTTCTTTTTGGTACAGCCCGAGTTCATTAAGAGCGCTTTTAGGGTTAATAAGTGCTGTATTCTCGGCGATATTCCAAAACACTAAAAAATCTGCAAAGCAGATTTTTTAGTGTTTTGCAGTGCAAGACTTATCAACATAAATGGTAAAGATGGAAGAACAGGGAATTAAGGACAAGGAACAGAAAGAGAATTTCAGGTATTTTGTAAGAATCGCAAATACAGATCTTGATGGAAATAAAAGAATATCTCATGCTCTCACAAGCATTAAAGGAGTAGGTTTTATGTTTGCAAATATGCTGTGCAATCTTGCAAATATTGATAAAATGGCTAAAGTTGGTTATTTAAGCGACGAGCAGATTAAAAAATTTGATGAAATACTAAGTGATCCTACAAAATACAAAGTGCCTTCATGGATGCTGAACAGGAGAAAAGGCTATGAAGACGGCAAAGACAGGCATTTTGTGACAAGTGATTTGGCTTTTGCGCAGGATAATGATATCAAGATTATGAAGAAAATTAGATCGTATCGCGGAATCAGGCATGGCATGGGCTTGCCGGTGAGAGGCCAGCGCACAAAATCCAATTTCAGAAAAAATAAAGGAAAAGTTACATTAGGCGTTAAGAAAAGAGAAGACTCAAAAGCAGGAAGAGTGTAATGACATGGGAAGTCCAAGAAAACTAAGAAAAAAATTTTCAAAGCCATCTCATCCATGGCAGAAAGAAAGAATTTTGGCAGAGAAAGAGCTGTTAAATGCGTATGGCTTGCGCAGAAAATATGAGATATGGAAAATGAATTCTGTGCTAAAGAATTTTACAAGGCAGGCAAAGAATATTGTTTCTGGAAATAAGCTGCAATCGGAAAAAGAAAAAAATCAGCTTTTGACAAAACTTTTGTCATTGGGGCTTATTAACAATAATTCAAAGATAGAGGAAGTGCTGTCCTTGACATTAAAGGATGTTATGGAGAGAAGGCTGCAAACATTGGTTTTCCGGAAAGGTTTGGCAAGAACAACATCACAAGCAAGACAGTTTATTGTGCATGGGCACATTTCGCTGGGAGATAAAAAAATAACTTCGCCATCATATCTTGTCCCGCTGGATGAAGAAGGCATTATACAATTCGCTGAAAGTTCTGCTATTAAGGATATAAATCATCCTGAAAGAGCCATAGTAAAACAGGAAAAGGGCATAAAATCTCAAGGTAAGGAAGGTAACAAAGAAGGCAATAAAGAAGATAAAAAAGATAAAGCAGAGGCTGATATTGGCAAAAAGCCTGTTAAGAAGGGAAAAACAAAAGGAAAAGAAGCAAAAAGCAAGAAACAAAAAAGCAAGGAGTAAAGGAGATAAAAATGGAAAGACAGGAAAGGTGGGGCATTGCCCATATTTACGCATCTTACAATAACACAATAATCCATATAACAGACATAACAGGCACAGAGACAATCAGCAAAGCTTCCGGCGGCATGGTTGTAAAAAGCGATAGAATGGAAAGCAGTCCAACAGCAGCAATGATTGCAGCTAAAAAGGCTGCGGAAGTTGCAATAGAAAAGGGCATAAACGCAATTCATGTTAAGATAAGGGCTAAAGGAGGGCATAATGATAGCACTGGTCCTGGACCGGGCGCGCAAGCAGCTGTAAGGGCATTATCAAGAATGGGCTTGAGAATAGGCTTAATTGAAGATGTGACTCCATTGCCGCATGACGGTTGCAAGAAAAAAGGAGGTAAAAGGGGAAGAAGAGTTTAATCCTTTAACACAAAATGGAAATAAGGGTTTTAAATAACAGCAGGGAAGAAGGCAAGCTTTCTTTTATAATCAAAGATACAACACCTACTTTTGCAAATACATTAAGAAGGATTATGATAGAAGAAGTGCCTACAATGGCAATTGAGGATGTAGAATTCAGGAAAAATAACTCGATACTTTATGATGAAATGATTGCCCATAGGCTTGGTATGATTTCATTGAAAACAGATTTGAAGTCATATAATCTTCCTGAAAAATGCAAGTGTGAAGGCGCTGGCTGCGCAAGATGCCAGCTAAAAATCACGCTTAAGGCAACAAAAGGCTCTGAGACAGTTTACGCATCTGAGCTTAAAAGCTCTGATCCTGCAATAAAGCCCGTTTATCCAAAAACGCCAATAGTGAAGTTGCTTAAAGGGCAATCCTTGGAATTAGAAGCTACTGCTGTTTTGGGAAAGGGCAAAATGCATACAAAGTGGAGCCCATGCCTTGCTTATTACAAGCATAAGCCGATTATTGAAATAGGCAATGTTAAAAATCCTGAAGAGGTTGTGGAAGCAACCCACGGGAATATATTTGAAATAAAAAACGGAAAGCTGGAGGTAATTAAAGACAACCTCTTTAAGTATGATCTTGCAGGAGTAGTTGAGGAAGTTTCAAAGGGGGAAGTAAAGATAAAATATGACAATGACATTATTTTTTACATCGAATCTTGGGGGCAGTTAAGCTGCAAGGAAATATTAAACAAATCAATTGATATTTTCAATGAAACCTTTGATGAATTTAACGAGGAAATAAAAGAGTTGAAATAAGCAAGCGCGGAGGTGGCAGAGCCTGGTCAAATGCGCAAATCCAAATATGGAGCGTATGGTTGAGGGCCTTGTCCCTTAGTGGGTACGCGTGTTCGAATCACGTCCTCCGCATTAAAAATCCATTAAAAACGGTTAATAAATTTAATAAAATTAAACGGTTAAAATGACAAAAAGAACCGGTCCAACAAACCCATTGCTTCAGGAGCTAATAGGAGAATTAAAAAAAAGGAGCAGTGAGCAATCTGTAAATTTATGGAAAAGCATCGCAATAGATTTAGAAAAGCCAACAAGGCAGAGAAGATCTGTAAACTTATCGAGAATAAACCGCTATACAAAAGAAAATGATATTGTGGTAGTGCCTGGAAAAGTTTTAGGCTCTGGAAACTTAAGCCATAAGCTTACAATCTCCGCTTACCAGTTTTCACAGCAGGCAAAAGAAAAGATAGAAAGCACAGGCTCAAAAATAATTGATTTGCTTGAGTTAAGCAAGGAAAAGCCGAATGGAAAAAGAATTAAAACCATCGGGTAAAATAAATTAAATCATAAAAAAGTTAAAGCATTAAAATGATTATAGACGCAAGCAACCTTATATTGGGAAGAATGGGCAGCTTTGTTGCAAAAAAAGCGCTATTAGGGGAAAAAATAGAAATAATTAATTGTGAAAGTGCAGTTATTACTGGCAACAGGCACCAAATTTTCGGAGTGTATGAAGGCTATTTGCAGAGAGGCACTCACAGTAAAGGGCCTTTTGTGTATAGAATGCCCGATAGGTTTGTAAAGAGGGCTATAAGAGGGATGCTTCCATACAAAACTGAAAGGGGAAGAGCAGCCTTCAAAAGCATAAAATGCTATGTCGGCATTCCGGAAACTCTTAAAAATAAAAATGCAGAGACAATAAAAAGCGCTGATGTAAGCAAACTGCCTAATTTAAAATATACTAAGGTGAAGGACATCTGCATACGCATAGGAGCTAAAATAAGATGAAAGTCATACTAACTTCAGGAAAAAGAAAAAAGGCAATAGCAAGAGCAGCTGTAAAAGCAGGAAAGGGCATTGTTAAGATTAATAATAAGCTGTTGGATTTTTATGAGCCCAAGCTTTACAGATTGAAGCTAAGAGAGCCTTTAATTATTGCAGGGGATATCTCAAATAAGGTTGACATAAGCTTAAATGTAATTGGCGGAGGCGTTTCAAGCCAGACGGATGCGTGCAGGCTTGCGATTGCAAAAGGTCTTGTTGAATTTTCAAAAGATGACAAGCTTAAAGAGGAATTTTTGAATTATGACAGGGGACTATTGGTTGCGGATGTAAGGAGAAAGGAATCTGCAAAGCCAAATAGGCATGGGCAGGCGAGGTCAAAAGTTCAGAAGTCATACCGTTAAAAGGTTAAATATAACAAGGTGAGAATATAACAAGGTGAAAACAAAATGATCATACCAATCCGTTGCTGGAGCTGTGGAAAGCCAATAGCCCACTTGTGGGAAGAATATAATGAAAAGCTTCAAAAAGGCGAAGACAGGAAAAAAGCTTTAGATGAGCTGGGACTTGAAAGATATTGCTGCAGAGCCATGTTCTTAGGGCATGTAGACTTAATAGATACTGTAGCCCAATTCAAAAAATTCTGATTTTTTTATCTCTTAAAACAATAAATTATAAAAAAGGTGCTGTTTTTCTTGAACAAAATGCTAGATTTAAGAAAAATAGCTGAAAAATGGCAGAAAAAATGGGAAGAAAAAAACATATTTAATTCCACAGAAAATGCCAAAAAAAAGAAATTTTACTGCCTTGAAATGTACCCATATCCAAGCTCTGCCTTGCATATTGGCCATTTAAGGAACTATTCTTTAGGGGATGCATTAGCAAGATTCAAAAGGATGAAAGGCTTTAATGTTCTTTATCCGATGGGATATGACGCTTTTGGGCTTCCAGCAGAAAATGCCGCAATAAAAAATAATATTGATCCTGAAAAATGGACTTGGACCAATATCAACCATATAAAAAAGCAGCAAAAAGAGATAGGCTTCAGCTATGACTGGAGCAGGCAGATACAAAGCTGCACAGAGGATTATTATAAATGGAACCAATGG
The DNA here is from genome assembly GCA_016185955.1 of Candidatus Woesearchaeota archaeon. Classification (GTDB taxonomy): domain Archaea; phylum Nanobdellota; class Nanobdellia; order Woesearchaeales; family GW2011-AR4; genus JACPJP01. Next base: position 11,828 of record JACPMQ010000006.1, on the reverse strand, counting down.
ATTTTTCTCAAATTTTATGAAAAGGGGCTTGCATACAGGAAAAACGCTGTAGTAAACTGGTGCGGCTCATGCAACACTGTTTTGGCAAACGAGCAGGTAGAAGACGGAAAATGCTGGCGCTGCCATAATGAAGTTGCCGAGAAAGAATTGGAGCAATGGTTTTTCAAAATAACAAAATATGCTGATGAGCTTCTTGAATCTGACAAGCTTAAAAATTGGCCTGAAAGAGTTAAAATAATGCAGCATAATTGGATTGGAAAAAGCTATGGCGTTGAAATCCAATTCAAAATTAAGGATACAAAAAAGACTATTGCCACATTCACAACAAGAGCCGACACTATTTTTGGAGTTACAGCCCTTGTTTTTGCAGTTGAGCATCCAATGGTTTTTGAATTGGTTAAAGGCACAAAATATGAAAAGGCTGTCATGGAATTTATTGCAGAGACTAAGAAAAAATCTATGAAAGAAAGGGTTTCTGAAGAAACAGAAAAAAATGGAATTTTCATAGGAAAGCTCTGCATAAATCCTGCGAATAATGAGGAAATTCCAATTTATGTTGCAGATTATGTTTTAATGGAGTATGGTACAGGTGCTGTTATGGTTGTTCCTGCGCATGACCAGCGTGATTTTGAGTTCGCAAAAAAATATAAAATACAGATAAAAGTTGTTATTTCTCCAAGCGAATTTGAATTGAAAGCTGAAAAAATGACAAGAGCTTATGTAGACGAAGGCACTCTTGTTAATTCCGGCAAATTTAATAGGATAAATAATAAAGGAGCAATTGAGGCAATTGCCGAGTGGATGGAAAAAGAAAAAATCGGCAAAAGGGCGGTAAACTACAAAATAAGAGACTGGCTAATTTCTCGTCAAAGATATTGGGGCACTCCTATCCCAATTATTTATTGCAGCAAATGCAATATTGTTCCTGTAAAATATGAAGAGCTTCCAATCAAGCTTCCCAAGCCAGAAAAATGCAAATTCACAGGAATGGGAAATCCATTAGAAACTTGCAAGGAATTTGTTGAGGCAAAATGCCCAAAATGCAATGGCAAAGCGAGAAGAGAGACAGACACAATGGATACATTTGTTGACAGCTCTTGGTATTTTTTAAGATATTGCTCTCCAAAGTATGAAAAGGCTCCTTTTGACAAGAAAATATCATCATATTGGATGCCAGTTGACCAGTATATTGGGGGAATAGAGCATGCAATTTTGCATTTGCTTTACGCAAGGTTCTTTACAAAAGCATTAAGGGATTTGGGCTTAACGGATGTTGATGAGCCATTCTCAAGCCTTCTTACGCAAGGCATGGTTATTAAGGATGGCGCAAAAATGAGCAAAAGCTTAGGAAATGTAGTTGATCCAGAAGAGATAACCAATAAATATGGGGCTGATACAGCAAGATTTTTCATTTTATTTGCAGCGCTTCCGGAAAAAGAGCTTGATTGGAGCGACAAGGGAGTGCATGCGTCATTTAAGTTCCTTAATAGATTTTACAATCTAGTAAATGATAATTTAAGCAATATTTCCTTTAAGCATGCTGTTAAGATAAATGAGAAAGACAGATATGTGATAAGCAGGATGCACGCTACCATAAAAAATGTGACAGAAAACATTGAGAGCTTTAGATATAATCTTGCAATTGGCTCAATAATGGAATTTACAAATGAGATGTATAAATACAATAAATACAAAGGAAAAAATAATGATGTAAATAATGAGGTTTTTACTGAATGCGTTAAAAACCTTATATTGCTTATAAGCCCCTTTACTCCCCATATTGCAGAGGAGTTATGGGAAAAAATTAATTGTAAAGGCTTTGTTTCACTAGAAAAATGGCCAAGCTATGATGAAAGCAAAATAGACAAGGAAGCTGAAGCGCTTAAGGAGTTTTTAGAGGCTACAAAAAAAGACATTTACTCTATAATTGAGCTTGCAAAAATAAGCAGCCCGAAAAAAATAAGGATTTTTGTCGCGAATGCGTGGAAATACGATTTTGTTAAGCAATTAAAGGAAGAAATGGAGAAAACAAGGAATGCATCAGACCTATCAAAGAGATTTGCAAATACCGAATTAAAAATTTATATGAAGGAAATTTCAAGGCTTGTTCCAAAAATTATAAACCATGTTACAAAAATGCCAGAAATAATTGTTGATAGGCAAAAAGAAATGAGTTTCCTGAAAAATTTTTCAGACGAGTTAAAGCAGGAATTCAATTGCAGCATTGAGATAGTTAAGGAAGAAGACGCTAATGAGGAAAAGGCAAAGCAGGCAATGCCTGCAAAAGTTGCTATTTTAGTTTTATGAAAATAATAGTTTTAGGCGCTGGAGCGATTGGAAGCCTTTATGGCGCAAAGCTTTCTGAATTAAATGATATTACATTGGTTGGAAGGCAGCAGCATGCCGATGAAATAAATAAGCAAGGATTGAAAATCATAGGCTTGGAAGAAAATACCTATAAAATAAAAGCCATAACAAAAGTTGAAAAGATAGAAGAGAATACTTTAATATTGCTAACAACAAAAGTTTATGACAGTGAGAATGCTATAATGCATATAAAAAACCTAATAAAAAAAGATACTATAATCTTATGCCTGCAAAATGGGCTTGACAGCGAAAATATTGTAAAGAAGATTGTTGGAAAAAAATGTATTGTATTAAGGGGCATAACAAATGTAGGCGCATCTTTCCTTAAGCCTGGAACAGTGCAATACAACAGCGTAAGCTATACGGCAATTGAGAAAAGCGAAAAAAGCGCTGTAAGCGATGAGTTAGCTTCTATGTTCAAAAAGTGCGGCTTAAACGGCTATGTCTCTGAAGATATAAAAAAAGATTCATGGAAAAAATTAATATTAAATTGCGTTCTTAATCCCGTTAGCGCGATATTGAAAGTGGAAAACAGGGTTATTGCAGACAAAAAGCTTGACACGTTAAAAAAACTCATTATAGAAGAATGCTTAAAGGTTGCCGAAAAAGATAACATAAACTTTGACATTGATTTTGTCAAAAGCATTAATGAAGCGCTTAAAGACTCAAAAAATATTTCTTCAATGCAGCAGGATATATTAAAAGGCAAGCACACTGAAATTGATTACTTAAATGGCGCTGTTGTAAGCTTAGGAAAAAAATACGGCATAGAATGCAAAGTAAATGAAGCTCTTGTCAATATGATAAAGTTTTTGGAAAGCTGATAGTTAATATAAAACTAAAGGCTTTAGATGCTGCACATCAGCAACAATAGCATGAACGCGGTAATAAATTTCTGATAGGAAAAGGCTTAATTTTAAAGGTGTTTCTTCTTTTCTTTCGCTTACAGGCTTTTTGAACGCTCCATTTACTTCAAATTTCACAGAAGCGTATTTTCCAAGCTTGCGCTCTACTTCAGCTATATGATCCGGCTTCATTTTCAAGACTGTGGAAAATCCGAAGCCTTGCGCCTGCACACTATCTTTGTATAAGCTGTCTCCTACGTAAAGCACTTCTTTTTGGGATACTCCCATATTTGCAAGACAGTCAAATAAATTTTTATTTTCGGGAGTTCCAGCATAAAAACATGCAGGCTTTGTGGCTTCTGTTATTGTTACATCAAAGCAGTCTGAAATTTTAAGAGCAAATCCGTCGCAAAGCGGCAAAAATCTTGGCTTGTCATGGTCTGGGTTAGGGCCAAAAGAAATATCAACACTGGCTAAATTTCCATAAGCCTTTAGTATTTTGCTTCTATCCAATGGAACGTTTCCTTCTCTTGCAGCAATAATATGCTTGTCACTTGAAGGCAGCACCAAATAGCCCAAATCCATATCAAGAAACCATCCCAAACTTACATCAGAATTAAAATTTAATAGCTCAAAATCATGTTTGCTCAGCTTTTTTCTTAGCTCTTCAGGAATAAAATTTAGAATTTTTTCCCATATTAAACCATGAATCTCACGATTATAGAGGTTGGTAAGGCTGCCATCAAGGTCAAATCCAATAGCCCTTATATTGCGCGGTTGTTTAAAAAATTCATTATTCACTATGTGGACTAGATTATTAGACATTTGTTTTACCCCCTAAATGCAGTTTGTATCGATGTATTAAAACAAAATTTATATAACTATCTATACTTTTATATTTATATCATGAAACTAAAAAATGTCATTTTAGTTTATGCAAAACCAACAAATAATGAGCAAAAGTCTGCGTTAAACGCAGTTATAAAGGCACTAAAAGGCGTAAAAGGCAGTGTTAAGTATGTTGCATACGAAAGGAGTAAATTAAGCAAAAAACTTTTCCAAAATAAAGATTTGGTTGTTGCAGTTGGCGGCGATGGAACATTTTTAAGGGCTTCTCATTTTGTTTTTGGCAGAACACAAATCATAGGAGTTAATTCAGAGCCAGAAAGCAAAGAAGGGTTTTTTCTAGCTGCCACTAAAAATGATTTTAAGGAAAAACTTAAAAAAATTTTGAGCAACGAGCATGAAATAAAAAAGCTTTATCGATTAGAAGCCTATATAGGCAATAAAAAAATTCCTGAGCTTGCGCTTAATGAGTTTTATGTTTCATCTGAAAAAGATTACCATACTGCACGCTACATAATTTATGTAAAAGATAAGATTGAGAGGCAGAAGAGCAGCGGCATTTTAATTTCGACTGCTGCAGGCAGCAATGCATGGATTAAAAGCGCTGGGGGCATACCATTGCCTTTAGAATCCGACAAATTTGAATATCTTGTAAGGGAGCCTTATTGCGGCAAAATTACTGCAAAATGCGCGTTGATTAATGATATTTTGCCCAAAAATGAAAAAATAGAGATTGTGTTTGAATCAAAAAAAGGCATTATCATTGCAGACTCATTAAGCGAAGAATATCCCTTTAAGGCAGGCAATAAAGTTACAGTTAAAATTTCCAATCAGCCATTGTATTCTGTTAGCTGAAGCAAATAAATTTTTAAACTTCGCAATTTTTATAGTTAAAACTCCCACTATGATAAGCCTTGAAACTATTATAGACACTAGGTTTTTAGAGAGAGAAAAACCAGAACTTGTAAAACCAAAAAAAAGCAAAATAACTATGCAAGGCAATAAGCTTTCTTCAGAGGATGCTAAAGATATTTCAGAGCAAATAAAGCTGGCAAGTATGGCTCAGGTAATTGACAAAGAGCTTAATGACAGAAATTATTCAAAAAAGGCAAAAAGTAATGAAAAAGGCTTTAGCAATCTTTATGCAATTTTTGAAAGCTTTTACAGTTCAGTATATTCAGCCTATAATGGAGTATATAACGCTACAAGCAAATTATTTAGCCGCATACAAGACGGCATAAATAATGCCTTTAATGGCATTATAAGCTATAAAGAGCTAGATAAATTAAATGGTTATAGTGATAAGCTTTTAAATGAAGTAGAAGATTGGGGCGTAATCTATTTTAAAACAGCATTTAAGAATTTAAGCAGAATTACTCCCTTAGGGGCTGCTTCAAGATACCTTGAAACATTGTGGATAGCTGTTGTCAGGAAGGTAAAAGTTTGACATTGAAGAGCCGAGTTTTGGAAATTTTTATAAGTATATGGGCTTTGACCATGTTGAAAAGCAACAAAAATTGCTTTTAGCAATGCGAGAGGTTAGTCCGCTATGCGAGGGTTAGTGACAATTTATAACTACCTTAAAGCCAAGCGGCTAAGGCGAGAGGCTGCAATTCAACACGTACAAACCTTGTTTGCAGTGCCCTCTTATTCCTGGGTTCGAGTCCCAGCCCTCGCTTTTACTTCCTAAAACTTTAAATAGTATTCTATCTTGTTTCAATTAATGAAAATTGCAGTATGTGGCTCTAGCTTTGCGGTGGATAAAGATATAGCAAAAAAGGCATTTGAAATTGGCAAACAGCTTGCTAAAAATAATATTTTGCTGCTTACAGGAGCTGGAAATGGGTATCCTTACGAAGCTGCAAAAGGCGCTTTTTCCATAGGGGGAAAAGTCCTTGGCATAAGCCCTGCCCAGAATGAGGAAGAGCATACAAAAAAATATTTGTTCCCTAAAGAAAATTTTACAGAGATTGAATACACAGGATTAGGAATACCAGCCAGAAATTTCCCATTGGTTAAGGAAGCTGATGCAATAATACTGATTTCTGGGCAAACTGGAACATTAAACGAGTTTACAATAGCTTTCCATTACAAAAAGGTTATAGGAGTTTTAGAAGAGTCGGGAGGCATAACCAGCATCATAAAAAAAATTGCAGAAATATGCAACAAAGAAAATGAAAAAGAGAATGTTGTTTATTCTGAAAATCCAAATGAATTAGTAAGGCTGGTTTTAGAGGGGTTAAAAAAGGTAACTGCTAACACAACATAAAGGGTTTTTGCGAATTAAGTGCTTGTGCGTAATTTGATAGTGACAAGCCGTGGCCAAGGCAAAATGATGCCAAATGCGTGGTTTATCGGTTTTGTCAATGACGAGCAACGGCCAAAGCAAAACAATGCCGAATTGCAAGATTACCAACGTAACTTGTAAAAACTTTGCTGTTCGCAAACGGCGGGATTTTTACGGCTCCGCACAAGCAACGAATAATAATTTGCAAAAACCCATCTTTTCGGACAAAGTGATGTTAGCAGTTACAAAAAAGCAATGTTAAAAAATCAAATTCAATTTCTCATTGCTATGGGCTTGTGGTCTAACGGCATGACGTCACCTTCGCATCTTTTAGAAAAGGGTGAAGGCTGGGGGTTCGAATCCCCCCAAGTCCATTAGAACTAAAAAATGACAGAAACCAAAAACTGCTCAATTTATGAACCGAAAGAAGACAGCGTTTTGCTTAAAAAATATGTGGTGCAATATGCTGAAGGAAATGTTTTGGATATGGGGACAGGCTCCGGAATACAGGCAATTGCTGCTGTAAATTGCCCTAAAGTAAAATCAGTTTTAGCAGTTGACATTCAAGAGGATGTAATTAAATATTGCAAAAAAAATATAAAAAATGAAATCCATGAGAATCGAAGATTTTCAGGACACAAAAAATCCAAACTATTTTCTTGCAAAATAAAATTTATGGTTTCTGACTTATTTGAAGCTTTAAAGAAAAGAAACCTTAAAAATAAGAAATTTGACACAATTATATTTAATGCGCCTTATCTTCCAAGCGAGCTTAAAGTTAAGGATTTGACAATTGAAGGAGGCAAAAAAGGCTATGAAGTTATAGAAAAATTTCTTAATGAAGCTAACAATTTTTTGAGTTTAAATGGTATAATCCTTCTTGCTTTTTCTTCTCTGACAAAAATGGAAAAGGTCAATGAGTTTATAAGAAACAATCTGCTTGAATATGAAATTCTGGAAAAGCAACATTATTTTTTTGAAGATATTTATGTTTGCCTAATAAAAAAATCCAAAACTTTAAAGGAACTGGAGCAAAGTAAAATAAAAAAGATAAGGTTTTTTGCAAAAGGAAAAAGAGGGCTTGTTTTTACTGGAATTTATAAAAACAAAAAAATTGCAATAAAAATAAAAAATCCTGAAAGTGAGGCAATTTTAAGAATCGACAATGAAATTAAGAATCTAAAATTGCTGAACAAGCACAAAATTGGGCCAAAATTGCTTTTAATGCACCATGAGTTTTTTGTTTATGAATTCATTGACGGCATTAATATTATTGATTTCTTAGCCTCAAATAAAAACAAAAAAACCGTTTTAAAGGCATTAAAAAGCATCCTTTCCCAGCTTTTTGTGATGGACAAGCTAAAAATAAATAAGGAAGAAATGTCGCATCCAGTAAAGCATATTTTAATTAATAAAAAAACTATTCCGATATTAATAGATTTTGAAAGGGCGCATTACGCCTTTAAGCCGAGCAATGTAACGCAATTTTGTGATTTTCTAATTTCAGAAAATATATCAAAATTGTTAAAAGAAAAAGGCATAATATTAAGCCGTGAAAAAATTATCAATGCTGCAAGGAAGTATAAGGGAAAGCAAAATAAAAGAAATTTTGAAAATATAGTGGCGTTGGATAATGAGCATTAAGAATGAGCGAAAATTTCAATAAAAAAGTCTGGGAAGCGTGCAGAAAAATTCCCAAAGGCAAAGTTTCGACGTACAAGGAAATAGCTAAAAAAATTGGAAGCAAGGCATATCGCGCAGTGGGAAATGCCTTAAACAAAAATCCTTATGGCATTTTAGAGTGCAAAACAAAAAATATGGTGCCGTGCCATAGGGTTGTTGCAAGCAATGGCAATTTGCATGGATTTGCGCACGGGCTTAAGAAAAAAGCAATGCTGCTAAAAAACCACCGTTCTATGAACGGTGGAATTTTACGAAAACAAAGAATCAGGACTTTCCAGCAATATTCTTAAGTCATTCATGAATCTTGCTGCTTCCGCGCCATCAATTACTCTATGGTCATAAGTAAATGAAATCGGCATTATTTTTCTTATCTCAATTTTGCCATTAACAACTGACGCCCTGTCTTCTATTCTTCCAGTTCCAAGAATACAGCTTTCAGGATAATTTATTATTGGGGTAAAATAAGTGCTTCCTATGACTCCTATATTTGTTATTGTAAAAACTCCGCCTTTAAGCTCCATTAAATCAATTTTTCTTGTTTTTGCCTTTTCAACAAAATTGCTGACTTCAACAGATAAATCAGCTAAACTTTTTTGATCAGCGCCCTTGATGACAGGAACTATCAAGCCGTCTGGAGTGTCAATAGCAACTCCAATATTATAATATTTTTTTATTATTACCTCATCGTTTTCAATGCTTGATGCCACATAAGGATGCTTTTTTAAAGCTTCTATTGCGGCTTTTATTATAAACGGAAGATAAGTTAATTTAACTCCTTTTTTCGCTGCATTTTCTTTTTCTTTTGTTCTTAAATCTGAAAGCTTTGTTACGTCAATATGGTCATGATGTGTGACTAATGCTGCATTCATAACCGCTTCCCTCATTTTTTGCGCAGTAATTTTTCTTATGCCCTTTAGAGGCACTCTTTCAACATAGCCGAAGAAATCATATTTTTTTGTCACTTTAATTGCTGGCTTTTTTTCCGCAGTTTTAGCGGCAAATTTTTTAACGTCCTCTTCACTTATTTTTCCATCATCGCAGGTTCCAGCAACATTTTCAAGATTGACATTTAATTCCTTTGCAAGCTTTCTTACAACAGGAGCTGCAAGAATTTTTTTTGTTGCTGAATCTGTTTTTATCCCTTTTTTTATCTCTTTCTTTTCTGCTTCGTCAGACGCTTCCTCAAGAAATCCCACAACGCTGCCAGTATAAGGCTTTTTGTCTTCTTTTTTTCCTTCTATTTTAGCTTCCTGCTTTATGCCTATGGATTCATTTTCTTCTCCTATTACAGCAAGAACATCTCCCACATTAATTGTTTCTCCTTCCTTATGGTAGAGTTTTAAGATAATGCCTTCTTTAGGGCTTGGTATTTCTACAACAGCTTTGTCTGTCTCTATATCTGCTATAATTTGGTCTATTTTTACATTATCGCGCTCCTTTACTTTCCACTTCACTATTATTCCTTCAGTAATACCTTCTCCAACATCCGGAAATTTGAATTCGTATGGCATTTTATTGGTTTATTATTGGCTCATCACTTTATCCACTGCTTTCAAAATTCTTTTTTCATCAGGAAGATAATAATTTTCAAGCTTTGCAAAGGGAAATGGAACATCAAAACCTGTCACTCTTTCTATTGGAGCCTCTAAATTAAAAAAACATTTTTCATTTATTCTTGCTATTATCTCTGCTGCAAAGCCGCATGTTTTTTGGGCTTCATGGACTATTACGCATCTTCCTGTTTTTTTTACAGAATTTATTATGGTATCTGTATCCAATGGAGATATTGTTCTGACATCAATAATCTCTGCAGAATAATTTGATTTTTCAAGAGCCTCTTTTGTGTATTTCATCATAGCGCCATAAGAAATAACAGTTAAGTCAGAGCCTTCCTGCTCTACTTCAGCTTTGCCTAATGGTATGGTATATGGCTCATCAGGAACTTCTTCTTTTATTGCCCTGTAAACGCGCATCGGCTCGAGAAAAATAACTGGATTAGGATCTCTTATAGCAGAGATTAAAAGGCCCTTTGCATCGTAAGGATGAGAGGGAATAACCACCTTCAAGCCGGCAATATGCGAAAATATTGTCTCAACAGATTCGCAATGCAATTCCAAAGCCCTTATGCCGCCGCCAAAAGGTGCTCTTACAACAAGGGGAACTGAAAATCTGCCCCTGCTTCTTGACCGTATTCGCGCAGCATGAGTAACTAATTGGTCTAAAGGAGCATAAATAAATCCTGAGAACTGTATTTCTGCTACAGGCAGCATTCCATTTACCGCAAGCCCAATTGATGTTGAGATAATTCCGACTTCTGACAATGGAGTGTCAACAACTCTATTATCACCAAAATCCTGCTGCAATCCATCCGTGCATCTAAAAACTCCTCCGTTTTTTCCAACATCTTCTCCTAAAATCATGACTCTTTTGTCTCTCTGAAGCTCGTTTCTTAACGCTGAGTTTACAGCCTGCACTATATTCATTTTGCTCATATTAGCTCGTTAAGCTGATTTAGCTGCTCCTTAAGATTACCTGTCATTTCAGCATAAGTGTATCTAAACATATCTTCAGCATCAGGGTCTTTTGTGTTTTCATAAATCATAACTTCTTTTTCAACCTGCTCTTTTGCTTTTTTTGCAACCTCTTCCTTATATTTGTCATCAAGCAGTTTTTTGCTTCTCATATATTTTTCCAGTCTTATTATCGGATCTTTTTTTGTCCATGACTCAACTTCTTTATCATTTCTGTATCTTTTTGCATCATCTGATGTAGAGTGGTCTGCAAGCCGATAAGTAATACATTCAATTAATGTGGCTCCTTTCCCATTTCTTGCATTGTCCACAGCCTCTTTAGCGGCTTTGTAAACTGCAAAAATATCATTTCCATCTACTTGTGTGCCATTTATGCCGTAAGAAATTGCCTTTTGGGCAATTGTTTCCGAAGCTGTCTGCTGTTTTCTTGAAACAGAAATTGCATATTGGTTATTTTCGCATACAATAATGCATGGAACCTTAAAAACTCCGGCAAAATTCAAGCCTTCATGAAAGTCCCCTTTTGAAGTTCCTCCGTCGCCAGTGTAAACCAATGAAACAGTTTTCTCATTTTTCAGCTTTGATGCCCATGCACATCCTACAGCGTGCGGTGTCTGTGTTCCTACCGGAATTGAAATTGGAAAATTATTTACATTTTCCGGGCTTTTTAGCCCTCTTTCATCTCCGCCATAATATTGCAAAATCATGTGCATTGGATGCTTTCTTGCAATTAAAGCTCCTCCGCTTCTGTACATTGGGAATATCCAGTCCATATCTTTAAGAGCGTAAGCAGTTCCTAATTGAGACGCTTCCTGCCCTTTAAACTGTATGTAAGTTCCTATCCTGCCTTGCCTTTGCAGAGAAAAAGCCTTGTCATCAAAAGTACGCATTAAAACCATCAGCTCATACATTTCCTTTATCTGCTTGTCAGGCAAATCCGGCATAAGCTTCCTGTCAATTTTGCCTTCTTCATCCATTACCTGCAAATACTCCACCTTAAAATCAGCTACTACTTTTTTTACCATTTACAGCTCCATAAAATCAAATAAAATCAAGATTTCGGTTTTTTAGTATGTTTATAAATTTTTCTTTGCACAGTGACTGCTAACAGAATTTTTTCGGTAAGTGGGGTTTTTGCGAAAGTAAGTGCTTGTGCGTATAGTGGCGCAACTAAATAATGGAACAATAATTATTGCGCCACTATGCTAGAGAACACAAAGTATAGGAACGGAAGTCAATAATCGTAATAGATGTTCCGTTCCTATATTT
>JACPMQ010000005.1 GCA_016185955.1 Candidatus Woesearchaeota archaeon | reverse complement strand
AAGGCAAAGGTCGGGGGTGCAAATCCCCTCAGAGGCTTTTTTAATTAAGGAATTTAAAAAGATAAATTAAAATGGAGCGCGAAGAAGCATTTAGTCTTTTCAAAATTATGGCAGATAAGGCAGCAGCAACACTAATTTCTTTTATTCGACAGAAAACTTTTTAAACATGGATTATTATAATTTTAGATATGACTAAAGTAAGCAAGATAATGAATACAAATGTCCCGACTTTGGGAAAAGATGCAAATGTTTCTGATGTTGTCGGCATTATTGCAAAAAATTCTTATGGCTGCGTTATTATTGTAGAAAATAAAAAGCCCATAGGCATAATTACAGAATCTGACATTATAAGGAATTTTGCATTAAAAAAAAATAGCCAAAGAGAGAAAGCAACAAAAATAATGAGTTCTCCTGTAACCACAATTGACGTTAATGCAAGGCTTGACAAAGCCAATAAAATTATGGGTGCAAGGCATTTCAGAAAGTATCCTGTTGTTGAAAACGGAAATTTAGTTGGCTTGCTCACAGAAAACAGCGTTGTTCATGCAATAAGCCAAAACGTAAGATTCCACAGAAATGTGCAGAATGCCGTGCTTATGATATTTATGGCATTTGAATTTTTTATTTTTTTCTTTTATAGGCATTTGGCAAAATTTTTGACTTTTTTAAGATAAAATGATAAGGGCAAAAGCGTTAATGGTAGACAAGCGTGTGAGCATTCTTCTTGTTGTAAAAAATAATTTGCCTTTATCAATTGTCACAGAAAAAAGCCTTATAGCAGGAACCCTGAAAAAAGATTTGAGCAAGGTTAAAGTAAAAGATGTTATAAACAAGGATTTCCTTGCTATAGAGCCGGAAACAAATTATTCTTACATTATTAAAAAGCTCATGGAAGATAAAATAAAGGTATTTCCAGTTGTAGAAAACAATAATCTAGTCGGGATAATAACTGAAAGTGATGTGGTTAATGCCACAAGAGACTTCACAAGATTTCACCAGATAATGCAGGAAGCAATACTAATCATATTCGGCTTGGTCACAACCTTCTTTTTGTTTTATTTCAGTCCATTGGGGCAATCCCTTATAAAATAGTGGCTTTAGTTCACGAACCGCAAATTCCTATCTTAGCGACTTTAATGGAGCTTGCCGAGCATATCTCTGTTGAATTCTGAACTTTTATTTTTGGGATAAACTGCACTTGCTTTATTTTTCCATGTATACCAAAATCATAAGGCACTGATTTATCTTTGATGCCAAGAATCTCTCCTTTTTTTATTGATAGCTGGTCAAAATCAGAAAGCCTAGTGCCTTTTTCTCCTATAAACCATATGCTAATCCCTTCAACATTAGTTTTTCCGTCATTACTAATAATAAAGTTAATGTAACCATTTTTTCCTGAACCAGAATAGCACATTTCATAGCTGCCGATATTCCGCATTTTTATGCTTACATCTGCGCATTTGTCATTTGGCTTTGAGATGTCAAGATTTCTGCTCCAGTTCATTACAACTGCTCCTAATGCTACTGCAAAGGAAATTAGCAAAACTGTTGCTATTAAAGGGCTTACGCCTCTTTTATCAAAAAGTTTATAATGTTGTAATGTCATTTGCACAACAATAACGCGGTTATTATGTATATAAAGATTTCTAACGAGTGACATCCAAAAACTATTTAAACATCGGCTTATCCGAACTTTTGGGTGGTTTTTATGTATAATATGATGGATTCTATAGATAAGTCTGATGCAGAAATTTACGAGCTGATAAAAAAAGAAGGGGCAAGGATAAGAAACGGCATTGAGTTGATTCCAAGCGAGAATTTTACAAGCAAAGCTGTTTTGCAAGCGTATGCCACCTTATGCACAAATAAATATTCTGAAGGCTACCCCGGGAAAAGATATTATGGAGGCAATCAATTTATAGACTTAATAGAGAGCTTGGCCATAGAAAGGGCAAAAAAGTTATTTGGCGCGGAGCATGTGAATGTGCAGCCTTATTCTGGCAGCCCCGCGAACCAGGCTGTTTTTTTTGCTTTGCTGAATTTGCATGATACCTTTATGGGCTTTGACCTTAGCGCAGGAGGGCATTTAACGCATGGCTCGCCTGTAAATTTTTCTGGAAGAAATTATAATTGCGTTCCTTATACTGTTGATAAGGAAACTGAGCTTCTGGATTATGAGCAAATCGAAAAGCAAGCAGAAAAGATAAAGCCGAAAATGATTTTGTCTGGCTTAACCGCTTATCCAAGAAAAATAGATTTCAAGGCATTTAAGGAAATTTGTGATAGTGTTAATGCTTATCATTTTGCAGATATTGCGCATATTGCGGGCTTATGCGCAACAGGCTTGCACCAAAATCCTGTGCCGTATTGCGATGTGGTTACAACCACAACGCACAAAACTTTAAGAGGTCCAAGAGGAGGCATTATAATGTGCAAGACAGAAGATAAGCTAGATAAAAATGGAAAGAAAAATCTTGCAGAAAAAATTGATGCGGCAGTTTTTCCAGGATTGCAGGGAGGCCCTCACGACCATGTTAATGCTGCAAAGGCAGTTGCATTTAAAGAGGCATTGCAGCCAGAATACAAGCAATATTGCAGCCAGATTGTAAAGAATGCGAAAGCACTGGCAGACTCATTAATGAGTCAAGGACTGGATCTTGTTACAGGCGGAACAGACAACCATCTAATGGTTATAAAGCTGGTAAATAAGGGGCTTATAGGCAGAGGAAAGGAAATTCAAAATGCGTTGGGAGAAGCAGAGATTTATGTTAATAAAAACACAATACCTTATGAGCCTAATACTCCATTTAATCCAAGCGGAATAAGATTAGGAACTCCTGCTGTAACAACCAGAGGCTTCAAGGAAAGTGAAATGGAAGTAATAGGAAAATTAATTGCAAAGGTTATTGACAACTATCAGGATAAAGGTGTAATTGAAAAAGTCAGAAACGAAGTTTTGGAATTATGCAAACATTTCCCGCTTTATCCAGGCTTGGACATTTTGAGGTAATTTGGGGTAATAAAAATGCCTGCCAAAATCATAGATGGAAAAAAAATAGCATCCTCGTTTTTAGAAAATATAAAAAAAAGAGTTAAAGAAATAAAGGAAAGCCCGGGGCTTGCAATAGTTTTAGTTGGAAATAATCCGGCATCTGAAATTTATGTTAACTTTAAGGAAAAAACATGCAAGGAAGTGGGATTTTATTGTGAAAGATATAATTTAGATGAGGGAATAAAGCAGAGCGAGTTATTGAATTTGATAGACAAGTTAAACCAAAACAAAAAGATACATGGGATAATAGTGCAGCTTCCGCTGCCAAAGCATATTAACGAGCATTTGGTTATTGACTCAATTCTGCCTCATAAAGACGCTGATGGATTTACGCCTTTAAGCTTGGGCAATTTGGTAAATGATAATAATATGCTGCTGCCGGCAACTGCAAGGGCATGCATTGAGCTGATAAAATCAACAGGGCAAAATATAGAAGGAAAAAATGCAGTTGTTGTTGGCAGGAGCAAGATAGTCGGAAAGCCTACAGCGTTGCTTTTGCTGCAGGAAAATGCGACTGTAACATTATGCCATTCAAAGACAAAAAATCTTGAAGAGCATACAAAAAATGCTGATATTCTTGTTGTTGCATGCGGTAAGCCAAGATTCATTAAAAAGGGTATGGTGGGGAAAAATGCGATTGTGATTGATGTCGGCATCAATAGGGTAATGGGCAAAGTTGTTGGAGATGTTGACTTTGAAAGTGTGAAAGAAATTGCAAGCTATATAACACCAGTTCCAGGTGGTGTTGGCCCTATGACAATTGCAATGCTTTTAGACAATACTCTAAAGGCTGCAGAGATTGCAGCAAAAATGTAAAAATTCCGCCACAAATTTTTCGCCAATCAAATGTTACGAAAAAATGCAATGATGATTGGCTAGCATTGTTTTTCTTTGTAATATCGCCACTACTAAATTTCCACCGCTCTTAAGAGCGGTGGAAATTTAGCACGAGAAGTTTAACCCGCTTTCTTCAAGGCAAATTACTTTATTGTTTTCTACCTTATAATATTTTATTTGGGGATTGTCAATCCTCGCTTTGCAGCAAAGATTGTTTGCTGTATTTAATGCTATATTATCATAGATATTCTTCAT
This sequence comes from Candidatus Woesearchaeota archaeon, assembly GCA_016185955.1. Classification (GTDB taxonomy): domain Archaea; phylum Nanobdellota; class Nanobdellia; order Woesearchaeales; family GW2011-AR4; genus JACPJP01. The sequence continues at coordinate 1,923 of JACPMQ010000005.1, read as the reverse complement.
ATCATTGACTTCTTTTTCTTTTTCGGCATCAATCTTGCTTAATTTCTCTTTTAGCTCTTTTATCTGCTCATTAGACTCCTTGTTTCTTTTCTCTATCTCAGCCTTTAAACTTTTTATCATATCCTCATAAATATTTTTAGATAATGTGAAGTTTATCTGCAAAGCCATAAGACTGCTTTTGTAATCCGAGAGTTTATTGGAGCATGACTCCAAATTAACTAAAAGCTTGTTGTTAAAATCGCTGCATGCGGATAAATTCACATTTGAAACTGCAAGCTTTGACTTTAACTCCTGAATGTTATATCCATAATCTTGCAGAGAATAATTTGTGTTTTTAACCTGCTGGTAGGCAATATAGCCAATAATGCTTGGCCTTATTATAAACATGATAAAAAAAACTGCGAATATGGATAATAGCATGTATACAAATACCTTATTTTCAATGAGCCTATTTGCCATAATAATAATTACTTAATTTTGATGTTATTTAAATCTTTTTCCATACGCCAACGAAACTTATTTAAATGCTCTAAAGTTTGTCGGCTTATGCAGTCAATAGAGCAATTTAAGGATGATAAGGGTGAAATAAGCAAGGAAAACATTAAAAAAATTATACCCTATGACGAGCCATTTATGATGATGGACAGGGTTTTAAAGCTCGAGAAGAAAAAAATAGTGGCAACAAAAAAAATAAGCAAGGATGAGGATTACTTTAAAGGCCACTTCAAAGGTTTCCCAATAATGCCCGGGGCTTTAATTGTAGAAGGCATTGGACAAGCTGCTACATTATTAATTAGGTATAATGTAGAAAATCATGAAACAAAAGATATTTTGGCTTATAAGATATGGAGCGCAAAGTTTTTGCGGCCCGTATTTCCGGGCTATGAAATAAGGTATGAGGCAAGACTTTTGTTTAAGACAAAAAAAATCGCGTTTGTAAGCGGAAAGGTTTTTGCCAATGACAAATTTGTTTCGGAAGCGAAAATGATTTTGGCTATAGTTGACAAAAACTGGTTTAGGGGAAAATACGCTGCAAAAAAATAACATTGTAAAATTCCGCTGTTCTAAAATCAGAAGTTAAAATGTACTATATTAAAGGAGTCGGAATGACAGAATTTGACATGGAAGACAGGAATACAATGGACTACGCAAAAGAGGCAATAATCAGTGCAATGCGTGACTCTGGGTTACACATAAATAAAATTGACGCTGTTGTTGTTTCGAACAGCGATAATTCGACAAGCTTGGAAAGGCAAAGGCATTATAACTCTTTTTTAAGCAGCTATTTCAAAAAAAAGATGCCAATAATAAGGGCGCCTGCTGTCTGCGGTGGAGGTGGAGTTGCTTTGTGGACTGCAATTAGGCTAAATTATGATAATGTCCTTGTTGTTGGCATAGATAAATTAGTAACTAGCACTTCTGCAACAGTAACTGACCGAATATTAGAAGCTGCTGATAGAGTATATGAGCAGAGCGAAGGCATGATTTTTCCTGCGCAAAACGCATTAGTGGCGCAGCAGCATTTTTTAAGGTATGGAAGCAATTCCGATGACCTTGCATTGATTGCCTTAAAGAATCATGAAAATGCTTATTTAAACCCAAAAGCAAAATTTTATAAGAAAAAAGTTACTCTTGAGCAAATTAAGTCAAGCCCAATTGTTGCAAGCCCTTTAAGATTGTTTGACTGCAGCATAAATGTAAACGGAGGCGCTGCATGTGTAATAAGCAAAGATAAGAGCGATGTTAAGATATCAGGCTCTGGATTAGCAGTTGATTACATGGCAACTTTTGAAAGGGAAGATATGGTGACTTGGGCAGCGACGAAAAAGGCTGCTGAAGATGCCTATAAGCAGGCAAAAGTAAAGCCAAAGGACATTGATGTTGCTGAAATACATGATGCCTTTACAATAGTGGAGCTTATAT
>JACPMQ010000054.1 GCA_016185955.1 Candidatus Woesearchaeota archaeon | reverse complement strand
CTCCATCTGCTGCTGGAACTTACACAATAAAAGTAAACACAACTTTTGATGGGATTTATGGAGAAAATAGCGTTAATTTAACTGTTGCTGACTTCACTCCTCCAATAGTTAATGCAACATTAAACAAATCATTAAGCAATATCACAATAAATGACATAATAAACTTAACAGCAAATGCAACAGATGAGACTGGATTAAGCTTCGGTCAAATAATAGTTAATGACACAGGAGAAAAAAGATATTTTAACTTTTCATTGTCTGGAACAGCAGCATCTTTCTCTCAAAATATTACAATAAATACAACAAGAGGCTCTGTCATTAACTTTACAGCAAGAGCTAATGACACTTCCAATAACTTCAAAACAAATGATACAATAATAACTGTAGCAAACAGCATACCTTCTGGATTGACAATTTTATATCCGGCAAATAACTTTTACACTAACGCAATACCAGTTCCATTAAATATCACATTTACTAAAGATAAAGATGATGATGCTATAACTATAAACTACTACATTAACGGAACTTTAAATGTGTCTACTAATACAAATATCACATTTAATGCAACAGATGACACTTACATATTGAGTGTAAGCATTACTGACGGCATTGAGCATTCAGCAAACCAGACAATTAACTTTACCATAGATTCAGTATTGCCGATAATCAACGGCACTTTAAATAAAAGCTATAACCTAATTTATTTGAATGATATAATAAACGCAACATTCAACGCTTCAGACAATGTAAGCTTAAGCTTCGGGCAAATAATTGTTAATGACACCGGAGAAAAAAGGTTCTTTAACTTTTCGTTAAGCAATGCAAACTTAGCGCAGTTCAGCCAAAACATAACAATAAGCTGCACAGTAGGATGCGCAATAAACATAACTGGAAGAGTAAATGATACTTCAAACAACTTTAAGCAAAATGAAACAATAATAACCGTAGCGGATAATATAATACCAATAGCAAACAGCTCATTAAACAAATCCCTAAGCAACATAACAATAAATGACATAATAAACTTAACAGCAAATGCTACAGATGAGACTGGATTGAGCTTTGGGCAGATAATAGTCAATATTTCAGGCTTCAAAAGATACTTTAACTTCTCATTATCCGGAACTTCTGACAAATTCAGCCAGAATGTAACTATAAATGTAAGCAGAGGAGAAGTAATTAACTTTACAGTAAGGGTAAATGATACCTCAAATAACTTCAAAACAAATGATACTATAATAACTGTAGCAAACACTCCTCCAAGAGAATTTAGTGTTTTATCGCCGACATTAAATCATTATTTTAACAGCAAGCCAATTCCATTCAATGTGACTTTTAAAGCTGATGCTGATAGTGATGCTATAACTATAAACTATTATGTTAATGGAAAATTAAATGACTCAACTGCACTTAACACAACTTTTAATGCCTCTGATGGATATTATTTATTGAATGTAAGCATTACAGATTCAGTGGCGCATCATGACAATATAACAGTAAACTTTACTTTAGATACAATTGCTCCAATAGTTAACGCAACACTAAACAAATCCTCAAGCATAAAAGGAAATGATGTAATAAATATAACTGCTAATGCAACTGATGATATAGGATTAGGCTTAGGGCAGATAGCAATTAATGATTCCGGATTAGTAAGGTACTTTAACTTTACATTAAGCAGGGGAGCAACAGCAACATTCAGCCAAAACATAACTTTGCATGGCATAGGCATGGTTAACTTTACAGCAAAAGTTTTTGATTTGGCTAATAATACTGATACGAATGATACAATATTAGAAGTTACAAACACTCCTCCGCAAGGCTTAAGCATCTTGCAGCCAATAAACAACCATTACTTTAATGCAATACCATTGCCTCTAAATGTAACATTTACAGAAGATGTTGAAGGTCAAGCAATAACAATATACTACTACATTAATAGCTTATTAAACCAAACATCATCAGTAAATACAACACTTAATGCTTCTGATGGATATTATATTCTTAATGTAAGCTTATATGACACCATAGACTTTTCAGCAAACTCCACAGTTAATTTTACTATTGATAGAATAAGCCCTACAGTCTTGCTAAATTCTCCAGAAAACAATACATTAAGCCCAGCTTCATTTACTCCAATAATAACTCCTTTAGACAGGAACTTAGGAAACTGCACCTTATACTTTAACTTTACAGGAACATGGCGCTCAAACATAACAATGCAAAATGCAATAAACGCAACGCAAAACACATTTTCAGCAGTTACGTTAAACGACAGCACATTTGTATGGGATGTTTCATGCAATGATTTGGCTGGAAATTCGGCTTTTAACAGCTCTAACTTTACTGTAACAATAGACGCTACTCCGCCAAAGGCAAACACTTCATTAAACAAGTCATTGGCAAATATCACAATAAATGACATAATAAACATAACAGCCAATATAACAGATGCTAAAGGGTTAAGCATTGCCCAAGCAATAGTCAATATTTCAGGCTTCAAAAGATACTTTAACTTCTCTTTATCCGGCACAAGCGCCCAAATAAGCCAGAATGTAACTATAAATGTAAGCAGAGGAGAAGTAATTAACTTTACAGTAAGGGTAAATGACACAGTAAATAATTTTTACACTAATGATACAATAATAACAGTAGCTAACAGGCTTCCAACAGACCTTTCAATATTATATCCGACAAATAACCTATTTACAAATGCAACTGCGCTTAACTTAAATGTTACATTTTCAGCAGATGCAGACAATGACGCAATAACAATAAATTACTATATTAATGGAAGATTAAATGATTCAACAGCAAGAAACACAACATTTAATGCTACAGACGGAACTTACATATTAAATGTTAGCATAACTGATGGATTTGATCATAGCGCAAATCAAACAATAACTTTCACAATAGACAGAACAGCACCATCATCATTAATATTAAATATAACTCCAAATCCAGCAGAATTTGGAACAGAAAACGTGTCAGTTAATTTTACAGCCTCTGATACAAATTTAAATGCAACATACGTAAATGTCAGCTATCCAAACGGAACATTTTTTGCTCAATACACTCAAAATACGACCTTAACAACAATAAACTTAACAATAATAGGAAACTATACTATTTTATTATTTGCAAATGACTCTGCAGGAAACTTTAATACAACTTCTATTGAATTAAAAGTCCAGGACACAACAGCTCCATCAGCATTTGACTTATCAACTCCAACAGACGGGACAAGAAGCACAAACTTCACTCCAAACTTAGACTGGCAGGATACTTTTGAGCCGAACTTTGCCAATTACACAATTGAAATAAGCACCAGCTCTGCATTCTCATACCTAAATTACACTTTTAAGGCAGGAGGAAATTCAAGCAACTCCTCATTTATGCTTACAAGCTCTTTAGCGCCTTTCATAAACTGGACATGGCGCGTAATAGCTTACGACAAGCAAAACCAGTCAAGAATTTCCACAAGCGCATTTAGGTATGAAACCTTTCAAAATACTCCACCAACAGCATTTAACATAACTTTGCCTTCAAACAATAGTTTGAAACTCTACGATAACATTAACTTTACATGGAACGCTTCAACAGATATAGATAATGACAATATAACCTATGAGCTGTTAGTGGCTAAAGACGCTTCATTCACAAATATAGACTTGAATAGAACGGCAATAAAAACAACGCATTTGGACTTAAAGCAAAATGCAAGCAGCTTGGGAGATGGAACACGATACTGGAAAGTAAGGGCTTACGATGGCTCAAATTACAGCAATTATTCTGATTATTATGAGTTAAAGTCAATAGCAGCAGCATTAAACATAACTGCTCCGACAAATGACAGCAAATTTTATCCGGCAAACACAACAGAAATAGCAATTTCTGAAATAAACGGAACAGATTGGATAAGTAATGTTACAATACAGCTCAACAATACAAATTACACGGCATCAAACACAAGCAACACATGGCATGTAAACGTTTCATTTTCAAGCCTAACAGCCCAATACTTAAACGTAACAGCATACGGCTTTAACTCAACAAACAACTTGACAACAACCGCTTACATGCAGATAATCTTGTCAAAGGCAGCTACAAGCCCGACAATAAGCTACATATGCTCAAATGAAACTTACTCATTAAACAGCACAAATGTAACTATAAGCCTAAAATCAAGCTTAGACACTTTAATAAATTCAACAAATGCAACTATAATAAATCCATCCGGCATAATAACAATACTGAACTTAACGTCATTCACCAAAGATAGCTTAATTTACACTCATAACTACTTGCACTTCTTGAATGAGACTGGAAATTACACATTAAACTCAACTGTTCTAGACATAGAAGGCAAAACATACAACAAAAGCTCTGTATTTTACGCAGTTACAGCAGTGAAAACCATTAATGTAACAGGAATTAATTTAACTTCAATCGGCTTCCTTGATGTGTGCTCAGCCAACTCAATAAGGAATGGCACCGTAATAGTTACTAATGTGCCGGAAAATTCATCATATGATGTGGAGATAAGGACAGAAAAGCCTACTGTAATAATAAATAAATTAAATCTGACTAACACCACAAATATCCTAAACTACACAAATCTTGCAAGAAATATATCTGCTCCTTCTGGACAGAGAATTGTAACGGAATTTGAGATAAAAACAAATGTTACACAATTCAGCAATATAACTGTGAGCTATAATTATACTTCTCTGGAATCAAGTTTGGATGATGAAACAGGCTTAAGGATGTATAAATGCGATAGCCAGTCAAGCTGCTCTTTCACACAACTAAGCACAACTTTAAACACAACATTAAACATAATATCTGCTGTTGTAAACAGCTTGTCTGTTTTCTTGGTTTCTGAAACAGCAACAACTACAACAACAGAAACTGTGACAACTACAGTAAGCTCTGGCGGCGGAGGAGGTGGAGGAGGAGGAGCAGGAGGCGGCTCTATAATAACCAAAGTAGCTTCATTAGACATAATAGTCCCATCGCCATTAACTGTAAGAACAAATGACAGCATAACCTTGCCATTGTTATTAAAAAATAGCGGGGATGTTAACCTCAATAACATTACCTTAAGCCATGAAATAAGCAGGGAAGGCATCACATTAGAGATAGCGAATACTTTCTTCAGCTCATTAAATATAAATGAGACAGTCTCAACAAGCGCGATAATAAAAACTAATTTGCAGCCTTCTAATGAAACGAGAAATGAAATTAAGATTATAGCTAATGTAAAGACTCCAAAGCTCACAGAATCTGTGACTGTATTTTTGGATGCAATTGACGTCTATAAAGGCAACAGGACTGTTATACAGGAGAAATTAAAGTTCACGCTTGACTTATTTGAGCAGAATCCTGAATGTTTGGAGCTGAAGGAATTGCTGAAGCAAGCTGAGTCTTCCCTTGAGAAAAAAGAATTCCAGAAGTCAATTGCGCTGATTGAAAGCGCAATTAACGCATGCAGGCAGCTTGTAGGGGATAAAGGACTAAAGCCTGTTCTTCCAAAACCGGCAAAGAAAGTTGGATTTAAGATAAGCATGCCTTTGCTGATTTTCATCTTAATTATGCTTCTTGCGCTTGTAATTTATGGCATTAGCAGAATCAAATGGAAACTTCCAAAATTCAGTTTCAGCTTGTCGAAAAAACACCACAAGAAGAAGATAGGTCCCACAAAAAAGGAAGTTAAATCGCTGGAAGATGAAGAAAAGGAGCTGAGAAAAATGCTCCGTCGGAGGCTATAAGCTGATATGACAAATAAGCGGGAGATGGTCCATGTCTATCTGACATTGGAAGAAAAGGAAAGAATCTCAGAAGAAGCAACAAAGCTTGGCATCTCAGTTTCCGCTTATATAAAAGTAATGCTGTTTAGCGAAAAATGAAAGACACTCAACAAAAGGAAAGCAGAAAGTTAATGGTTCATGTCTATCTTACTGATGCTGAAAAAGCAAGAATAGAAGAATCAGCAAAAAAGCTCGGAATATCTGTTTCTGCGTATATCAAGGTTAAGCTGTTCAGCGAATATTAAAAATTTTATTCAATTTAAATTTAGTAACTTCTAACACTCCATAAAGGGTTTTTGCGAAAGTAAGTGCTTGTGCGTAATTGCCAATTCAGAAAAGTTCCACAGGATTGTGATAAGCGACCTGAGCAATGCCACAGCATTGCGAAGTTGAGAGGAGTATAAGGCTCCGCACAAGCACAAATTAGACTTTCGCAAAAACCCATCTTAAGGCTTTGTCATGGCACAGACGGACTTGTCAAACAAAGCTTTGTTAGCAGTTACTAAATTTAGAACAATTTTAAAGTCCTTAACTAATCTATACTCACGGACAAAATCCATTGGGCAATAGTTGTCCGTTCGTAATATCCCAGAGGCATACAAAAAACGCAAAGCGTTTTTTAGTAAGTAAAAGCATGTCTATTGCTCGAATTTTTGTGCCTTTTACTATATCTATGCGGCATTGCTGCTTTTATTTCCCCATCGCTTCCTTAAGCATCTTCCTTATTTCATTTTGAGCATTAAGTTTCCATTGCTCCAAGGTTTTTTCTTTAATGCCTGTTTTTTCTGACATCTTTTTTGCATTTATAGAAGCTAAATCGGAAAATTCAATGATTCCTGCATTAATCAATGCCTTTGCTGCATTATTGTCTATTCCGTTTATTCTTGTAAGCTCGTCTTTTGAGTCTTTCCATCCAATAATATGCACAGGCTTTTCTGCCATTTTACTTTCTTGTTTTGCAAAAATTTTAAAGATTTTAAAAATTTTGGCAGGAAAAATATAGGAAAATATGGTTTTTTTCCATTCCTTTGCCCCTTCTTTTATTTTTTCTTTTATTCTTTCTTTTGTGTTTTCTTTTGTTCTTTGTTGCTTTTGTTCAGGCTCTTCCTTAACACCAGTTTTTTTGCTTAAATCAATCTCCTGTTTTTTTTGCAGCAATTTTTTATAATACGCGCTTATGTCCCTGAATATTTTCTCTTTTACTCTTTCCGGCAAAGCTAAATAACAGTTCATTGCCTTAAGATAAATTTTACTTGACTCCTCTACATTGCTTTTTGCTAAAGCCCCGTAGCCTTTTTTAATAATCTCCCTGCATTCCCTGATTTTTTTAGCGTTTTTCTCTTCTTCTTTCTTTTGCTCAGCCTTAAGTTGCGAGGCTATGCTTTCCTCCTTTCTTCTTTTGGCTTCCTCTTTTTTCTTAAGCTCTTCTCTTTGCCTTTCGAGCTGTTTTTTCTCTTCTTCAGTCTTAATCAAGCCGAGCTTGTGCAAGAAACCAAGAATTCTTTTTTTTCTCTCCTCATTTTTTTTCTTTTTTAGCTCTTCTTTCTTCTTTTTTTCTTTTGATTTTTTCTTTTTCTCTTCAAGTTTTTCTTTTTCCTCAAGCCTTTTTTGTTTTTTTTGTTTTTCTTCCTTTATAACCCCTTTTTCTCTTTCCTCCTTTGTTTTTGCCAAGCCAATCTTTTGCAGTATTCCAAAAAACGTTCTTTTTGTCTTATTAGGGGCTTCTATTTTTTCTTTTTCACCAGCAGTAGCTGAATTTACAACTGACTTCGCTTCTTTTAGGAGTGATTTAAACTCAGCTTCAGAAATTTCCTTGTCTTCATATAGCGCTTCTGTAAGCACGCTGACTATATGGATTATAACGCTTCTTAGCTTTGAATGAACTTTTCTCTTCTCCATCTCATTAAAAAGCTCTTCCTGCGTAAACTCATAATTCAAATTTAAATAGCGCAGAAGGAATGCCCTAAAGACTAAGCTAAACCTATCTAAAGATTTTTGCTCAAACTTTTCTTTTTCAATAGACTGCAATTTACCTACAATAAGCTTCCTAAGAATTTCATTTTTATTAATTGCCTCTTTTTTTTCTTCAGCCATTTAAAAATATTTAAATATACCAAGTATAATAAGCTAAATTAATATCAGATTACTATAAAAAGTTAGTGTTTTTAAACGAAATTTTCATCAAAAGCGATGAAAATTTCGCAGTGACGAACCACAAATTTTTTGTCAATTTATTATTGACAAAAAATTTGCAATTGACGATTGGTGCCGAAGCACAAAACCAACGTGCATTGGTAAAAACTTTGCTGTTCGCAAACGGCGGAATTTTTAGGGGAGAAAATGGAAATCATAACAAATAAAAAGGACATTAAAAGGGTAAAAACCTACATTGACGGCTTAGATGAAAACTTGCAGGGGGGAATTCCTGAAGGGCACATAGTCCTTGTCAGCGGCAGAAGCGGAACAATGAAATCTTCTGTTGCCTTTAACATATTGTATAATGAAGCTCTTAACGGCAATGTTGTCTTATACCTCACTTTGGAGCAGTCAGCAGAATCCTTGATTAAGAATATGGTCAATCTGGATTTTGACGTGTCAAAGGTAAACTTGCAAATTCTATTGGACAGCTCTGAAATTGAAAAAACAATTAAATCGATAAAATCCTCAAAAAAAGGCAGCCTTATTATAGCTGACATGGGCGCAATAAGAAAAAAGACAAAAACCACAAAATTTTACTCAAATACTGTCTGGCTGGAAGCAATACAAAATCTTTTGGTTAAGATTTCTGATATAAAATGCAATCTTTTTGTCTTGGATTCCTTGTCTGCCCTGTACATTTTGTCCAATTTTGACAATCCAAGGACAAAGCTATTTTACATATTTGAGTTTTTCAAAGGCATTAACTTAACTTCATTTTTGATTTCAGAATCTCCTCCTGAAAAGGAAAAATTCAGCGAGTTTGGGGTGGAAGAATACCTTGCTGATGGAATTATAAGGCTTCAGGCGACAGAAAGGTACAGAAAGGTGACAAGAGAAATATCAATAGCAAAAATGAGGGCTACGGACTGCAACTTGGATATTTTTACTCTTGAATACAAAAACAAGAAATTTTATGCGTTATACGGTGGAAAAACGCCAGTGGTTTAGCTCAAAACGCTAAAAAACTGCTTTGCAGATTTTTTAGCGTTTTGCAGTGGCAATGACTAGCGAAGCACAAGGCCAATAACGCACTATTAAAAAAGAGGTACAGTATGAAAGAGCCAAGCAAAAGCATAATTAAAAAATGCAAGGAAGATCTTGACGAAGTTAGGGGAGAAGTTGCCAATGTGGTTGTGGGGCAAGAAAAAATTGTGGGTAGCCTGCTTAAGGCTTTGCTTGCAAATGGACATGTTCTTGTTGAAGGCATTCCCGGAATTGCAAAAACACTTGTCATTAAAACATTGGCAATGGCTACCGGCTGCAAATTCAAGAGAATCCAGTTCACTCCTGATTTGCTGCCAACTGACATTGTTGGAATAACTTCTTATGAGGAGAATAAAGGCTTTTTTGTCATTAAAGGGCCGATATTCAGCAATTTTGTCTTGGCTGATGAAATCAACAGGGCTCCTCCTAAAGTGCAGTCAGCCTTATTGGAGGCAATGCAGGAAAAGCAAGCCACAATTGGAAAAGAAACATTTCCAATGGACCTTCCATTCTTTGTCCTCGCAACGCAAAACCCAATAGAAACATTAGGCACTTATACCTTGCCTGAAGCTCAGATTGACAGGTTTTTATTTAAAGCAGAAATGACTTACCCCAGCAAAGAGGAAGAAAAAAAAATAATTGAGCAAAATATTACAATAAGAAACTTCGAAGATTTTAAGATTAAGCCGGTATTGTCCCAAAAAAGGATATTGGAAATGCAGGACTTAACAAAGCAGATAGCCCATAGCGAAAAAATAAAGGAGTATATTGTAGATATAGCCAATTCAACAAGGTATCCGGAAAAATATAACATAAAAACAGGCAAATACATTGAATTGGGAACATCGCCAAGAGCATGCATAAGCTTATTTATTGGCGCAAAAGCAGATGCTTTAATGAGAGGCGATGCTTACATAAGGCCTCAGCATGTAAAGAATGTGGCTTACGAAGTTCTAAGGCACAGGATTATCTTAAATTATACTGGACAAGCAGAAGCTATTAAGATGGAAGACATAATAAGCGAAATTCTCTCTAAAGTTCCGATACCATGAAAAAAGAGCTTAAATTAGAGTTATCAGAAGGAGTTAAAAGACTAAAAATACTAACAAATAGGATTGTAAATACAGGATTCGTTGGCAATTACAAAAGCGTATTCAAAGGCAGAGGGCTTGAATTTGAGGATTACAGGCCTTATACGGCAAATGATGATGCCGCAATTATTGACTGGAAGGCTTCTGTCAAAAGCAAGCAGCTTCTTGTGAGGGAATTTGTAGAGGAAAGAAACCTAAGCGTATTTTTTTTGATTGATGTAAGCTCAAGCATGATTTACGGCTCCATAGACAAATTAAAAATGGAATACGTTGGTGAGCTAGCCGCATCACTAAGCTATGGCGTCTTAAATGCCGGAGACAGCGCAGGTTTTGCGTTATTTACTGACAAAATTGTAAAGAATGTGCCTCCATCACAAGGGCTTCTGCAATACCACCATCTGATAAGCACTTTAGTTGACCCAAAATATTATGGCGGCAAATATGATTTAAGCGAGGCATTGAAATTTACTCTTGCCTTTCTAAAGCAAACATCTGTTGTTATTATTATGTCAGACTTTATTGGGCTGAAAAATGACTGGGAAAAATATGTAAGGATGATGGCTAAAAAATTTGATGTTATAGGCATTATGGCTAAGGATCCGAGAGACATGACACTTCCGGAATATAATGGGCAGGTAATGCTTGAAGATCCCTTTTCAGGCAAAAGAATTTTGGTAAGGCCTAATTCCATAAGAGAAGATTACGAAGCGTATGTTCTAAGGCAAGATAAGCTCATCAAGGACGCTTTTTTAAATGCAGGCGCTGATTTTGTAGAGCTCATAACAAATGAATCGTTTGTTAAGCCAATAACCAACCTTTTTATAAAAAGGGCAAAGAGAATGAGATAAATGGAAGTCACATTTACAAATCCGGTTTATTTATGGACTTTGCTGCTTATCCCATTTATGATTTTAACACATATTTTTACGCTCAAGCAAGTTAGAGCCGCAGCATTAAAATTTTCCAATTTCGAGGCTATTGAAAGGGTTTCCAAAGGAAATTTTTTAGGAGACACTTATCATGGATTTTTTACAAACAAAAACCTTTTTTTGCTTTTTTTAAGGCTAACTGTTTATATTCTTCTAATATTTTCTGTAACAGGAACAACAATATGGTATATTGGCAAAGCCAGTGACTTTGATTTTGTAATTGCAATTGACACTTCCACAAGCATGCTTGCAAGTGACTTTAACTCCACAAGACTAGAGGCTGCAAAAGAGGCTGCAAGCACTTTTGTGGATTCTGTTGTCGGCCAATTTGACATTGGAATTGTTTCCTTTGCCAGCGCTGTTTTTGTGGATAGGGAAATAAGCTCTAACAAGGAAGAATTAAAGAAAACAATAGAGCTTATGGACATAAAAGAAGGCGGCGGCACAAATATTGGAGACACTTTAATCACAGCTGCAAATTTGCTTGTGACTAAAGTTCCAACAACAAAAGCTTCAGATAAGAAATTAGAAGTCATAATTTTGCTTACAGATGGGCAGAGCAATGTAGGCACTCCTGTTGATATTGCAACTGATTATGTAAAAGCAAGAGATATTACTGTACACTCTATAGGCATTGGCACAGAAGCAGGAGGTAAATTTTTAGGGCTTGATATCATCACAAAACTTGATGAAGACGGCTTAAAAAAGATTGCATCAGCTGCAAATGGAAAGTATTTTAGGGCAACTGACAAAGATTCTTTGAAAAAGGTCTTTAAGGAGATTGCATCCTATACAGAAAAAAAGCTCGCTTTGGACATCTCATGGATTCTTCTTATCATTGGATTGTCTTTGCTTGGATTGGAATGGGTTTTGATTCATACAATTTATAGGACCATACCTTAATGGCACAGACGGTCTTAAGTTGACTGCACCAAAATAACTCAAGTTAAATTTTTAAATAGGTGTCTATACAATATATATTATGAGCCTTGTTTTACGCTTTAATAATACTTTTAGTAAGCACAAAAATAAAGTTGCAATTGAGTTTGAAGGTAAAGAAGCAACTTTCGGGGAAATAGAAAAGAAAGCCAATAAAATAGCAAATGCCCTAAAAAATAATTCTGTTGGAAAAAAAGATAGAGTGGCTTTATTTCTTGCAAACAGCCTTGAGCTTGTATATTCCTTTGTTGGAATTCTAAAAAACGGCTCAATAGTTGTTCCACTGAACACTTCCTTTAAGGAAGAGGAAATAAAATATATGCTCAATGATTCAGGAGCAAAGGCAATTATAACAGATAAAGAAAGATTAGAAGAGCTGAAAAAGGCATTGCCCGAGCTTAAAGACTTAAAGCATATTATAGCAGTAAATTCCCATGAATTCATAAATTTCAATGATTTTTTAAAGAATGCCAGTGAAAAAGAGCCTAATGTTGATATTGGCAATGATGATGGCGCAATAATGTTTTACACCTCTGGAACAACTGGAAGAAGCAAGGGAGCTTTGTTAAGCCATTACAACATGGAATCTGATTTGGAAGCATTAAAAAAAGTCTGGCACTTAACAGACAAAGACAAGCTCATATTAACTCTGCCCTTGTACCATATTCATGGCTTGGGAGTTGGCTTATGCCTGTCATTATACACTGGCTATAGCTGCATTTTAAGAAAAAAGTTTGATGCCGAAGAAGTCCTTAATTTGATACATAAAAAGAAAACCACTTTGTTCATGGGAGTGCCAACAATGTACATTAAAATTTTAAGTGGAAAAGATAAAGAGAAGTATGATGTAAGCTCTATGCGCCTTTTTATTTCAGGCTCCGCTCCATTATCAGCAGAAACATTCAAGGAATTTAAGGATGTATTTGGCTATGAAATACTTGAAAGGGCTGGCATGTCGGAAACAAACATGAATTTCAGCAATCCTTATTATGGAAAACGAAAGAGAGGCACAGTAGGGCTTCCATTGCCAGGCGTAAAATTAAAAATTGCAGATAAAAACTTTAAGGAAGTTCAAATCAGCAAAGGAGGGGAAATATTGCTTAAAGGCCCTAATGTGTTTAAAGGCTATTGGAACGCTCCGGAGAAAACAAAAGAGAGCTTCCATAAAGGCTGGTTTATAACTGGCGACATTGGAAAATTAGACAAAGATGGCTACGTTACATTTTTAGGAAGAAGCAAAGACCTTATTATTTCCGGTGGCCTAAATATTTATCCGGCTGAAGTTGAGGAAGTGATTAACTCCCATCCTGCTGTCTTGGAAAGCGCTGTAGTAGGCGTTAAAGATGAGTGTTTTGGTGAAGCAGTAAAAGCATTTGTCGTTTTAAAGGACAGCCTAAAAACAAAAGATAAGGATATAATACAATTCTGCAAAGAAAAAATCGCGAGCTACAAAAAGCCTAAGTATGTTGAGTTTATTGATGCTCTGCCTAGGAATTCTATGGGAAAAGTGCAGAAGAATGTTTTGAGGGAAAGGTAACTGCTAACACAGCATAAAGGGTTTTTGCAAAAGTCTAGTTTGTGCTTGTG
>JACPMQ010000008.1 GCA_016185955.1 Candidatus Woesearchaeota archaeon | reverse complement strand
GGGGCGGTGGGCGGGCAGAAGAATGTTAAGTGTGTTATCAAAATGGCGTGTATCTGTAAGATATTTTTATGATAAAAAAGAATCAAGATGCGCCATTTTGCCTATAGTGCGGCTCTGGAGCAGCCACTTATATTGTTAGCAGTTACTAAAAAATGTATCTGCTAACATAGATTTGTCCGAGAAGCAGGGTTTTTGCGAATTCTTATTCGTGCTTGTGCGAAGCCTTAACTTACCTCTCAACTTCGCAACATTTCATGTTGCTCAGGTCGCTTATCACAATTCTGTGAAACTTTCTGAATTGGCAAATGACGCACAAGCACTTAATTCGCAAAAACCCTTTATGGAGTGTTAGAAGTTACGCAAAAACAAAATATTTTTAAACAAGATGCTAATCCTTTTAGCAACCTATGATTGATGATGGCTGAAAAGCCTGAGTGAGGTTTTTTCTATACATTTGCCTCACATAATTGAATACAAAAATTCCGCAGTTCATAAAACTGTGGAATTTTTAGGAGGAAAAATTTTTAGGAGGAATTAATATGGTATCAATAGAAGTTCCGAAGGAATCTATAGACAAAGTGTATGAGATAATAGAGGTTGCAAAAACAACTGGCAAGATTATTAAAGGCACAAATGAGACTACCAAAGCAATTGAAAGGGGAAAAGCCAAATTAGTTGTTGTGGCTAAGGATGTAAGTCCGCAGGAGATAATAATGCATCTGCCACTGATAGCGGAAGAAAAAAATGTTCCGTGCATCCAAGTCCCAAGCAAAGAGGATCTGGGAGCTGCTGCCGGCATTGATGTAGGCACCGGAAGCGTAGCTGTTATTGAGGAAGGTGAAGCTAAGGATTTGATTAGACGAATATTAAGCAAAAATTGATAACATGGAAAAAGATAAAAAAAAGACTCAAGAAGTGAATGCTCAAAAACCCGTGAATGTTCAAAGGCCAGAGCAGGAAGCAAAGAAAGGAACAGTCACTTTTTCAACTGCAACACCTGCAAAAGTTGAGGAAGTAATTGAGAGGACAGGCACAAGGGGAGAAGCCATACAAGTAAGGTGCAGAATTTTGGAAGGCCGCGACAAAAATAAGATATTAAGGAGAAATGTCAGAGGACCTATCCAAGTTGATGACATACTCATGCTAAGGGAAACAGAGATAGAGGCAAGGCGCTTAAAGAAGAGCGGCAGAGGCTTAGGCTAAAATAAAAATGGCAAAATGCACTTTTTGCGGAATTGTTATTCCGAAAGGAACCGGAAAGATGTATGTACAGAAAGACGCAAAAATACTGTATTTTTGCTCTATGAAGTGTGAAAAAAATACTTTAAAGCTCAAAAGAAAGGCAATAACAACCAAATGGAGCATGAGATATCAAAAAGGGAAATGAAAACACAGCAAAGTTTAGTCCTAATAAAGCCAGACGGCTTATTAAAATCATTGACTGGCAACATATTGACAGAACTTTCTGACACTAAACTTATCATTGCTGGCGCTAAAATCGTGGAAGTCACAAAGGAACTTGCAGAAGAGCATTACCATCATCTAATGGAAGAAAAATTTTTTGATGAGCTTATAAAATATATTATGGGCGAGTATCATGTAAAAAGGGTATTGGCTTTGGTTTACCACGGAGAAGATGCCATATCCAAAATAAGAAAGGTTGTAGGCGCAACTAATCCGGAAAAGGCAGAGCCTACAAGCATAAGGGGCAAATACGGAAGGATTACAAGCAAAGGCGTTTTTGAAAATGTAGTTCATGCATCTGAAAATGAGAAAGAAGCTGAAAGGGAAATAAAGCTCTGGTTTAAGCCCGAAGAGCTTGCCCATACAATTTACCCAACTGAAGAAATGGAAGTTAAAAAAGTTGAATATTTCTGGAAAACAGATAAAAAGAAAAAATAATATTCACATCAAATTAATTGGAGGTATAAGCACATGGCTGAAAAGATGGTCGACAAGGTCATAAGGTTAATGAAGAAGCCTGAAAATATCAGAAATATTGCTATTTGCGCCCATATCGATTGAATTTAAGATTCTTAAATTCCGATTTCATGGGAAAACAACGTTTTCTGATAATTTGCTTGCGGGCGCTGGCATGATGTCAAAGGAAGATGCAGGCAAAGCGCTAAAGCTGGACTTCCATGCAGATGAGCAAGAAAGAGGCATCACAATTGACACAGCAGCTGTCAGCATGGTCCATACTCTTAATAATAATGAATACTTAATTAATCTGCTCGACACTCCAGGACATGTAGATTTTGGAGGCGACGTAACAAGGGCAATGCGCGCAGCAGACGGCGCAATTGTATTGGTAGACGCTGTTGAAAGCATAATGCCTCAGACAGAAACTGTATTAAGGCAGGCTTTAAGGGAGCTGGTAAAACCAGTTTTGTTTATAAACAAAGTTGACAGGCTCATAAAAGAGCTGCAGCTTTCTCCTGAGCAGATGCAGGAAAGATTTGTAAAGATAATTACTTCTGTCAATAGGCTTATCATGGAAATTGCGCCAAAGGGCTATGGTGAAAAATATCAAGTAAGTGTGCAAAATGGCTCTGTATGCTTTGGAAGCGCATTCCATAACTGGGCATTATCAATTCCTTACATGCATAAAAGCGGGCTTACATTCAAGGATGTCATAAAAGCGTATAGTGAAGAGGGAAAATACAAAGATCTTGCAGACAAAGCCCCATTGCATGAGATTATTCTTGAAATGGTTATAAATCATCTGCCCAATCCAGTGCAGGCGCAAAGCTATAGAATACCTAAAATATGGCATGGCGACCTTGAAAATGAAGATGGGAAGTCCTTAACAAGCTGCAATCCTAAGGGTCCTTTATATTTTATCATAACCAAAATAGTGATTGATCCGCAGGCAGGCGAAATCTCAGCAGGAAGATTGTTTTCAGGCACTATGAAAAAAGGCGTAGATGTTTATTTGCATGCAATAAAGCAGCATTCAAAAATACAGCAAGTATTTGTTTATAACGGCGCAAAAAGGGAAATTGTTGATGAAGTCCAATCAGGAAACATCATTGGAGTTGCAGGCATAAAAGCCTATGCCGGTGAAACAATAACTTATGATGAAAACGGAAGCCCTTTTGAAAAAATAACCCATATTTTTGAGCCTGTCATTACAAAGGCAATAGAAGCAAAAAGGCCAAGCGACCTTCCAAAATTAATTGAGGTTTTGAGAATGGTTGCTAAAGAAGATCCCACAATACAGATTGAGATTAATGATGAAACAGGAGAGCACCTAATGCACGGCATGGGCGAACTTCATCTGGAAGTTATAGAAAACAGGATAAGAACAGAAAAAGGGGTTGATGTGCAAACAAGCCAGCCGATTGTTGTGTACAGGGAAACTATAACAAAACCAAGCCAGGAAGCAATGGGCAAAACTCCTAACAAACACAACTTATTTTTCTTTAAAGTAGAGCCTTTGGAAGATGCAATTTATGATGCAATAAAAAAAGGTGAGATCCGAGAAGGAAGAATAAAAAAGAAAGATTTGGAGTTAAGGGACAAATTGGTGGAATGCGGCATGGACAGTAAAGATGCTTTAAAGGTAAAGGATATTTTTAAAGGAAATGTGTTTATGGATATGACTCGCGGCCAAGTTCATCTTGGAGAAGTTCTTGAAATGGTGCTTGATATGTTTGAGGATGTTATGTCACAAGGTCCTTTGGCAAGAGAGCCGTGCTTAAAGGTTAAGGTAATGCTCACAGACATGAAATTGCATGAAGATGCTATTCATCGAGGCCCTGCTCAAGTGTATCCTGCAGTAAGGGAAGGTGTTAGAGGAGCTATGATGACAGCAAGGCCATTAATGTTTGAGCCTTACCAGATTTTAAGGATAGAAGCATCTGCTGATTTTTTAGGGGAAATTTCAAAATTAATAAGCAACAAAAGGGGGCAGCTTTTGGATGCACAGCAGGAAGGAAGCTTATCTATAATAAAGGCAAAACTTCCAGTCGGAGAAATGTTTGGCTGGAGCTCTGATTTAAGAAGCGCAACTAATGGCAGAGGAAGCTCTTCATTGATAGACCAAATGTTTGAAAAGCTTCCAGAAGAATTGCAAGACAAAATAATAAAGCAGATAAAGGACAGAAAAGGCTTGACAGATGCGATGGTAGGAGTGTAAAATTTCTACCGTTCTATGAACGGTAGAAATTTTACCAATGCCTTTATGGGCTTTGCGCTTTGGTTATGGCTAGTCACTGCGAAATTTCCCACCGCTCTTTAGAGCGGTGGAAAATTTCGTTGTAATGCCCCCACTGGGAATCGAACCCAGGTCGCAAGGTCCGCAACCTCGCATTCTAATCCACTAAACTATAGGGGCGGAATTTTAAATGCATTAATTACAGGCAATTTATAAATATTCTCACAGCTTACTTAACTACTAATAGATGGTAAAAAAATAGAAAGGTTTAAATATTAACAGTTAATAATTAACATCGTTATCTTTTATTAACAACCAATTTTAATGGAAAATGAGCCTAGAACAAACTACAAAACAGCAATATAACATATTAGTAGTAAGTAAAGATGATGATACAATAAGTGCTGTAAGGAATGCTCTCCTAAACCCACAATATGTATTGGATGTTACCAATTCAGCATGGGTTGCAACTAAAAGAGTTGGAACGAGATTTTATGATGTAGTGGTATGGAATGCAGATGAAAAACCAGACAACAATCTTAAACTTCTTGGTTATATCAAAAACAATTCCCCTAATACCAATATTATAGTACCAGCCCCTTATAATCCAGAATTCGAAGAGAGAGCTTTAGAACAAAAGTTAGTTTATGGCTTTATAGATACGCCTGTTCTGCCATTAAGACTACAAAATTCAGTGGCAAAAGCAACAGAAATGGCAAATTTATATTTTGACGGTAAAACTGGCTTTTATACCGAAAAACAATTCAAAAGTAGATTAGAAGCAGAAATTGCTAAGCTTGTAAATGCAGATGGAAAAACTTCTGAGCTTATTAAAAGAAGAGGACAACCTGAATATCTTTCACTTCTTCTTATTGATATAGACAGATTTAAGCAGATAAACGATGCGTATGGTCATATAGAAGGTGGGGATTTAGCGTTACATGAAGTTGCGTTAGCAATTAGAAATAGTTTACGTAAAACAGATATCTGTGGAAGGTATGGTGGTGATGAATCAGCAGTCATCCTTCCATATACAGATGGCACTACTTTTGAAAGTGCTTCTGATTTTGCAATAAATAAAGCAGAGGCGATACGTAAAACTGTGGAAGGTTTAGAGATTATGTCAGCAAAGGGTATAATAAAAGCCACCGTCACAATTGGTGTAGCTACTATACCTTCTGCAGGAATAGAAAACACTTATACGGGGCTTATGAATGCAGCAGATTTAGCTCTTTATTTCTTAAAAAATAATGGCAGGAGAAATGAGGTTATGGGCCATCATAATTTACCCTCTTAAGCTTATATTGCCAATTGGGGTTTATGAGCAATAGAATTATCTCTGCCGTATTTAGGATTAAACGCAACTTGCATTATATGCGCAAAATACTGAATTGGTCCGTGCCTCGCAATGATTTTACTCATATTTGCATCTCCTCTTGATTGCGCATAACGCGAATTATTTGGATTTGGTTTATTATTAAACGGATTTAATGTTTCTGCATATTTCGCTGCTAAATTAACTGCTAAACCTGACATTCTATAGTTAAGAATTGATTTACAATTTAAAAAATTTGTGTTAAGTAATTAATATCTTAATAATCCCTCAAGCTAATCTGCCCTTTCCTTTTTCCCTCTGGAACTTCTTTTATTTCCTGCCCAAGATGCTTTTTTACGTTTAAAGCAATTTGCTTGCCTAAAATCTGAGTGAGCTTAACTAAATCAGCATTCTTTAAATCCGTAATATCCTTAATTTTGTTGGAATAAAGTTTTCTTGCCCTTACTCTTCCTATGCCCTCCATTCTTATTAATGGCAGCAGCTCTTCCCTTATTCCGTGCTTTAGCCTTAACCTTAGCTTTGCAATTTCATTGTTTAAATGCTGCTGCTTCAAAATCCTGTTTATTTCTTCAGTCGCATACAAAAGCCAGTCTGCAATCTCTATCTTAGCTTTTAGTTCTCCGGGCCTTGCATTAAAGTTTTCAAGAAGATATTCTTCATTTTTTTCATTTATCCATTCATAAAACAGCAAAGCTGTCTTTATGCTGTTAATAAAATCCTCATATTCCGGCTCATATAAAGAAGGCTCTTTTTCCAGCAAAAAATCATAATGCTTGATTAAATTTTCTTGCATTTTGCCCTGCTCTTTTATGGTTGCCCTTAACAAGGGCCTTATTTCTAAAGTGTGGCTTATCATCTGCAAAAATGAAAACTCATTTATTTTATTTTTTGCAGCTTGCTTTAAGCTCAAAATAAAAGAATATGCAGTTAAGGGATCAATATAAAGCTCTGCAACTCTCTTGCCCATTACTGTAGCTCTTACCATTTCTTTTTCTTGGTTAATTTTATTTGCATCAATAAAATCTCCTTTATCCTCTTTATCGTGCATTTCTATGAATTCCCACTCCTTTAGAATATTCAGCATTTTATCTATTTTCGCAATCAATGTTTCCATGTCGGCAAACTGAAAAGCCCAGAAGGTTTTTTCAAAAAATTCAATGATTTTTTTTCTTGTATTCACAAAATTTGCAGCTATAAGGCTAAGCAAATATGTCCTTAAAACAGGCTCCACTGCAAGCTTTGAATAAATCTCTTCCGGCTCCCCTAAAATGTATTTTTCATGTATTTTTTCTTTTTCATTTTCGCTTATTGCTATTGATATAGCTTCCCCATAAGAATCATATTTTGGGCGGCCTGCGCGGCCTGACATCTGCATATACTCAAGAACAGGTATGTAAGACATTCCCATAACACCATATCTCCTTAAGTCTTTGATTATTGACCTGAATGCAGGAAGGTCAATTCCAGCAGCCATTGTCGGGGTGCAGCATATTATTTTTATAATGCCTTTCTTAAAATTATCTTCCACTAGCTCACGCTGTTTTGCAACCAATCCAGCATGATGGAATGCTATGCCATTTCTTATGCAGCTGCTTAATCTTTCGCATTGCTTTGTGGGGCTTGATAAAGCTTTTAGAGCTTCATTGCTTATTTCTGATAATTCCTTGCTCTGGCTTTTGATTTTTTTTGCAATATCTTCTGCTGTTTTTTCCGCGCTTCTTTTTGAATTGACAAAAATCAAGGCTTGTTTTCCAATTTTAATTGTGTTTAACGCTAAATCAAGCGCAGCATTTCCGGTTTCAATTGGAATATCAACTTGCATAATGAAGCGTAATTCCCAAAACTTTATAAAACTACTATAATTTCGCAGAACCTAGGGGCCTGTAGTTCAGCCTGGTTAGAATGCTCGACTGATAAACACTTTCATTAGTTATTGAGTGATCAAATCGAGTGGTCGACAGTTCAAATCTGTCCAGGCCCATTGCCTAAATCTTTGTAACTGCTAACAGAGGGTTTTTGCAAAAGTAAGTGCTTGTGCGCAATTTGATAGTGACAAGCCGTGGTTAAGGCAAAATGATGCCAAATGCGTGGTTTATCGGTTTTGTCAATGACGAGCAACGGCCAAAGCAAAACGATGCCGGATTGCAAGATTACCAACGTAACTTGTAAAAACTTTGCTGTTCGCAAACGCCGGAATTTTTACGGCTCCGCACAAGCACGAATAAGAATTCGCAAAAACCCCCTATGTGGTGTTAGCAGTTACAAACCTTCAAAAATATTTTCACTACCCGCAAAGTTTAAATAGTAGTTATTATTTTAAAATAATTACAACTATGAAAGGGGGATTAAAGTTGAAAAAACAAATTATTTTTGCATTGTTGGTTATTTCTGTGTTTTTAGTTAGCGCATGTGACATCTACCAAAAATTGTATGCAAATCAAAGCCAGCAAGGTGCAATAAAAATTTCTGATGAAAATATCAGCAAAGAAGTTAATGGCGGAATAAAAAAAACTGAAAGTGAAAATAAGTCGGATAAAAAGGCTGAAAAAATTTCACAAGATGCAGTTGTCATTATTGTTGAAGAAACAGAGCTTGTAAACTTGGTGCCAAAGGCTGAAGACCCTGACAAGGATGTGTTGGATTTTACATTTACAAGCCCATTAAATGAAAATGGCGAATGGAAAACCACTTATGGCGATGCAGGCGAATATACAGTCACAATAACTGCAAGTGATGGCTCATTAACAACAACCAAAGAAGTATTAATCATAGTAAACAGGAAAGAGGAAGCGCCTACTATTGACAGCTTTGCTCCTGAAGAGATTGCTTTGAGCATCAATGAGACTCAAACAGTAAAATTAAGCATTTCAGCGTCGGACTTAAATAAAGATGAGCTAAAGTACACTTGGAAGCTAGATGGGGTTCCAATTGGAAACAAGGATTCAGCTGAATATCAAACAACTTATGAAGATGCAGGCTCCCATACTCTTAAGGTTGCAGTTTCTGACGGAATGTTTGATGCGGAAAAGATATGGTCAGTCACAGTTAATAATGTCAACAGAAAGCCTGTGCTTAAGGAAATCGAAGACATTAATGTTAAGGAAACCAGCAGCATAGTGATAGAATTAGAGGCAAGCGACCATGATGGAGATAAAATTGAATATGAAATTGATGACAAGAGGTTTGTGCAGGACGGAAATAAGTTTACATGGAAAACAGGCTACGATGACGCTGGTGATTACTTAGTTACAGCATCAGTTTCTGATGGCACAGACAAAACAACCCAGCAGTTTAAGGTAAAAGTAGAAAACGTTAACAGAGCGCCTGTAATATTGGACATAATCCAAAAGAAGTAAGAGGTAATAAAAGCAATTACAGTTTTACAGTAGGTTTTATCACTATGAAAAATGAAAAAGCTGATATTATTTTTTCTTATTATTCTATTATTTATTAGCCTCATTTATTCAGTTGCTTCCGTTAGAGTTTTTGAGGTTGCAGAAACCGAGAAGCTGAGCTTGTCGCTTAAAGCAGAAGATCCTGACAAGGATAAGCTTTCCTATACATTCAGCAAGCCTCTGAATTCAAAAGGTGAATGGCAAACTGGCTATGGAGATGCGGGCAACTATACTTCTTCTATTAAGGTAAGCGACGGCATTTACGAAACAAGCGAAGAAATTTTAATAGTGGTTAAAAGGAAAGAGGAAAAGCCTGTCATAGATTATTTGCTGCCAAAAGAAGAGCTTTTGTCTTTTGACGAAGGAAAAAGCTTAAAATTCAAAGCAGAGGCATATGACTTAAATAAAGATGCGCTTGCATATTTATGGCTTGTAAATGGCAAAGCTGTTTCTAATTTTAATGAATTTGTTTTTGAAGCGGGATACAAGGATGCTGGGCAGTATAATATAAAGCTTATTGTAAGCGACAGCATTTTCAATGTAAGCAAGGAGTGGAATGTAAACGTTAATAATGTTGATGTTGAAGCGCTTATTAGCCAGATAGAAGATATAACCGCTCTTGAAACAGAAACTGCTCGTTTAAAGCTGCCTGACTTTGTGAAATATGGCTTAACTTACAGCATATCAGAGCCAATTGGCAATGATAATATTTGGAAAACAACATATAATGATGCAGGGGCTTATGAAGCCAAAGTAACAGCAAAGGGAAAAGGCTTTAATGGGGAAAAAATGGTTAAGGTAACAATAAAAAATAATGACAGGCAACCAAAATTAATCGGATTAAAAAATTTAGAGGTAAATGAAAATGAGGAAGTAAGCATAAGCTTGAAAGCAGTCGATGATGACAATGACAATATAGAATTTTTTGGCGAGAATATGCCTGAAGATTCGAAGATTGAAAACAGCATATTCAAATGGAAGCCAAGCTACAACTTTGTGCAAAAAAATAATCTCCCAAATATTATTATGGATAAGTTCGGAGCATTAAGCAAAAATGCAGAAATTGTATTTGTTGCCAAAAGCAATGAGTTAAGCGACAAGAAAAAAGTAAAAATAAGGGTAAAGGATGTTAATAGGCTTTTTGTCCTTGAAAATATTCCCGACATAGAGGCAGATGAAGGCAATAAAATTTTTATTGCTCCAAAATATAATGATCCTGACAATGATGCAGTTTCATTTTCTTATTCCGGGTTTATGGATGCTAATGAAAAAACTACCGGATTTGAGGATGCAGGAGCATACATAGTTAAGGTAACTGCGACAGATGGGCTTCATACAGAAACAAAATTGGTGAATGTCAAAGTTAATGATGTAAACAGGAAGCCTGTATTTGGCAAGATTGAGGATATTGAAGTAGAGGAAGGCAATGCGCATGACGCTGACAATGACGCAATAAGCTACACTGCAGAAAATCTGCCGTCAGGAGCAAAACTTAATGATAATATTTTTGCCTGGAAGCCGAATTTTGATGTTGTCAAAGGAACTAAAAAGGAATTCCTGATAAGCTTTATTGCAAGCGACGGAAAAGGCAATGCATCACAAAGAATGAAAATCACAGTATTAAACAAAAACCAATCTCCAAAGATTGTGGATTTTAGCAACAGCATATTTGCATTAAAAAATGCGCCAATTCTTTTTGAAGTTAAAGCAATTGATGATGACGGAGATAACTTAAATTATGAATGGGATTTTGGCTTTATGGACAAGCATAAGGGCAATAACCAGCATCAGAGAACCTTCACAACCGCAGGAAAAAAGAAGGTTGAAGTAAAAGTAAGCGATGGCATTTTTACCGTTTCTAAGGTTTGGGAAGTTGATGTGGTGTAACACCCGAAACATATATAAATAAAATTCAAATTCTGAATCCAACCTGATTTATAGCAAATATGGCAATACATCAAATAAAATGAATTTTGGTGATAAAGGATTTTGATATAGTTCGATGCCCTCGTAGCTTAGCAGGTTCTCTGAATATAAGAGCTGTAAAGAGCGCATGGCTGTTAACCATGAGGTCACCAGTTCGAGTCTGGTCGAGGGCGTTTTCTTTAAAGTGGGAATATATGATTAGGCATAAAATGTCAAATTTGTTTTAAAAAGATAATCAAAGAAAATAATTTTTCCATTTTTTCACTTAAAACTTTTTGCCAGCAAATTGTATGTAAAGGCAAATACATAGCCGGTAACTGCAGCAATAACAAACCAGCCTATTATGCCTATTATTGAATTGGCAAGGGATATGCTCCTCACAACAATGCCTGACACATCAATGCTGTGCTGAAGCGCATTCACTGCACTCACAACCGCTGGAATGGGTGTAATTGCCACAACTATAAGGCATAAAATGTATAATATAGCTGATGCAACTCCCATAGACAAAGCCACTAAATTAGGATTTAGCTTTTCCATTTAATCGCCTCTATGAAATCAAAAACTCCGACAATTGTTCCAAAAAATGCGCCTTTCTTATTGAGCATTAATTCTATTCCCTATACCTCTTGTTTAAATAATTATTGGTTATGCGGCTCAGTAGAAATCCTTAACAAATATAAGCGGCTGCTCCA
>JACPMQ010000057.1 GCA_016185955.1 Candidatus Woesearchaeota archaeon | reverse complement strand
GTGCTTGTGCGGAGCCTTAACTTACCTCTCAGCTTCGCAACATTTCATGTTGCTCAGGTCGCTTATCACAATCCTGTGGAACTTTCTGAATTGGCAATTGCAGCGGAGAACACAAATAATTTATTAAAATAGTTTGTGTTCTTTAGCATAGTGGCGCAATAATTATTGTTCCATTATTTAGTTGCGCCACTATACGCACAAGCACCGAATTCGCAAAAAACCTTTATGTTGTGTTAGCAGTTACGTTTCGTGCAAAGTTATATAAACTTTACAATAACGGGACAAAAAATGGAAGATCTCTTTTCAATTCCAAATCAGATAAGCTTTATTAGGATACTTTTAATACCCATCTTTGTTATATTCCTGCTTGCTGATATACCATACAAAGATTATTTTGCAGCATTTATCTTTATAGTATTGTCGTTATCAGATGCTTTAGATGGCTACATAGCAAGGAAAAAAAAGCAAGTGACAGGAATAGGAAAAATAATAGACCCTATAGCAGACAAGCTTCTTATCTCAGCAGCTTTGATATTCCTTGTAGACAGAGTGCAATTATGGATGGCAGTTATTATTATTGTCAGAGAGCTCGTAATTACAGCTGCAAGAATTTTTTTCCTTCCAAAAAAAGTAGTTATTGGAGCAAGCAAGCTGGGGAAAATAAAAACAATCTCGCAGATAGTAGCTATATTGGCTGTTATCCTTGATGTGCGCTTTAACTGGCTGCTTATGCTTATAGCAGTGATTATAACCGTAGTATCTGGATTGGACTATATCATTAAAATGGGAAGGTTAATGGGAGAAAATCTGCTCAACATACCAAATTTAATAACTACATTCAGGCTTCTTTTAATCCCATTGTTTATAATAAATTTTATAAAGGAAAATATTAATTTTGCACTTTTGGTTCTTGCAATTATTGTGCTGTTTGACAAATTGGATGGTATATCAGCAAGAATAACAAACCAGATTACAAAGCTTGGCAGGGTCTATGATGTCTTTACAGACTTTACTTTGGTTGTGTCCTCTTATGTAGCTTCGTATATAACAGAGCGCCTTAATTTTTTTTGGATTGTAGTCTTTGCAATATCTTCTATACTGATAATTGTCACAAGAATTTCATATTATTCAAGGGTTAAAGAGTTTCCTGGAACTATTCTTGGAAAAACAATCATAGGGCTTTCTTATATAGGCATAATTGCAGCAGTTATCCGCTTTGCTTACTTGCAGTATATAGCCCTTTTAATTGCATTTTTGGCTTATATTTACATAATTAGGGGCATATACCAGCTTATACTAATAAGAAGGCGCAAGCCAAAGATATTTTAAACGAAAATTCCGCCGCTCTAGCGGCGGAATTTTCGTAGTGATGAACCACAAAAATTGCGCCAATCGAAGATTGGCGGAATTTTTGCAATCATAGGGCATTTTCTATCTCTATATGCTCTATCCATGCCTTTATTCCACCAAATAAATTCTTAACATTCTTGTAGCCCTTATTTTTTAGCAGGGATAAAGCATAAGCGCTTCTTGCTCCGCTTTGGCAATAAACAACAATCTCTTTGCTTTTATTTATGTTTTTTAGATAATGAAGATTATTTTTTGTTATATCTCTAAGAGGAATGAGCTTGGATTTGCCAATATTAAACAAGCCATATTCATTTTTTTCCCTTACATCAATCAACTCAAAATCCTTATCGCTGTCAATCATCGCTTTAAGCTCATGAACAGTTATCTCATCTTTTTTTTCTGTTTGATGAACGGCGGAATTTTTGCTTCCACAAAAATGCTCATAGTCAATTAATTCCTTTATTGTTGCATTCTTGCTGCAAAGAGGGCATTTTTTATTTTTTTTGGCTTTTAGCTCATTAAATTCCATTTGCAATGCATTGTAAATAAGAAATCTTCCTGCTAAAGTCTTTCCTTTTCCTAGGATAATTTTAAGGGCCTCTGTAGCTTGTATTGTTCCTATAACTCCCGGCAATACTCCTAATACACCGGCATCTGCGCAATTTGGAGCAGCGTCCTTTGGAGGAGGATTTGGAAACAAGCATCTGTAACATGGAGCATTCTTGAAATTAAATACAGATACATGTCCGTCAAATCTGAAAATGCTGCCGTAAACATTTGGCTTGTTTAGCAAAACGCATGCATCATTAACAAGATACCTTGCAGGAAAATTATCGGTAGCATCAATTATCACATCATAGCCTTTCAAAATTTCAATCGCATTTTTTTTGCCCAGTTTTGTGTCATAAGTTTTTACATTTATGGATGGGTTTAAACTTAGGATAGCTTTTTTTGCAGATTCTACTTTTGAAGTATTGATGTCTTTTGTAGAATGAATTATCTGCCTTTGCAGATTGTTTTCTTCGATTTTATCAAAGTCCATAATTCCTATTGTTCCAACTCCGGCAGCTGCTAAATAAAGCGCAGCAGGGCTTCCCAAGCCGCCAATGCCGACTATTAGGACTTTGCTTTTCCTGATTTTTTCTTGTCCCTTTATCCCTATTTCTGGAAGCACTAAATGCCTTGAATACCTGTTAAGTTCAGAGTTTTTGAGTTTTTTTGTTTTGATTTTTGCTTCCATCTTTGTTGAGAATACCAAGAAATAATTAAATTTTGCGCATTTCAGGATCGGTAAAAATCCTAGGGTCAAAACATTAAAGTGGCTGCTCCAGAGCCGCGCTTTAGGCAAAATGGCGCATCTTGATTCTT
>JACPMQ010000056.1 GCA_016185955.1 Candidatus Woesearchaeota archaeon | reverse complement strand
ATATACCTGTATAGAACATTGAAGTGGCTGCTCCAAAATAAGGGGTGGAAGGCAAGCAGAAGAATATTAATTGTGCTATCAAAATGGCGTGTATCTGTAAAATTTTTATTATAGTAAGAAGAAAGATGCGCGATTTTGCCTGTAGCGCGGCTCTGGAGCAGCCACTTATTATTGTTAGCAGTCACTAACAAGAAAAAATTTAAATATATAGCTTATATCGTTCATTAACCAATGGTAATCCAAAAAATAAAAAAGGTATTTGAGACTATAAGGCAAAGAAAGGAGCAAGAAAAGCTCGAAAAAGAAAAACTTGAAAGCTTCAGGGAAAATGAAGAGATGCAGAAAGCTGAGCTGATAAAAAAAGAAGCTGACAGGCTGGCGCATTTGAAGCAATATAAAACCGCAATTGACGAGTATAATAAGGCTTTGGAAATATATCCTGCTGAAGAAAGCAATACTTTTAAGAAAGCTGCCGAATTTCTTTTTAAGATTTATTTTAATATCGCTGCTTCTTATTCCTTTTTGGGCAAATTTGATGCTGCAATCAATTATTTTGACAAAGCCCTCTTAATAGAGAATGTTGATGATGAAAATAAAGTAAAGGCTCTGATGAGCAAAGGAAACTGCTACTACAATATAGATCAGCTTTTAAAAAGGAGTTTCGACGGGGAAATATACCATATGGCGCAATCAGAAATTAATTCTGATGAAAAGGCAGCAAACTCATTTAAGAAAATGGGCGAAAAGAAAAATTTGCTGAATTTGGCGCATGAGTGTTTTGTAAAGTCCGCAGAACTGGAAAGGCACAATCCTGAAGCGTGGTACAAAAAAGGCCATATGGAATTTTTGCTTGGCATGGTAAAAGAGGCAATGCTTTCATTTGACAATGTGATGGTGATAGACAAAGATTATGAAAATATAGACGCTGTAGAGCTTTTTGATGACATAAAAAGGGAAAAGGGCATAAAGGTAAAGTATTCAAAAGTTTACGAGAGCGAAGTAAAATTTAAGACAAAAACAGGGCATTTAGTAAGAAACAAAGCTGAAAAAACGATTGCGGATTTCATGTTTGAAAGCAATCTTTTGTTTCAGTATAATATGGCTGTAACATGGGCTGACAATGATGATTTTAGAACTGCATTTTTTATTCCAAAATTAGAGCTGTATATAGAGCATTTTGAATTTGAGCATATCAAGGATTACCAGAAAATGATGAAATGGAAGATAAAACAATATGAGAAAAGCAAAAAAAAGCTTATTTATACAACATCCCAAGACGAAAAAAATATGGAAGAGGCATTAAAAATCAAGATTAAGCCTTATATTGTTCTGTAACAAACATCACTCCAACGGCCTTATGCTGATTTCCTTTATCTTCACGTTCTGAGGCAATGTTGCAATGTACAAGGCAAGTTTTGCAATTTCTTCGGTTTTAAGCATGGTTTTTCTTCTTGGATCATTTTCCGGAATTTTATGTATAGGGGTATTTGTTCTTCCGGGGTAAATTGCAGTTACATTAATGCCTTTATCCTGCACATCCTCAAAAACTGCGTCAGAAAGCCCTGCTGCGCCGAATTTTGATGCTGTATATGCTACGGTTCCGGGTCTTGCTCTTTTTCCAGAGCCTGAGACTATGTTAATTATAGTCCCTGATTTCTTTTGCAGCATATAAGGCACAATTTCCTTAATGCAGTTGAAATATCCGGTTAAGTTAACGCTTATTTGCGCATCAAATTCCTCATAGCTTACATCCTCTATAGAATTCCATTTTGCAATGCCTGCATTATTGACCAATAGGTCTATTTTTTTATATTTTTTTATGATTTTGCTTACAACGCTGTTAATTTGCTTTCTGTTAGTTGTGTCCATGACAAAAGAATCTGCATTGCAATTATTTTTTTCTATTTCTTCTTGAGCGATTTTTAATTTCTCGGGGTTTCTTGAAGTTAATATCACTAATGCCCCCTCCTCTGCAAATTTTTTTGCAATTTCCTTGCCTATTCCTGAGCTTGCGCCAGTTATTAATGCTATTTTGTTTTTTAGCTGCATTTTTTGAAAGTCAATATGCTACCTCTTTTAAATTTTTTGCTGGCAGGTATCTGTTAGCATAGATTTGTCCGAGAAGCAGGGTTTTTGCGAATTCCTATTTGTGCTTGTGCGGAGCCTTAACTTACCTCTCAACTTCGCAACATTTCATGTTGCTCGGGTCATTTATCACAATCCTGCGGAGTATTCAGAATTGGCAATTACAGCGGAGAACACAAATAATTTATTAAAATAGTTTGTGTTCTCTAGCATAGTGGCGCAATAATTATTGTTCGATTATTTAGTTGCGCCACTATACGCACAAGCACTTAATTCGCAAAAACCTTTTATGCTGTGTTAGCAGTTACTAAAGTTATTATGGGTTTAGCTGGGATAAGTTCAGTTCCAGCTAAACACATACTAAAGCTAATTCCTTAATTTGTCAAAATAAAAAATTTGGTGGCATTTTCGCTGCGTCTAATAAATTAAAAAAGTTAAAGCGTTGCTTCAGCTGTAACTACTTTCTTGACGCTAACCTCACCAATTCCTGCTTCCTGCCTTAGCACATCAGCCACATCAGTCTTCTCCCATGTAAAATCCGGATCATTTCTTCCAAAATGCCCATAAGCAGCTGTTTTTTTATATATCGGCCTTAGCAAATCAAGCCTTTCAATAATCCATGCTGGAGTAAGCTTAAAGTGTTTTTTTACCAGCTCAATAATTTTTTCTTCCGGGATTTTGTTTGTCTTAAAAGTATCTATGTTGATTGAAGTTGGATGCGCAACCCCTATTGCATAGCTTATTTGTATTTCGCATTTGTCTGCAAGTCCGGCAGCAACTACATTTTTAGCGATCCATCTGGCTGCATAAGCCCCTGCCCTATCAACTTTGCTCGGATCTTTTCCGGAAAATGCGCCGCCGCCATGCCTGCCTATTCCTCCATAAGTGTCAACAATAATTTTTCTTCCTGTAACTCCAGTGTCGCCTTCCGGACCTCCTATAACAAATTTGCCTGTGGCATTTATGTGTATAGCTGTCTTATCATCAATATATTTGCCGCAAACATGCTTGATAACCTTTTCAATTATTTCTTTCCTTAAATGCTCTTCAGAAGTTTCATCAACATGCTGCTGCGCAATTACCACTGTATTTATTCTCTTTGGCTTTCCGTCATGATATTCAACGCTTACTTGGCTTTTGCCGTCAGGCCCTAAACCGCCTATAATTCCATTTTTTCTTACCTCTGTCAGCCTTCTGGTTAGCTTGTGCGCCATTATGATTGGAAACGGCATTAATTCAGGTGTTTCATTTGTTGCGTAACCATACATCATTCCTTGATCGCCAGCGCCCTGCTCTTTTTTTTCTGATGAATTAACTCCTTGTGCTATATCAGGGCTTTGTCCATGAACGCTGACAAGCACACCGGCATCTCCGCAATCAATTCCAAATTCAGGATTAGTATAGCCAATCTCCTTTAATGTGTTTCTTACAACATCTTGTATTTCCACATAGCCTGTTGTTGTGATTTCACCGGCTACAACAACCAAGCCTGTAGTTGTCAAGCATTCAGCAGCGCATCTTCCTTTTTTATCCTGCTTAAGAATCTCATCCAAGATTGCATCGCTAATCTGGTCGCATATTTTGTCAGGATGCCCTTCTGTCACACTTTCAGACGTATAAAATTCAATTTTTGCCATTAATATTCACCTCTCATTACTAACTGATTATTAATTGATATGTTTGCTCTTAATCCATTAGTCTCTTATAAAAACATTATTGACAAAAATATTCCGAAAGGAATAAATATTAATGATTTTTACCATTTAATTATGCGCGAACTAAGTGAAATCAAAAAAATCAGGAAAAGCCTTGGCTTATCGCAAACAGAACTGGCAAAAAGGGCAAATGTTTCTCAAAGCCTTATAGCTAAGGTAGAATCAGGAAAAATTGACCCTACTTTTACAAAAACAAAAAAAATATTTGAAGCATTAAGCTATCTCCAAAACAAAGAAGAAACAAAAGTTGCTGAGTTCATGAGCAAAAAAATTATTAGTGTATCGTCTGATAATGATATAATGGAATCAATTGAAAAAATGAAAAAATTTGAAATTTCGCAAATGCCTGTAATAGAGGAGCATAAGGTGATTGGCCTTGTTTCTGAATCAACACTGCTTGAGGCTTTAATCAATAAAAAAGGGAAAAAAGTGTCTGATATAATGGAAGACAGCCCTCCTACTGTATCAAAGACAGCTTCAATAAATGTAGTTTCAGATTTGCTAAGGCATTATCCCATGGTAATGGTTTCTGATAATGGCAAGTTAGTTGGCTTGGCAACAAAATCAGATTTATTAAGCAAGTTATATAAGGGGTAGTTACGTAACTGCTAACGGTCCATAAAGGGTTTTTGCGAATTAAGTGCTTGTGCGTCATTTGCCAATTCTGAAAGTTTCAGAGAATTGTGATAAGCGACCTGAGCAATGCCACAGCATTGCGAAGTTGAGAGGAGTATAAGGCTCCGCACAAGCACGAATAAGAATTTCGCACCAACCCCTTTTATAGTTAATTTGATCTGCCTGCACAGATACTGCTTACATACATAATTTTAAATACAATCAACAATTTTACATGCTCATGGAGCTGGAAACTGTAATAACAAAATATGCCTTGCAGAATGCATTAAACTATGATGGCAAAGCAAATATCAGCTCTGTGATAGGCAAAGTGCTTGCAGAAAATCCGGAACTCAAAAAAGATATAAAAAAGCTAAGCGAGCAGATTAAGAAAATTGTGAATAATATTAATTCTTTATCTTTAGAGCAGCAAAAAAAGGAATTTGGCAAATATTCAAAATTAATTAAAGATTCTGCAAAGGAAAGGAAAGATATTTTTTCCATGTTTGAAATAAAAGAGAATGAGAAGGTTGTGACTGCTTTTCCTCCGGAACCAAGCAAATATCCCCATATAGGGCATGCCAAATCGATTTTTCTTAACTACAAGCTTGCAAAAAAATATAATGGCAAGTTTATTTTGAGGTTTGAGGATACCAATCCAAAGCTTGCGGCAAAGGAATTTTATGAAATTCATCTGAATAACTACAAATGGCTTGGGGTAAATCCAGATGCTGTTGAATATGCCTCTGATTACACAGAAGAAGTTTACAAATTTGCAAAAATTATGGTGGAAAAGGGCTTTGCATACTTATGCGAGTGCAGCCAGGAAAACATAAAGAAAAACAGGTTTGAGGGCAGGGAATGTGCATGCCGATATTTGAATGAGGACGAGCAAATAAAAAAATATGAGCAGCTGTTTAAAGCTGAAGAAGGGAAAATGGTCTTGAGGCTTAAGGGCTTTATGCAGCATGAAAACACCACAATGAGAGATCCTGCTTTGCTTAGGATAGTGAGGCATGAGCATCCAAGGCAGGGCAAAAAATACCATGTATGGCCCACTTATGATTTTGAAAATAGCATCATGGACGGGATTGAATCCGTTACTCATAGGATTAGAACAAAAGAATTTGAATTAAGAAATGAGCTGCAAAATTATATACAGAATATACTTGGCTTCAAGCAGACAAATATATATGAGTTTGCAAGATTCAACATGGAGGGAGTTGAAAGCTCCGGGAGGATAATAAGAGACTTAATCCAAAAAAAGAAGCTGATAGGATGGGATGATCCATCCTTAACAACCATTGTAGCGTTAAGAAGAAGGGGATTTTTGCCGGATGCAATAAAAAACTTCGTTTTGTCAACAGGCATTACAAAAACTGAAGCCACTCTCACCTGGGATGACTTAATAATGCACAACAAAAGAATTTTGGATGTAAAAACCAACAGGTATTTTTTTATTCATGATGCAAAGGAAGTTAAAATTGAAAATGCTCCGCAGCAGGCAGTTAAATTAAAGCTCCATCCTGATGCGAAAGAAAGAAAGAGGCAATTTAATGTTAGCAACACTTTTTATATAGAAAAAAAGGATTTTACTAAATTGGAAGAAGGCAAAGCCCACAGGCTTATGGACTGCCTGAATTTCAATAAAAAAGGCAATAAGCTTGTTTTCAGCTCATTGCTGCATGAAGACTTTAAGAAAAATCCAGGATTAATAATGCACTGGCTGCCAAAGGGAAATGATTTGGCTAAAATTGAAATTTTAATGCCGGACAAAAAAATAATTAAAGGGCTTGCAGAGCCGATGGTCAGCGAATTAAAGGAAGACGATATTGTGCAGTTTGTCAGGTTCGGTTTTTGCAGATTGGACAAACAAGAAAAAAGCAAGCTGAAATTTTGGTATACGCATAATTAAGTGGGGATGCTGGGACTTTCACCCAAAAAATTTATTTTGCTTTGGCAAAATAAATTTTTGTCATAGTAAGCCTAATAATCCCATGACAATTTTTTTATAAAAAAATTTTGGTTTTGAACCCAGGATTTAGGTTGGCCAAAAAAATTGCGCCAATCACCTACGTCTTCAGCGTAGTGTGAGATTCTAAAAATGCTCTCCTAAGCCGAAGACCGCTCAACATTAAAGAGCTATAGCCTTCTCAGTCTGAGCTACATCCCCATAAAACTTTTAGAAATGTGAGTTATTTAAATTATTTTCGATTGTGTTGTGTTTAATCAATTTAATCAAACTTCCACCAGGTATCAGTATTTAGAAAACAATCAGCCATTTTTGTTCTTTGCCCTACTTCAGTAAAGCGCAGGCTTCCTGTCGAGAGGAGATTTGCGGCTACTAAATTTGCACTTAATGGGCTTGTTTTTGCCAGTATCATATAATCTGTTTCTTTGAACTTGCAAAGATTTTTTTGCAAGTCAACTGGTCTTCTTTCCCTTTCAGTTAGCGTTGTGTCTAGCACCAACGCTTGCGCATTAAATTTTATATTTGATATTCTTTTGTCAGGCTCAACTATAATTTCGCCAAAAAAAGTTTTGTCAAGATCGCCACTTACCTTGGAATAGGTTATAGTGTGACTATTATCATTGTTTGGAGAAACTTTGCTTATGACAAACCTTGGATAGCTAATAACATCATAATTAGTCCTTTTTAACGTGGACGTTTTTAATGAACTTATGTCTTTTAGTGGTGGATTATATTCCTCAAGAGTGTTTTCTAATAGTCGTGGTAATTGGGAGTCTTTAAATTGCGACGATTCGATGTTTCTCGGAATTTCTCCAGAATAAGTGCAGCCATTATCATCCCAAACATAAATCCAGTATGCCTTTCCAAGCTGTACCTTATTTATACTGTTTATTGTCTCAAAATAATTCTTTTGCGGGTTCCAGTGCGATAGCTCTTTGTAGTAATCGCACGCTTGGCCTGTTGCAGAGCTTAGCACAGGATTATTGGTTCCTGCTATTATGTTAAATCCTTGTTTGAGTTTTGCGCTTATTTTTGTTTTTGTAAATATGTATCTTATACTACAAGCACTGTCAGTATAAACGTAGTATCCTTTTAGGTATTCTTTTTCTCCAAAAAAATCATTGGGGTATGCCAAAGAAACATAGTCGTTTTTGTCAGGCTCAAAAGCAAGTACATAGTATTTGGGAAGCTCACAGTCTGTTTCCAGTATGTTAAAAATATTGCCAATATGGTTCCAGCCTGGCTGTAGCTTTATAGTGCTTCCGCCTTCTATTATGTCAGCTGCATACGCAACATTAACTAAATATAAGAATATAGCCAATGCAAACAAAAGTTTCTTTATCATTCATTCCTCTTTTAAAAATTTTAATTTTTATAAATCTTAACGGAGTTTATTTATAATTATTACTCTTCACTTACATCTTCTTCATCATAATCAGGCTCTTCTTCAAGCTCTGAGCCATTTTTCTTAGATTTTCCTTCAATTTTTTCTAATTTTTGCTCTGCTTCTTTATAAGTTTTTCTGTTTTCTTCCTCGTTTGGCTCTTCGCGCATTTCTTTTTTTGCTTCCTTGTTTTCTTCAATAACCTCTAATTTTCCAAATTTTCCCGTAGTTAACTGAAGCTCTCCTTGCCATTCTGAAACATAGCCATTTGTTAATTGCGCTTTGTCGCCGGGCTTTACTTTATTGATGTCATCATTCCATAAGGTAAGCTTAATGTCCCCTGTATTGTCTTTTGCAATTGCAGTTGCAACTCTTCCTGACTTGCCGAATTTTTCAAATTCTCTTGCTGTTCCTACATCTACTATATCCACAATAATATCTACATTTCCCTGACGCGCCTTTAAGTCTTTAATTGCCATATTAATAGAAGATATCCATTTTATATTTAAAGGTTTTTATCCATAAACAGCTCAAATTCCTTATCTCTTACCTTTTCCTTCTTCTCAAAAGAGTGTTTTTTGCTTGGGCTTAATTCAGAAATCTTTAATATTGAAGCTCCTACTTTCTCCTTTATTGCATCATGGAATTTATTAAGCATTCCTTTAAGCTCCTCATCTATCTTTATGAATAATGATATTTTGTCTTTTTT
>JACPMQ010000052.1 GCA_016185955.1 Candidatus Woesearchaeota archaeon | reverse complement strand
GCCTCCTTCACGGATAAAGACCAGACGACCCCGGTTCAAATAGCCTATTCAAAAGCATCATGTTTGCTCAAGGGCTGCGAAAATCCGGGCAGCCCCATTTATACTACTGATAAAAAATGGTAAAAATAGAAAAATTAGGTTCTGTAAAAAGATTCGGGGCAAGATATGGCAGCAAGCCAAAGCACCTGTTTGCAAAGATAGAAAAAGAGCAAAGGCGGAAACATAAATGCCCTTATTGCAGTTATGTACAAGTAAAAAGAATAGCTTTAGGCATATGGAAGTGCAGAAAATGCAATGCCAAATTTACAGGAAGCGCATATTCCCCATTAAAATCAGCTGACTTAATTAAGTTTCGCGCTGAAAAGCCCTTAACAGAGGAATCTGCAGAGCCAAAATTATTAGAAACGGAAGAATCAGAAAAAGAAGAGGCTGCTTAAAATGGTAGAATATAAATGCTTTCAGTGCAATAAGAAAGTTGCGCAGGATTATCTTAGAAAAAAAATAAGATGCCCCTATTGCGGCAGCAAAATGCTTTTTAAGCCACGCTCAGTTATTACAAAAGTAAAAGCAAGATAAAATGGCTGAAATTTCTAGTGAATCGGAAAAGAAAATTAATCAATTGCAAATGCTTGAGCAGAGCATGCAGAGCCTTATGGCGCAAAAGCAGCAGTTTCAGTTGCAGCAGGTTGAGATTGAATCCGCGCTTAAGGAATTAGAAAATGTTAAT
The DNA here is from genome assembly GCA_016185955.1 of Candidatus Woesearchaeota archaeon. Lineage (GTDB taxonomy): Archaea > Nanobdellota > Nanobdellia > Woesearchaeales > GW2011-AR4 > JACPJP01. The sequence continues at coordinate 8,333 of JACPMQ010000052.1, read as the reverse complement.
GAAGCCTACAAAATTATTGGGAATATTATGGTGCTTACTCCAAAAAACAGCCTTAAGGATGAGCTTAATTCCAAAAAGGATGTTACAGAGCTAAGAATAAAGTCAATGGAAAAGCAGGAAACACAGCTAAGGGAAAAGGCATCAAAGCTCCAGAATGAAATTCTAAAAGAGATGCAGGATTAAAAAAATCAAAAAAGTCAGGTAAAAATGGAACATAAGGTAGAATATAAAAAAATTCAGCACATAGAGCCAGTGCTTCTCGAGCTTAAAGGGGATATTACAGTCCCAAAAAATGTAAGGACAAAGATAGAAAAAATCATGGAGCTTCTTAATAAAGACATTGAAACGCAAATTAAAGTAAGCAAAGCCCTTAATGAGCTTGAAGAGATAGCAGACGATGTAAATTTGCAGTCTTACACGAGAACACAAATATGGAATGTCATAAGCGCGCTTGAAAAGATTAATAAATGAAACTGGCACATCAAGTCTGGATTAAGGTTTTTTCTCATGAAAAATATAATGAAGATGAAAGGCTGATTGCTGATAAATTGCTGCAATTGTTTCCTTTTAGCCTTGAAGAAGAGAAAATTCAGCTCAAAAAAACAAATGCAAAGGGGTTTAACGAAAAAAATATAATTGTTTTTAAAGTAATCCTGAAAAAAGAAAGGCACATTAATAGATTCCTTGATAATCTTAAGGAAAATATTGATGATGAACAAAAAAAATTGATAATTGAGCAGTCTGAAAGCAGGCTTGATGAAAACCTTGATTTTTTCATAAGGTTTAATAAAGAGGAGTATTTGACAAATAATAAGCTAATTATTACAAATTCTGGAAATTGCTTTCATATAAAGTTTAGCGTGGCTGCTTTTCCTAAAAAGAGGGAGGTTGCTTTAAATATTATTAGGGCTATAATAGCCACTTAATGAGGGTAACCTTTATATAGTCAAAATGTTTGCTTAATATTTATTTAGTGACAATTATGGCAGATTATGCAAATTGGGGTTATGTTGTGGTTTTAAAAGTTAGTGATGATCCAGTAGCAAGAGCTTTGAAAACAATTAGTGCTAGTGGACCACAAATAAGTTTAGATAAGTTTGTACGCATGTTCACTGAGACCACTAGGGGAAAAACGCCAATGAATAGAGATGTGGGAGTATCACCAACGCATTTATATCGGAACCCAAATGGCGAAAAGCCCATGTATTCTCCGTTGATAGTGTATTTTCCTACCGAAGAGGAAACTAAAGAGTTTTTAGCTCATCTCCCTAAAAGTGATGTGGCTACATATGAGGTCAAAGACAATGAGGTTTATCTAAAAGATTTGATAACTATTAATGATAAAGAACAATAAATCTAATCTTCCAAAGATTTAATTAAATCATAAAAAAGATTAGCCGCATGGAACATCGTTTACCTTAATTTTTTCTGAGCCTACTCCCGCGTATTCCGGGCTTATTTTTATCAGATTTCCATTTTCGTCCTCAAAAAAAATACAGAACTCATTTTTAGCCCTTATTTTGCCCTTAATTTCAGAGTAGTCCCTTCCAAGCAGCTGTTCCAGTTTTTTTACGTCTACTGCAACACCGTCAATAACTGCTACTCCTGAATCTTCTGTTGCTATGTTCTTTGCCACTTTTGAAGCATCATCTTCCAAAGCTTGGCTCTTGCTTTCGTATTTGCTGCTGAGAATTGAGTAAAAAAGAAAAATTGTGCCTAGAAAAACTACAAGTGCTATCATTATGTCCATTGACCATGCTTGTGAAGTTTTCATTGTTCTACGGCATTATCCTAAGTGGTCGCATGGGTAGCCATTAACATAAATCTTATCAGAGCCTATGCCAGAGATCATATCATCAATCTTTACCAGATTTCCGGTTGTATCCTCAAAGAAAATGCAAAAATCACTTGACAGCTCAAGTTTATTTTTTAATTCCTCATATTTGAATTCCCTGATAGCTTTTATTTTTTCTTCACTAAGTTCATTTGAGCTTAAAAGCCCTATTCCATCATGCTCGCTGGAAACCATAGTCAAAACCGCTTCTGCTTCTTTTTCTAAATTTGTTGTTGGCGTTATTGGCTTATTAATCTGCCTCATTATTGTGAATGCAGCGATTAACAGCAGCAATACCATTGCTGTGTTAAAATTGGGCCATTCTCTTTTTTTTCTTTTTTCTGCCATTTTTTAAATATACTACGGTTTTTGGTTAGCTTATTAATAAATCTTGCGGTGTTGCTAACAGAGCTATACTCACGGACAAAAATAATTAGACAATTGTTGTCCGTTCGTAACAGCGGAAAATCCAAAAAAGGATTTTCTAGGTTTGCTAGCGCAAACTAAGCAAATGACAAATCTATGTATAAATTTGTGTCTTTTTGCTATATTGCGAAAGTCGGTGCTTGTGCGCATAGTGGCGCAACTAAACAATCGCAATAATACAACATAAACCTGCAAATTATTGTTACTTAAAAACAAACAAAATGGGTATTAAACTATAGAAAAGTTTATAAATAATAAACGTTTTTATTTGCGCTATGGGCATAACAGAGATATTCACAAAAAAGAACATTGAAATCTTAAAGTTAATTTTGAAGGAGAGGCTGCACATACGCGATATAGCAAATAATCTAGATATTTCTCCCGCAAAAGTGCATTCAACTATCAAGCTTTTCAAAAAATTTAATCTTGTTAAGGAAACAAAGCAGAAAAACAAGATAATTATAAGCGCCAATAATGAAAGCTCTTTGCTTCAGGAAATTCAAGTCGTGCTTAACATTGACAGCAAAGACATATCTCCAAAACAAAAAATGGGTTTTTTTGATGCAATAAGCCCGATAGATTTCCGCTATTATGGAAGGGATGAAAAAACATTCCAGAAATTGCAGCCGTATCTGAGCGAAAATGCAATGATAAGGTATATGGCAAAAGTAGAGTCATCTTTGGCAAAAATTCTTGCAAAGCATAATATTTGCAGTGAAAAAATTTCGCGGGAAATTTGGAATGCAGCAAAAAAAATAACCGCAGAAGAAGTTTATGCTGAAGAGGACAAGTTAAAGCATAATGTAAGAGCGCTTGTAAACTGCATAAGAAATAAGGTAAGTGATGAGGCAAAGCCTTATGTCCATTTTACTGCGACAAGCCATGACATAATTTCAACTGCAGACGCCCTTAGATACAAGGAGTTTACAAATGAAATTCTGCTTCCGGAATTAATTAATTTTGAAAAAACGCTCATAGAAATCGCATTAAGGGAAAAAAATACGCTGCAGATTGGAAGAACGCACGGGCAGCATGCAGTGCCAATAACATTTGGATTTTCAATAGCCCAGTATGTTTCAAGATTCGGCAGCTCTATAATAAAAATAAAAAAAACTGCAAATAATTTGAGAGGGAAAATCGCAGGAGCTGTCGGAAGCTATAACGCATCATCCTTATTTTTTGATGAACCTGAAAAATTTGAAAACGAAGTTCTTGCAGAGCTTGGCTTAAAGCCCTCGCCGATATCAACGCAAATACCTGAAGCGGAATTTACTGCAGACTACATAAATGCGGTAACCCAAAGCTTCGGAATTCTGGCAAATTTATCAGACGATATGCGCAGCCTTCAAAGGTCAGAAATAGCGGAAATATATGAAATTTTTGCTGCAAAGCAAGTAGGAAGCTCAACAATGCCGCAAAAAAGAAATCCAATAAATTTTGAAAATGTAAAGAGCATGTGGAAGGAATTTATGCCAAGGATTATGACAGTCTATATGGACCAGATTTCAGAGCACCAAAGAGACTTGACAAATTCAGCTTCCTCGCGCTTTATACCGGAAATATTAACGGCATTCTACATTTCAATAATAAGATTAAATAAAACAATGCAAAACCTAACTGTCGATAAAAAAAATTTAAAAAAGAATTTTGAAATGAGCAAAGGGCTTATTGTTGCTGAGCCATTATACATTTTGCTTGCTGCCCATAATCATCCTGATGCGCATGAGGCTGTAAGGCAGCTGACTTTGAAAGCGCAACTGGAAAAAAAGCCATTGGCAAAACTAATAAAGGAAGAAAAATCACTGCAAAGCCATATTAAACAATTCAGCAAGATGCAGTTAAGCATAATCAATAATCCTGAAAATTATACAGGAATTGCTGCAAAAAAAACAGAGAAGATATGCAATTTCTGGAAAGGAGAGTTAAAATTATAACATCTGTTATAAAATTGTAGGGCGAATTGACCAAAAGGTTTATATATCTGTTAATATTTTTAAGATATTGATTTATATATGGCAGGCAAAAAAGTATTATTGACATTGAACCCTGAAATGTACGCGGAATTAGAGGGATATGCAAAAGCCAATTTTATGACGATGCAGGAATTGATTACAAACACATTGAGAAAATGCGTTTTATATGCTGCTGAGGCAAATAAAAGCAAGGCTGGAAGGCCTCCAAAAGTGGACGAGCCTTTTCTGGAGTATTTGTCAAAAGCCAAAGGTTTTTGAGCATGCTCAGAAACGCAAAGCGTTTCTGACATTTCAAGGAAAAAATGAAAACAATAAAAATCAAGGATTTTTAAGCTTTCATTTTTCGCTATGCTCAAAATGAAAACAATAAAAAGGAGTTAAATCCACAACACTATAAAGGTGGCTGAAATGAGAAAACTAAAACAGATTCAAAATATACTGGCTTCAAGCAAGGCTGAATTAAGGAAAAAGTACAATGTTAATGAGTTAGGCATATTCGGCTCTTATGCAAGAGGACAGCAGAAAAAGACAAGCGATGTGGACATTCTTGTTAGATTTAACCCTAATGCATCCCTTTTTGATTTTGTAGGATTGGGCAATTACCTTGAGGAAAAGCTGAAAATAAAGGTAGATGTAGTTTCAGAGAACGGCATAAGGCCTGAATTGAGAAACAATATTGTTAAAGGAGTGCTTAAAGTATGAAGCGGGATAATAAATTATTCGTAAAGGATATTCTTGATGCTATGGAGCATATTGAAGAATTTGCGGGAAATATCACCTTGATTGATTCTAGGAATCTGGCTGCACTTATAAGTTGAGCATTAATACCCCACAGGCAAGCTTTTGAGCAGCTGTCTTGCTTCTTCATTTTCAGGCTCAACTCTTAACACAGATTCTATATTTCTCCTTGCATCCGCATACATATTTTTTTGCAGGTGAGCTTTTGCCCTGTCTAATTTCCTTGCAATCAGTTTGCTTAAGAGGTTTTTGCTTTGTATGCTGTGCAACTGGCTGCCTTGAGCGCCTTTTTCTGCATCAATTTTATTGCTTCTGCTCGCAATCCCTGATAAATACCTTAGCTTGTCTTCAGCTTTTGGAGGAGAGTGGCTTAAAATTTTATTATTATCAAGCTTTTGCTGCAAGCTTTGTATCTGCATGCTTATGCTTATATCCTTGTAAAGCTCAGCAAGCTGCGCGCCAAGCTCTATTTTTTCCTGTAAAAATCCCTCGCTCATTGAGGTATATGCGTCAATTGCCCTTTCATAGAAGTTTTTTGCATCTTCCATATTCTTGGAATCAAGATGCGAGGCTGCATCCTGAATATGGCTTCTTACTTTGGAAATAGAATCTTTAAAGTCAGCTATAAATTTTGAATCAATGTCCTCATGCAGTTTTTCATAAAGCATAAAAATTTCCGTGTTTAGCTCTTTTCTTTCTTCTAGGAAAAAATCAGGCAAACTGTCCCTAATCTCGCATATTTCTGAGTAAAGTTTTGTTGCAGCTGCATAGTCTTTCTTTCCAAGCAGAATCAGTGTTTTTCCAATTAGTTGTTTTATTATGGCTCTCCTTCTTTTTACTTCAGGAATTGTCTTGGCTAAATCTTCTTTTACTCTTTCTGCCACCTTGCTAATCTCTTCATAAGCAGCAGCATCCCACTGAAATCTAGACTTTGAAATTTTATTCCAAAGCTCAAAATAATGCTTAACCGCGGTTTTTTGCTCCTCAGCTTCCACAATGATGGGCTTTTTTTCTACCTCAACCTTTTTTTTTACCTGCACTTCCCTATCCAAAAATTCATCAACATCCATATAAAAATTCCGCCGTTCTCTATAGATACTCCTGATATTTTTTCCAAAGCTCCTCTATTTCCTCTTTGGGAATATTTCTTGAGTTTGCCTTTATATAAAACTCTTCTTTGATGAGGCTAATATTTTCTTGCAGATATTTTCTCCACAGATGGTTAGCTTCTTCAATGGAAATGCCCCATTGCTTTGCTTTCTGGAAAAAATCATCCCTTGACACAAATTTTTTTGTAAATTTGCCTTCAACAGCAAGTTTTTCTTCACTTTGCTTGCTAAGGTATATATAAGGGGTGGTAAATTTATATTCGATTCCTAAAATTCGCTCTTCAACAAGAAAATCCACTAAAGCCTGTGTAACAGAGTGCGGAATATTCAACAATTTGGCTGTTTCCTCCACGGATATTTTTTTGCGTGATTTTACAAGCTCATAAAGGTCATCAGCGCTTGTCTTTAAAATAGGATTACTCATTTTAAAATGATTACTCTTTTGTAGTCTATAAAAACTTTGTTTAGTTTTTGGGAGTGGTAGCACTAAGGTTTTGTGCATATCACATTTGCTTCTTCCAATGGTATTTTATATTGAATAAGCGGCTCAAAGTCAAATTTAAAATTGGGAAACTCGCTTTGTATGGAAGAAACATCATAAAGCTTGTCGCACTGCTCCTTAAAGGCATGGCTCCAGAATAAATAGTCAACATAGCTTTCCATTACATTGGAGTTTAAGCCTAAATCTTTTAATTTGTTTGGGTCAACAAGGCTTTCAATGCCGCAGCAGCCTGAAGCCTTAATGTCATTTGTAAACCTCATTAAAAAGCTTGGCGCTTTGCTGTCATCCCAATGCACATAAGTTCCAAGCCTTATATGCTCTCTTGTTTTTTCTACATTCCACTCCTCTGGCTTTAGATTTGAATTAATTATCTTGTTCTTGTAAAGCCCTCCTGTATTCGCAATATAGTAAGGGTCATTAAACTTTTCAACTTCCACATTTGAGGTAACCTTGACATTTTTAGTCCAAGAAGCGCTTTCTGACGAGACTGTAAAAGAAACATCTGCATCAATGGTTACAAGCCATGCTCCCGTCTGATATACTTGAACTTTATTGACAGCAAAAGAAGTGTCCACATTCAAGGCGCTTTTCGCTGAAGATTTTACTTTTTCCAGCAGCTCATTATAATTATTTCCGCTCATAATATTTTGCCCGGTGATAGTGTCTATAGGAACGCCATTAATGGTCCCCTTAAGCAAAACTTCCAAAAACGAGTCTTGGAAATTTGCCAGGAACTCTTTTTTTTCCCCCATATAAAGTATTAATGAGGCAATGGCTTTGGTGCTGCTTACATACAATGACTGCTCAAGGTATGCATTTTCCAAATCCAGCACATAATTGTTTACAGAAGTGATTCTTGTTTTTGTCACAGGAATATTGTCTTTCAGGTTTGCATCATAAGGGGCAAATATGACTAAGATGGCTGCTATCAAAGATATAGCGATAAATGTCAGGAACATGCCTCTTTTTCCAGTAGTTTTTGGCATTTTTTTAGAAATTACTGCCATACTAATACCTCTGCATCATAAGGACCAAACATGCTGCCATCATCTTTATTTAAAATCCCATAAACAATTTTTTTTGATGGGATAAGCACATTTGCCTGATTTTTTGACGTTTGATGCTGCTGGGAAGGCTCTTTTGGGTAAATCAGCTTTTTATTTATCCACAATTCAAATGTGTATTGGCTCGGCAAAGAATTTTTAGTCAGCTCAGCTATAAACTGATTCGCAATGTCCAGCTCATTTATTGCATAAAATTCTGCAGCTTGCTGCAATAATGTGTTTTCTGCATTGGTTATCTTGCCGGAATTCCATAATTGGCCGTTAACACTTGCATAAGTGTTATCTGTATCTTTGATTTTGTTATTTACCAGAAAGTCCATTAAATCTTCAGATAAGACTGTTGATTGCTCTTTTGATGGAACATTGCTGTATAATGTGAACGCTAAAAGAATGCCTATTGCAAGCACGCTTAAGGCAAGCACAGCATCAATAACAAAAAAGTATCCTTTCTTCAGAAAATATTTTCCAGCAATAGTTATGCACCTCTTTCGGTATAACACTTTAAAAAGTGGACTATAAGAATTTTATGTTTTTCCGGCACAGTAGAAATCCTAAAAGTCAAAAACTAAAGTGGCTGCTCCAGAGCCGCGCTTTAGGCAAAATGGCGCATCTTTCTTCTTACTATACGAGCGGACTTTGATTTCCGTAATAATTGTCAAAGTCCGCAGTATATAGGCACGGATAATT
>JACPMQ010000051.1 GCA_016185955.1 Candidatus Woesearchaeota archaeon | reverse complement strand
TTGACTTCCGTTCCTATACTTTGTGTTCTCTAGCATAGTGGCGCAATAATTATTGTTCCATTATTTAGTTGCGCCACTATACGCACAAGCACCGAATTCGCAAAAACCCTTTATGTTATGTTAGCAGTTACCAAAAAAACGAAATTTTATATACTTATTATTGGTGTGATGCCATTATAATGGGTTTGTTTCAAAATAAAAATTATCCAAAGTGGCTTTTTGTTTTTTATATTCTATTTTTTGCTCTGACAACAATAAATGTGCCACATTTAAGCGATTTTATTTTAGAGCATATTATGACCGTAATATTCATCGTTCTGCTTTTGTCAACTTACAAATCTTTCCCTCTGAGCCATTTATCTTACACATTTATTTTTATATTTATGATTTTTCACACTATAGGCGCGCACTACACATATGCAGAAGTTCCTTATGAAAAATGGTCCAAAGCTTTATTTGGAACGGGGATTAATGAATTTTTTGGCTTTGCAAGAAACCATTACGACAGGCTAGTGCATTTTAGCTTTGGATTGTTTATGGCTTATCCTGTGAGAGAAATTTTTTTAAGAATTGCCAATGTTAAGGGATTTTGGGGTTATTACTTGCCGCTTGATGTAATGGCTGCATTCAGCATGGTTTATGAATTGATTGAATGGGGTGTTGCTTTAATTTTTGGCGGAGAATTGGAAATGACTTATTTAGGCACACAAGGGGATATATGGGATGCGCATAAGGATATGGCATTGGCAGCATTAGGAGCGCTCATCACTATGGCAGTAGTGGCTTTTATTAATTATATTTACAAGCCGGATTTTAAGGAGGAGATAAAAAGCAGCCTATCTGTAAAAAAAATTACTCCGATTGGAGAAATAGAACTGAAACGCGTGATAAACAGAAAGAAAAAGAGGGAAATGAAACACTTTCGATTGTAAAAATTTCGCCGTTTGCGAACGGCGAAATTTTTACAAATGCGCGGTTTATTGGTTCGTCTCGTCGTTAGTCCTTGCGAAACACTAAAAAATCTGCCTTGCAGATTTTTTAGTGTGCCGAATCTTCGTTTTGAATCAAAGCCCCAGCGCCTAAAATTCCTGCATCTTTTAATTTTGATTTGACAATTTTGCATGGCTTTGCAAAATATTTTTCCTTGACTGTTCTTTCCATAGATTCTGAAAAAAATTCCCATGAATTTGATATTTTGCCCCCAATTATAATAATATCAGGATCAAATGCATAGATTGTGTTTGCTAGAGCTATGCCAAGATAATAGCCCATTTTTTTAAATGCCATTATTGCTTTTTTATTTCCTTTTTTTGCTAAATTGTATATAGAATAAGGCTCAATATTTTTATTATTGAAGAGGGCTTTGATGCCTCTTGCTGAAATATACTCTTCTATGCAGCCATTATTTCCGCAATTGCTTTTAATGCCGTCATATTTTATTGTTGCATGGCCTAACTCTGCAGCATTATTTCTTCCGTGATAAATTTTTTTGTTAATTACCAAGCCAGCGCCAATTCCTGTGCCTAATGTAATGCCTAAAACATTTTCATATTTTTTCCCTTGGCCGAAAATTGCTTCACCGAGAGCAAAACAATTTGTGTCGTTGTCAAAAAAAACCTTTATTTGAAATTTTTTTTGCAATATTTTCTTTAAAGGCACATTCCTGAAAGGAAGATTTACTGGATTCAATATTACGCCTTTTTTGCAGTCTAAAGGTCCAGGGCTTCCTATGCCGATGCCATTTATTTTTCCAGACTTAACTTTTTCTATTGAAGAAATAATGTTTTCTATTACTTTTTTAGCTCCTTTTTCTGCTTCTGTCGGCATTTCATTTTTTTTCAGTATTTTGCCGTTTAAATTTATTAATGCAGATTTTATATTAGTTGCGCCTAAATCAATTCCTATAGTATATTTCATCTTTAAATTATTTTGCCCTATAAAATTTTGCAGCGTCTTCCGGCATTATGGAATTTATTATTGCTCCTGTGGAAAGCTCAAAGCCCCCATATTTTGCAAGCCTTGGAGTTACTTCAATGTGGAAATGCAGCTCTTTTTTTTCTTTTTTTGGGGCATAATGCAGGAAAAAATTGTATGAGGCATTTAACATTTTTAATTTTAGGAGTATTCTTTTTAGCGCTAATGCCATATCATACAGCTCATTTTCACGCATATCTGTAATGCTGCCTACATGTCTTTTTGGAAATATCCATGCCTCAAAATTAAACCTTGATGCAAAAGGCGCAAATGCAACAGCATTTTTATTTTCAAATATTTTTCTTTTGCTTTTTGATTCCATTCTTATTATGCTGCAATATGGGCATTTTTTGAATTTGCCTGCAGCTTTAACTTCGTCCAAAACAATTTCAGGCACAAGAGAAACAGCTGCTATTTGCGTATGGGAATGCACCAAAGATGTGCCTGCCAAAGAGCCATGATTTTTAAAAACTGCAACATATTTGATGCCTTTTATTTTTGATAAGGATTTTATTCTTAATGAATACACTTCAAAAATTTCTTTTATGTGCTCTATGCTCAAATCTGCAAACTGCTTTTTATGCTCATTTGTATCTGCAATTATCTCATGCATCCCATAATTGTTGCTTTCCATAAGAAAACTGTTTTTTGCTTTGATTTTTGGGCTTCCATTTAATTCAACAGCAGGAAACTTATTTGGAAACCATCTTATTTTCCAGTTGTTTTTGTACTCAACACGGCCTATTTCTTTGGGCGTTAAATGCTCATTTCCAGGGCAAAAAAGGCATATTTTTGTGTTTGCAATTGCAACAGGCTCCTTAAATTCTATAGGCCTTTTTTTTCTGTCCGTTGCATAATAAACCCATCTTTCAAGTGTGTAATCTTTCCTTAATACGCCCATGCCAATACTTTTAAAACAGATTTATTTAAAGGTTTTGGAAACGTATAACTGCTAACACCTCTTATTCTAAATATTTATGGAACATTGAAGTGGCTGCTCCATTATTAGGGGCGGTGGGCGGGCAGAAGAATGTTAATTGTGCTATCAAAATGGCGCGTATCTGTAAATTTTTTATTATAAAAAAGAATCAAGATGCGCCATTTTGCCTATAGCGCGGCTCTGGA
>JACPMQ010000058.1 GCA_016185955.1 Candidatus Woesearchaeota archaeon | reverse complement strand
GCAAGCTCTGTTTGGGAATAGCCCTTTTTAGTTTCAATTGGCTCTTTATTAAAAGCAAACCTTATTACAAAAAGGACTGCTATTATTATAATTACTATCACTATTGTTAATCCCATTATCTCCATCTGTGCCTTTTTCATTTTTGTTGTCTTGCTGGATTTTGCGCAATCCTCATTCTACTTTAAAAAAACTGTAACATGTATAATGCCAAAATAATTTTTATTTTCTATAGGATTTAAAATTATTATTGGCACAAATTCTGAATATTTCCTAGTATAATCTTTGGATTCTAATATCCTGTTATAGATTTGCCATTCTTCAGTTTTTGGATAAATTTTTTTAATTGTGATTGTGCTAAACCCAAATTTGTCATAATAGTATGCCTTATTTTCATTGAGTATATTTTTTGCAGATTTAAGCTTTAAGTAATCCACACAATTATTGCTTTTTATAACATTATCTTCGGTGCATTGCAGTTCCGGCATGGAAATTGCTCTTTGGGCTATTTTGACAGCAATTAGCTGCGAGCTTTTTTCTTCTTCAATATCCACGCTGCTTTTAAAAATTCTGGAATAGAATACAAAGCCGAGCATAAGCAATCCAAAGAATATTGCTAAGATTACTATAGTTTCCATCGTATGTATCTGGGATTTATTTTTTAGCATGTAAAAATTACGCTGTTTGCGAACAGCGTAATTTTTACAAATGCGCGGTTTATTGGTTTTGTATTTTGGCATAGTTTTGCCTTTCTTCGGCTTAACTTTTGTGTTGTCATTACAAATTTTCCACTGCTCATAGTGCAGTGGAAAATTTGTTTTTAGTATATTAAAGGGCATGATGATAACATTGCCTCTTTGTTTCGTTTCTCAAGGCTTTTAATTTTTTCCATTATTAATTTTAGATTTGGATCTGATGTTGACGCTAAATTACTAACACTAGGATCCAGCTTATTATCCTCACCATAGAAATTGCATGATTCTGGCCCATTTTTTTGAGCGGATCCATGCAAAAAATCAATCTTTTTGTTGTATATCTCGATTATTATCTTCCATTTATTGACTGCATTTTTCATTGCACAATTATATACTTCAAACTTATCAGTAAAAATTGCTCCGAGCAATGTGGCTTCGCCAAGATAATAAGATGCGCCTGTTTTATCAAAACTGCCTTTATCATTTTCATAGAATTCCAATTGTCCGTAATTTTCGTTTCCGTTTATTCTTAATGCGGTAACGCTGCCTTTCTTCATATTTTTAAAGGCTGAGGGTAATCCAAAAATTTCATTGTCTATGCTATCAAAAAAGATAATTCTAACTAAATCGTCATTTTTGTTTACGACTTTGTTTATTGAATCATAAACGTCTAAGTTAACTGCAATGTTTTTTCCCGCATTTTCTGTATTTTTATGCTGTGAAATTATATTGGCTAAATTATCTTTTAATGGTGAATTTCCAACAAAAATATATCTTGCATCTGGATTTGTTAAGTAAACAAAATTTGCCACTTTGTAAGGCATATTCCATTCGTATGTCATTGCAATTACATTTTCATTTAGAATGGAGAAAGCAAAAACACTCATTGCATTTATCTGCTTTGAGCTTTTGCCAACAAAGTAATTATTGCATCCAAATTCGATTTTTGTTTCCGGCAGTCTTATCTTATTAAAAATATTGGGAGTTGACTCCAAATCTGATAAAATTGCGTCAAGCTGGTTTAATACACTGACATCCACAGAAGATTCTGATATATTTTTTTGCTTGATTATTATTCCTGCGAGAAGCGCAATTATTAATGCCCCGGCAATAAGTGCAAAAATCCAGTTAAATTGTATTTCAACAGCGCCTCTTTTGGATTTCATAGAATAAAACTATCTAAGTTAAGTATTTAATTTTATTGATAATTATTTTTTCTTCGATATCTGCCTTAATTTGGAAAAAACATCTTCCGGCTGTTTTGTTTTTGCGGTAACATCCTTTTTAATGCCTGTTTTTTCTAATTCATCCACTTTTCTTTTCCCAAAGGATTCAAAAATCCTTTCCCTCTTTTTTTCCTTTTCTTCCCTCCTTTTTTTAAGCATTTCTTCTTCTTTGGCTCTCTCATACTGGCTTTTTATAATTTGTTTAGGCACACTTATCGGAGTAAATTTATTTGTAGTTTCTAATGCATATTCCTCCTTCGGCTTAAAAAAGTAGTAATAGCCGGCATATGCGCCTATTCCAAGCATAACAACCGAAAAGATAATTATAGATATAATTGCTATTTTGCTTTTAGGCTTATCTTCTTCTTGCGTACCTGAAATTTTTTCTTGCTTGCCATCTCCAACATTATCTTCAATTTTCTCTTCGAGGGGTATTTTCCCGCTGCCAATTTTTGGCTCTGAGCATTTTTTTGCTGTGCATACAAGCCCTTTTTCGCAGTCGTCATTCCTGTTGCAGTTAACTCCTGCCTTGCATCTAACAGGGCATGAGCCTCCGCAATCTATTCCTGTCTCTGTTCCGCTTAATATCTCATCATTACAGGTATCTGTATTCTTGCAAACTCCATTATCGCATAAATTAAATAAACAGTCTAATTTTGTTCTGCATTTTTTGCCATTAGCGCATTTACTGCACGCTCCTCCACAATCAACATCTGTTTCCTCCTGATTTTTCACTTTATCGCTGCATGAAGCCTCTGTACATTTATTTTGCGCGGAGCAATAACGGCTTCTGCACTGGGAATTGTCTTTGCATTGTGAATTTATTTCACAATTTCCGCGCTCTTCGCATCTTGAAGGCCGCTCGCATCTTGAGGTGTCTGTTGTTACTATTACGCCATTGCTCTTGGTTACATCACTTACTAATCCAACATTATTAGTGGCTTTAACATTAAAAAAATATTTATCTGGATCTAATTTCAAATTTCTAATCCATAGCCATTCGTCTCTCTCTGTTGGATTTGAAAACCTTGTTTCATTTTTCCAATCAACAATTACTGCGCCTCTTTCATTTGTGATAGAATAGGTATAATAGCTTATTCCGGATTCTTCATCTTCTGCAAGCCATTTTACCCTCAACCTTGCTGTGTCGCATGTAAGCTCTGGCGAGCTTAATAAATCGCTGTCATCATTCACAAACTTCATTATAGGAGCGGTAATATCAACTACAAACTCAATTTTTATAGGAGCTGACCATTTCTGCGCATCAACGCAGCTAACATAGTAAGCATATTTGCCTGGAGCAAGCTCCAAAGATTTTCTATGCACATTTGATGGCTCTGACGTAAAGACTTCACCTTGCATTGCAGTTGCATCACTTTGGCTGTATTTGCACTGCGATTTTTTATTGGTTTCAACTACAAGCAAAACATTCCTTATTTTATGGAATTGGCTGGTTTTGCTTGCTATCTCTATTGGCAAGGCTGTATTTGAGCTAAATGCTATTTCTTTTGCATCTGATACTAATCCATTTTTTGATTTGCACGCTGCATAATATTTATATTGCGCATCGGAAGCTACAGTTATTTCCTGCTCGTGTATTTTTGCATAAACATTTTCATCAAATCTTGGGAATTTATGCTCCATTGCGTCAAAATTATTTATTGTTGGGCTGTACTTGCATATTGTATCCTTATTTGTTTCCAATTTTAAGTTTGCAGTGCGTGGAATATCTGCTATTGGATTTGGATTGACATAAGCTGATACAAAAGTTGGTTTTTCAGAATCAACACTTAAGTCAAAAACCTCTGTTTTTGTGTCTTTTAAGGGGTCTTTGCATGTAACATAAAACTTATTTATATTTTTATTTCCGTCAGGAATTTTGCTAAAGTCCTTGTTAAAATCAGCTATTTCATGCCTTGTTCTTCCTGTTGTTGGAAAATCTGCCATTAAATCAAAATTTATTCCAGAAATCATGCTATATTTACAGGATGCATCATTATCAGTCTCAACAGCTATTTTAAAAGCGTAAGTTGGAGATACTCCAAATAAAGGCTCTTTAAGCTTTATTTCCAATCCCTTGGAATTGACAACAAAATTGGATTTATAGTTTAAATGGTTGCCGGCTAAATCCCTTGCATCAATCACTATTTCTTTGCTTCCATCATTTAAGCTTATTGCGGCTCTATAAATCCGGTTATCTGCTGTTGTAAAAATTTCCTTTTTTTCCTCATTATTTATTTTTATGCTGTCTATTCTTTCTTTTGCAACTACTTCTTTGAATTTTATAACAAAAGGCACGTCTGCAACTGCAACAAGTGCGTTATTTGCAGGCTCTATTGACTCTATTTCTGGATTTTTGTTGTCTATAATAATATTTGCTGAAAATGGATTGCCCATAAGCCTTTCTTTAGTGTTTTTTGCATTTAAGCTAAAAGTGTATTCGCCATTTTCAAATTCTCTTGGAAGCGTGAAAACAAAGGTTTTTTTGGCTCCAGCATCAAATGATGGTGTAAATGCTGAAGCAGCGCCTTTTACTGAAAAGCTTGCAGAAGTTATTACAGCATCTTCAGAAAAAGTGACGGTGATTGTTGGTTTTGTGTCTCGTGTGTAATAATTATCACCAACTTTGTTTCCATTGCTTAGTTCCAATCTAAGAACTTCTGCTCCGCTGGAACCGGGATAAGAAAAAAAAGCAATGCTTTTTGCTGATTCTATATTTTTTGCTGGATCCTGGGAGTAATATTTTAATGTATTTGCGCCTTCTGCAAGGCTAAATAGTGGTGCTGCGGTAACACCATCATATAAATTAAGCCCGATTATTCGCAAATTTCCTGAAGTTGTGCTTTTTTCATAAGGGAGATTTTGGCTGCATGGCTCTTTACAAAGATAAGTCCTATACCCTTCTGGAAGATTGTTATCTGCTGTTGCTTTTATTAGATAACTGTCTTTGGAATTTGTCTTGTCCGTTACTGTTATTGAAAGCCAACGAATTCCGCGCTCCATTAAAGGAGTAATTGTTGTTTCCGGAGCAAAAACATCCTGCTCGCATCTATCCTTATTGGCATTTGGCTCGCAGTCTGCAATGTTGTTGTTGTCTGCATCCTTTTCGCATTGCCCATTGATATTTTTGCATTTATTTACCCCGCATAAGTCATTAGGGACACATTCTTCTGGCTTATAGTCAGTACACCTTATTTCCTTGCAATCAGTAACTTTTTCTTCTGAAGGCTTTTGGCTGTTTTGGCTATAATAGCACTTAAATTCATTGGTTGAAAGCGCTGCTGCCTTTTCGCTAGTGCATTGCTCAAAAACAGCATTCCACGCTTTTAAGCTTTCAATTCCTGCGGTTCCTGATGAAAGGCACCATACACAATTATCTTTTTTTGTGTCTATGCAAGCTCCTGTGCCAAGCTCGTCTGATAATGATTTCCACTCACATTTACCAACCGCAATTTTGCAGTTATCTTTCTCACAAGCTCCTTTTGACTTGTAGTCATAACATGACATTTTTGTATCGCATGCAAAGCAGGAATTTATAATTGAAACAGATTTATCATAAAAGCAATATTTGCTCTCGCACAAGATTTGGCTGGAATAAAGCCCGAATGGGTTTGCTTCATTTTGGCTGCATGATTCCTTTTTAACGCACAATGGGCTATTGGGAGAAATCACACACACTTCATTATCTGAACAGCTCTTAACCGCTTGTGACAATACATTTGCATTATCACAATAAAATGCCTTGTTAAAATTACTGGAAAAAATCCTTGCTGCCCATGAATTAAAATCTGCTGATGCTAAATTATTTTTCCATATAAGGTAATTTTTATATTGCTCATAATATAATGGCTGTATGCAGAAATTAGTATTATCTTGCCTGTTCCAGCATTCTAAAGAGCCTAATGAAGCTGCTGCTGTTGAAGTTGCTTTTGCTGTTTGCAGATTAAAGCCTATTTCAATTTTATAGTTATACCATGCGCCAAATTCTAACGAAGCATCTTCATCAATAAAGCTGTCTTGGTTTGAAATTCCTATCTTAATGAAAGTTGCGCAGTCTCTCCCTGTGCATCTGTAAATTTCTCTTGATATTACATTGCTTCCACATTCAGTTTGCCATTGAAGCTGAATTTTTTTCTGCCCTTTAGGCTGGGATGCACTAAAACTAGAAATTTTTGGGTTGTAGTTTGGATTACCACAAATTGTGCCTGTGGCTGCAACGCAACTGCCACCACTCTCTTGTGTGTCTGATGAAGCGTCACAGCCTCTATCCAAAGGATAATCTATACAACCATTTCCATCATTATCTATATTATCATTGCATTGGGACACTTCGCATACAGCGTTACAATCTGAGCCAGTTAGGGTTGTTAAAGGCACTTGGCATTCCGCTTGCGTTATCAATCTTCCTGACTTAACATTATTGGCTTCAGTGCAGCAGCATCCTTTTGCGCATTTTGGGTTACCTTCGCAAGCGATATTAGCTGTAAAAAAGTTAGCTATACAGGCATCATAAGTTCTTGGTCCTCCTTTAGAAACATCATAATAAGCTGTATGGCTTGCTACATCTGTAGGGCAACAATTTACATCTCTATTGGCTACATTGCATATCAAGCTTCCTGCACCTGGATTGGTACAACATCCAAGTATAGTTGTATCAGCAGCTATTAACGGCAAAACTAACAAAAATAGGGCAACATAGATTAACTCAGTGTATTTCATTTAGCATTCTTCCATACTTACTGTTATTATTTGATAGTCTTTAGGATTGCTACCATCACCATCTTCGACTTCTATTTCGAAAGAAAATTCATTAGTTGGGCATCCGAAATTGGATACGCCCGAAGAGGTAGAATGAAAAATAGGAGTATCCTCATCTGCGTCTGATGCATCAAGATTGATTTTTACTGGCTTCTCTCTTCTTATTTCCACCTCATTTGCTTTTAGGTTTATGGT
>JACPMQ010000060.1 GCA_016185955.1 Candidatus Woesearchaeota archaeon | reverse complement strand
CTTTAGAAGAATTTGAAAATGTCCTTAAGGAAACAATAGGAATACTAAAAAGCTATGACATTGTGTGGGTTTCTGTTGGTTCTGTGCTATGCGCGGCTGCCAAATTAGCCATGCAACATAACCTTAAAAATTTATTTACAGGTTTAGGAACAGAAGAAATATTTGCAGGCTATCAAAGGCATGAAGATGCATTAAAATTAAAAATTTCGCTGTTCCATGATAAGCAAAATTTTTACCCTAATTTTGAAGCGGTGCATAAAGAATGCTGGAACGGGCTTAAAAATATGTGGCATCGCGATTTGCTGAGGGATTTTAAGATTGCAAAGCATTTTGGCTTGGAATTAATAACGCCTTATATGGACATTAACATAATAAAAACAGCAATGTCTTTGCATCCAATGCATAAGCTTGACAAGGAAAATAAAAAAATAATTTTAAGGGAAGTTGCGGAAGAATTTAATCTGAGCAAAGAATTTGCATGGCGGAAAAAGAAAGCAGCCCAATATGGAAGCAATTTTGTCAAGGGCATAGACAAATTAGCTGCCAAAAATGGATTCAGCACAAAGAAGGAGTATTTGCAAAGTTTGCTATATAAAACGAAATTTCCACCGCTCTAAAGAGCGGTGGAAATGCTCAACAATTCCAATTGTATTCCATTGCTTTGGCATTAAGTAAGCAATCGGAATTCTTGGCACACTAAAAATCTGCAAGGCAGTTTTTTAGTGTTTTGTGGTGCAAGGCTTATCAACATAACTCATAAAAATTCCGCAGTTCATAAAACTGCGGATTTAAACATTTAAATTTTTACTGGCTATTTCATGCGCAATTCTACTATATCCAAGTCCTCTAATTTATGCTCCAGTTTTGTTACCTTCATGCCTTCGAAACGGACAGACTTGCCCCAGATTTTTGCAAACTTAAATTTGCTTACAAAATCCTTGTGAAGCTTAAAGCATAATTCCTTTAATGTTGAATCATGCCACATTATCAATGGCTCTTCCATATCAGCCTTTTTGTTGTATTCCTTAAGATAAATCCTGATTATCTTTAGCTTTTTATAAATCATTTCCTTAAGGTCGTCTATGCCTATTTTTTTCTCTGCCGACACGCATAAATCAGGCTTTATTGCCTTTACAACCCTATCCAATTCTTCTTTGCCCATCATATCTATTTTATTCAGCACAACTATTGCAGGCAAATATACCTTATTCCCTTTGATGACATCAATTAATTGATCAGCATCAATATCTTCCCGTATAACGACATTGGCATTATTTATTCTGAATTCTTTTATTATATCCTCAATGGTCTTTTTATCTATTTTTGTCAGCTTCACAGTCGTTCCTATATTAATGCCGTTTCTATCGGTTTTCACAATCTTAACATCAGGCTGCTTTTGGTTTATCCTTACATCAGCTTCGTAAACTTCCTTTGATAATGCTTCATAATGCTCCTGATGGAATACATCTATCACAAAAATAACAAGATCCGAATTTCTTATGACAGAAAGCACTTCTCTGCCCCTTCCTGTGCCGGCAGCTGCGCCATGCACAACTCCAGGCACATCTAAAATCTGTATTTTTGCATGCTTATAGTCTAATGTTCCGGGGATAACCGTTAAGGTAGTGAAAGCATATGCCGCTACCGCAGAATTTGCGTTTGTCAATGAATTGAGCAAAGTTGATTTTCCGACTGAGGGAAACCCAAGCAAAACTACTGTTCCGTCTCCCGTCTTCCTTACTGCGTAGCCCTCCCCTTTTTTTCCCGAAGATGACCTTGCTTGCTGTTTTTCCTTAAGCCTTGCAAGCTGCGCTTTATACAATCCAATAGCGTGCTGTGTCCTCTTATTATACTTTGATTTTGATATAAGCTCTTGTAGCTCTCTTATTTTTTCAATTATAGAATCTTTCTTCTCTTTCTTAACATCAGTGCTGTTTTCCATTTACCATGCATAGAAATAGGCAATATTATATTAAGCTAACGCGCTCTGTTCAACTTATTATAAAGCTCCAAAACCTCTTTGTAAATATCTTTTTTGTCAGCATACTCCAATTCTATATATTTGTTTCTTATCTTTCTGTAAAGTTTTTTGGCTTTGATAAAATCTTTATTGCTAAATGCCTTATCAGCTTTGAGTAAAAGCCCATGACATTTGACAAAATATCTGTCTTTCCCTTTTAATTTTTGTGCGGCAGTTAATGAAAGATTATTAGAATCCTTAATTTTTTCTATGCCTTGTCCTATGCCCTTCTTTAGCATTTCTCTTATCTTTGCAAACCTTAGAATAGATATAAGATACTGTTTGCTAACTGCCTTTTTTCTATAGCGTAATTCTACCAGCAACCTTTCTTTTTCTTCTTTTAGGTTTTTAACTTCCTGCCTTAATTTTTCTAATGCATCTTCTTTTTCTTTTGCTAAACTATCTAGCGTAATTATGCGGTTATTGCTTTCCTTTATTTCATCCTCAATCTCTTTTTGCTTGTCTGCAATCTTTTTGTCCAATGCATGCATGGAAGCTATTTTATTGCTGAATTGCCTTTGCAGTTTTTCTTTTTCTAGAAGAAGGGCTTTTAATTCATTATCTACTACTCTTTCCCTTTCTTTTACTTCTACTTTGTAATCTGCCTTTAGCTGAAGCTTTTTCCATTTCCCCTTTTCTTTTCTTTCATTTGCATTTAAAGATTTTAAAGCCTGATTTATTCTTTTTAGCGTTTCCTTACGCCTTTCCTCAAGCTCTCTTTTTACCTCAGCTTTTTTATTTAATTTTACATGATATTTTACTTTCCATTTTGAAAGCTCCATATCATGAACTTTATGCAATTTCTCCTCTTGAATTGCCTTTTCATCTTTAATGCGCTTGTTGTAGTTAAGCATCCTGCGCTTTAGTTGAATCTTTCTTTCCAGATGATTAATTTCATAAAGCGCATCTTCCTTGGCAGAATTGGCTTTTTTTGTTTCTTCTATTAGCTTATTGTTTATAGCAGCCCTCTCATTTATGCTGTGTTCCAGCTGCTTTATTTTTTTTAAATCATCCTTATGGTCTTTGATTATGCACTGCATACTATTTAGTTTGGGCTTATGCCCTTCAAGCCCCGATTTAGCATAGACTCTAAACCTTTTTCTTGCTTTTTCCCTCTCATTCCAGAGATTGTGAAATTTATGGAGAATCTGTTCCAAGGCATTAGCTTTTTCTTTATTGATATATCTCTTATGGGCTTGCATATTACAGAAACTATCACCTCATTTTTTTAAAAAAGAGAATTGTTAATATAAATACCTTTCGATAAATACCTTTATAAATAACAATATATTCCCTGACAAGATTCCTAATAGGATATTTTAGAAACCACCCATAAGCACTACTTAAGGTAGGAGGGAAGATGGATAAACAATTAATATTAAATACACTTAAGAAGCTGAAAGAGAATTCTCCTAAAAGAAATTTTAAGCAAAGCATTGACTTAATAATGAACTTCAGAGGCTTGGATTTAAAGAAGCCAGAGCATCAGATAAACATGTTTGTCAATTTGCATCATGACACTGGCAAGAAAATCTCTATCTGCGCTTTAATTGAGCCCGATTTAGCGGATAAATCAAAGGAAGCTTGTGACGAGATTATTCTTGCTGAAGAGTTTAGCAGGTTTAAAGGAAAAGCAGATATAAAAAAGCTTGCAGATAAGCACGATTTCTTTATCGCGCAGTCATCTATAATGCCGAAAGTTGCTACCATATTTGGAAGGTTTTTAGGCCCAAGGGGAAAGATGCCAAATCCAAAGATAGGCAGTGTTCTACAGCCAAATGCCAATGTAAAGCAAGTTTGCGAAAAACTAAGGACTACGGTAGCTCTTGTCACTAAAAATGAGCCTGCAATAAAATGCAGCGTAGGCAAAGAGGATATAAGCGAAGAGGTTATTGCAGACAATGTATTAACTGTTTATAACTCTGTGTTGCAGAAGCTGCCAAATGAGAAGGAAAACATAAAGAGCGTTATGCTTAAGCTTACAATGGGGCATGTTTTCAATATACGGGAAGAATCAAATGAAAAGGCTCTTGTAAAGAAAGGCAAAAAATCCAGACTAAAAATAAAGAATAAAGTAAAGACTGAAGCACAAAAATAAAAATGGCTAAAATTGCAGAATATAAAAAAAGAAATGTAGAAGATTTAGCTAAATTAATTAGAGACTATTCTGTAATAGGATTAGTGAATATGAGTGATTTGCCGGCTCCGCAGCTGCAAGCCATGAGAGCAGAACTGCGAGGGAAAATCCAGATTTTCATGAGCAAAAAAAGGCTCATGAAGATTGCAATTGGCGCTGTTAAAAATGAAAAAAAAGGTATAGAAAATTTTGAGAAATATTTTGAGGGCATGCCTGCGCTTATAATCAGCAATGAAAGCCCATTTAAGCTTAGCAGGATATTGCAAAAAAGCAAGACAAGCGCGCCTGCCAAGGCAGGACAGATCGCGCCTAACGATATACTTGTAAAAAAAGGGCCAACACCCTTTGCGCCAGGACCTATTATAAGCGAGTTAAGCATGGCAGGATTAAAGGTTGGCGTTGAAAACGGTAAAGTTGCTGTTAAGGAAGATTGTATTATTGTAAATAAGGGAGAAAAAATAAAGCCCAAGGTAGCAGAAGTTTTGACAAGGCTTGACATAAAGCCCATGCAGGTGGGATTAGGATTAATAGCTGCTTATGAAAAAGGCATAATATACGAAAGAGCTGTCCTTGAAATAGATGAAAAACAGTTTAAAGATAAATTAGGCATTGCAGCAAGAAATGCATTTAATCTTGCATTTGATATTACTTATATCACAAAAGGCAATGTAAACCTACTGCTGGCTAAGGCATTCAATGACGCTAAAGCGCTTGGCATAAGCCAGGCAATACTTGAAAAGGGCATTATCAATTATCTGCTAAGCAAGGCAGAAGCTGAAAGGCTAAGTTTGAGTAGTATCACAAGATTTTAGTTAAACTATCTAAATATCTAAGCTATCATAATAAAAACTTATGGAGGTAAATCAAATGGAATATATATACACGGCAATGTTGTTGCACAAATCAGGCAAAAAGATAGAAGAAAGCAATGTCAAGAAGGTTTTAGAGGCTGCCGGCATCAAAGCTGATGAAGCGCGCGTTAAAGCCTTAGTAGCTGCTTTGGAAGGAGTAAATATTGATGAGGCAATAGAAAAAGCTGCAATACCTGTAGCTGCTCCTGTTGCGCAAGCTGCTGATACAGCTCATGCACCAAAAGGCGAAGATACAAAAAAGAAAGCAGAAGAAGAGAAAAAAACAGATGAGCAAGCAGCAGCAGGATTAGGAGCATTATTTGGCTAAAAGATTACTTGTTTGCGAAAATTCCACCGCTCTTAAGAGCGGTGGAATTTTCGTTTAAATACTGGATTGTCCAGTAATGTTTTTGGCAATGTTTTTATACCTTTAAGTGTGGTAATAATAAAATGGATTTAAGCAGTGAAGCGCACAAGATAGAGGATAGACAGACAAAAAAGGAATTGTTTGCAGCATTCGACAAATTAAAGGATGAAATCAATGTTTTAAGCAGGGAGCTGGATAAATCAAATAATGAAAAGGAATCATGGTTCAAAAAGAAAGAAGACATATCTTCTGATATAAGAAAAAAAATTGGCGATACAGTTAACGACAGAAATAAAAAAAATTCCCTGATTAAGCAAATAAAAGAGCTGAAGGAAAGAAGGGATAGCATTAATAAGGAAATACGGGAAAAGATTTCTTTGCTTGCAGAATTGAAGAATAGCGCCAAAGAGCTGTCAAAAAAATCAAAAATAGACAGCCCTTTTAGCATTAAATCTGAAATAGACAGCATAGAAACAAGGCTGGAAACAGAAGTAATGCCCTTTGAAAAGGAAAAGGAGCTGTCAAAAAAGCTTAAAGCCAGAAAAAAGCTTCTTGGCAGCGCAAACGCAATTATTGAAGTTCTGGATAAAATAAAAAAATGCAATTCAGAAATAGATATTGCGAGAAAGAGCGCAGATAGCCTTCATAATGAAATCCAGCAGCTTGCCCAAGAAAGCCAGCAAATGCACGAAAATGTGATTAAATCTTCAAAAGAAATAGACGAGCTTAAGCTTAAAGAAGATGGGGCATTTAAGAATTTTGTGGAATGCAAAAAGGTTTTTACCGAAACTAATAATAATCTTAAGGAAAGATTGGATGATATAAACAAGATAAGGGAAAAGCTCAATAAATTCAAGTTAGAGGAAGATGAGAAAAGAAGGCTTAAAGAAAGCATGCTTATCAAAAATAAAGAGCAGGAAATGGAAGAAAAAATCAAAGAAGGCAAAAAATTAACTACAGATGATTTATTGTTGTTTCAGCAGATGATTCGGAATAAAAAATCCACCGTTCCATAGTGGCGCAACTAAATAATCGAACAATAATTATTGCGCCACTATGCTAGAGAACACAAAGTATAGGAACGGAAGTCAATAATCGTAATAGATGTTCCGTTCCTATATTTAGAGGAATTCAAGAGAAATCCGACACCGCCAGTCATAGACTGGCGGATTGCT
>JACPMQ010000009.1 GCA_016185955.1 Candidatus Woesearchaeota archaeon | reverse complement strand
GCTTATCAAACAAAGTCCTGTTAGCAGTTACTAAAAAAAGTAACTGCTAACAATAATAAGTGGCTGCTCCAAAGCCGCGCTACAGGCAAAATGGCGCATCTTGATTCTTTTTTATAATAAAAAATTTACAGATACGCGCCATTTTGATAGCACAATTAACATTCTTCTGCCCGCCCACCGCCCCTAATAATGGAGCAGCCACTTTAAGTTCCATATATATTTAGAATAAGAGGTGTTAGCGGTTACTTTTTTTGCGTAAACTTATCTATCTCTTAACCTTCCCCTGCGCTTCTACAGCTTTGACTGCTTTCTCAACTTCTTCTGCACTTCCCAAATAATAATGCCTTATAGGCTTTAAGTTTTCATCAAGCTCATAAACAAGGGGTATTCCCGTCGGTACGTTTAAGTTTGGTATTTCTTCATCAGATATGCTATCAAGATGCTTTATCAACGCCCTTAAGCTGTTGCCATGCGCAGATATTATAACCTTTTTTCCTGACTTAAGCACAGGAACTATGGTTTCGTTCCAATATGGCAAAACTCTTGCAACCACATCTTTAAGGCATTCAACCAAAGGCAAATCTTTTTCATTTATATTCTTAAATATAGCATAGTTTCTTGGATGCCTTGGATCATCTTTTGTTAAAGCAGAAGGCCTTATATCATAGCTTCTCCTCCATATGTGAACCTGCGCTTCTCCGAACTTTTCTGCCATTTCTGATTTGTTAAGTCCCTGTAAAGCGCCATAATGCCTTTCGTTAAGCCGCCAAGACTTGTAGATTTTTATGTTGCTCAAATTCATTTCTTTTAGCGTTATTTCCAATGTTTGTGTAGCTCTCTTTAAAATAGATGTAAAAGCGACATCAAAAATATAGCCTTCCTTCTTTAGTATTTGCCCTGCTCTTTTTGCCTCTTCAATGCCTTTTTCCGTAAGCTCAACATCTGTCCAGCCGGTAAACCTGTTCTCTTTGTTCCAAACACTTTCTCCATGCCTTTGAAGCACAAGCTTTATCATTTTAACAATCTCCTTATCAAAATATTATCTCCTATCTTAATTTGATATTTTCCAGCAAAAGAATCCTGATTTAAGGCAACTTCAACTCTTCCAAATTCATCTTTCATTATCAATGGCTTTCCTTTTTCAACATCTCCAAATGTTTTAGCATAAGCTACATTTAAAGATTGCCCATTAAAGCTTAAGCTAACCATTGTTCCAAGCCTTACATCAAATTTATCCCATATTTTATGAGCAACATTAATGTGAAAAGAGCCAAATTTGTTTATTGAGATTATTTTTGCATCTATCTTGCTATTTTTTATTTCTGCTTCCTCATAAGGAGCTTTTGCCAGCTCTTTAATGTCTAAATTTCTCCCAAAGCTGCCAATTTTAATTTTTTTGGAAAGGTAAGCTGCTGCTGGCGCAAAAATATCCCTTCCATGGAAAATATTGCTTACAGGATGCTTCATGTATTTTTTATTTGTAATCTCAACAGCTTTTTTTATTCCTCCAAGAAATCTTGTCGCTGGAATCAAAACTCCATTATCAGGCCCTATTAAAAAATTGCCCTTCACAGTTTCTATTATTATCGGCTTTCTTTTTGTTCCCACGCCAGGGTCCACAACGCATACATGGTAGCCATTGGGGATATAGCATGCTGTTTCCATCACTCTCGCAGCATAGGATAAATTAAAATCAGGCAAACCATGCATTAAATGTATAACATGCGCTTTAGGATTAATTTCCAAAACAACAGATTCCATAATCCCGATTTCATGGCTTTGGACTGCAAAATCAGTTGTAAAAGTAATAATCGGCTTGTCCATTTTGTTTTTATTGACAAACTCTAAGTTACACGCATCTTGGCAAACTCCGCTTTTTCCCCCAATTCTTCCTCAATCCTTAAAAGCCTGTTATATTTTGCAGTTCTTTCGCTTCTTGCCGGCGCTCCAAACTTTGATTGGTTGGCTCCCAATCCAACAACAACATCAGAAATAAAGCTGTCTTCTGTTTCTCCGCTTCTATGGCTTACAACCACATTCCATCTGCTTTTGAAAGCAAGTTTTGCTGCATTTACGGCTTCACTCACAGTTCCAATTTGATTTAGTTTTAACAATAAAGCATTGCACGAATTCTCATTAATTGCTTTTTCAATTCTTTTTACATTAGTAACAAGATTATCATCTCCTACAATCTGTATTTTTTCCCCCAATTTTTTATTAAGCTGCTGCCATCCTTCCCAATCATCTTCTGCCATGCCATCTTCTATGGAAATTATTTTATATTTTTTAATCAAATCATTATAGAAATCAACTAATTGCCCGGAGCTGTATTTTTTATCTTTTATCTGGTAATAGCTGTCATGAAAAAATTCAGAAGCTGCGCAATCCAATGCTAAAAAGATTTTGCCAGCATATCCTGTATTGCTTATTGCTGTGTCGATAAGCTCAAGCCTTTCTTCAACATTGTTTATTTTTGGGACAAATCCTCCTTCATCGCCAAGTAAAATGGCTTGCGCGCCAAATTTTTTCTTGAGCATGCTTTTCAATTCATGATAGACTTCCACCCCGGCTCTTAAAGACTCTCTAAAATTTTTAAATTCAACAGGCATTATCATATGCTCTTGTATATCATTATCTATTCCTGCATGCTTGCCTCCATTCATTATATTGAGCTGAGGTATTGGCAATAAAAAGGGCTTTAAGCCAGAAATTTCGTGTATATACTCAAATAAATGCAAATTTTTGTGCATTGCAGCAGCTTTGCATGCAGCCATGCTCACAGCCAGAATTGCATTTCCGCCAAGATTAGACTTATTTTCTGTGCCATCCAAAGAAATAAGCATCTCATCTATTTCTTTTTGTTGTGTGCAATCCATCCCAATTAATTTTTTTGAAATTAAATTGTGGACATTATAAACTGCCTTTAAGACGCCCTTTCCATTATATCTTTTTTTGTCATCATCCCTTAATTCCAAGGCTTCGTGCTTTCCTGTCGAAGCTCCGCTTGGAACAATCGCGCTTGCAGTAAACTTATCTGTGAGAACATCAGCTTCAATAGTCGGATTTCCTCTTGAATCTAGAACTTCCCTCGCTATAATTTTTTTGATTAAAGCCAAAAAATCACCCAAAGTACCTCAATCCAAAATCATCCAATATATTCTGCTTCTTTGCCCAGCCTGCTCTTGAGCTTGTTTAATGCAGTTTGCCTTGCTATTTCCCCTATTTGCTCTGTTCTTTGCAGCATATCAGCTTCCACTTCCTTCATTTCCTCATTTAATCTTGCCATATTTATTTCAAGGTTTAATTTGCTTTTGAGGACTTTTAGGATTTCCACAGCCCCTTTCATGCCAAGATACATAGGATGCCCATAAGTCTCTGCTAAAAATGAGATTGCATTAATATTCCTTCTTTTTGCCAATCCCACTAAAAGCCCTGAAACTCCTATTATAGGGCCTACTACACCATAAAGCTTGTCATTAACCATCCTGCTTTTGTATTTTTGTATTATTTTTTTTGTATTTCCGGTGCAATACACTTGTGGTTTCTTTGGAACTTCTGCAAGCCCTATTCCACCTAATGTAATAACTTCCTTGCCCTTGAATT
Source organism: Candidatus Woesearchaeota archaeon (assembly GCA_016185955.1). GTDB lineage: Archaea > Nanobdellota > Nanobdellia > Woesearchaeales > GW2011-AR4 > JACPJP01. The sequence goes on along the minus strand of JACPMQ010000009.1, from coordinate 8,357 downwards.
GCTCCACCATATCAAGCACTTTCTCGGAAAACTCATAGCTGCTTACTTCATCTACAGGCTGCACATCCCCTCCCAAAAGTATTAAATCAGCCCTTTTATCGCCAAACTTTTTGTAATACACTTCTATTATAGGCAGCTCTACCAAATTGTCTTCATTCACAAAAACAGAGTGGGGAAAAGTATAAGAGGTTATCTCATAAAGCTTTTTTGCTTTTAGCTCGTCTATTAAAAAGTCTATTGCCACTTTGCCTACATTGCCAATGCCAGGAAGCCCTTCAACCAGTATTGGATTTTTCAGCTTTGGCTTCTTGCCCATTTCTTCAATCTTCCATGTGCTCATAATAATCCCTTCTCTCTAAAAAAACTAAATTTGGCTTTTCTGCGATAATTCCCATACTTATCTTCTATGCTGAATTTTGCAGGTTTTGGCGTTAATGCCTTTTTCCCACATAAGCATGCTTCTTTCATAGTATATCTTCCGCAGCTTTCGCATTTAAGTATTGACTTCATGCTCCCATTCTTACAAAATTGCCTTCTCCCTCATTTTCCTTTACATGACTCAAAGCCTTCTCTACAGCCCCTTCCATTATCTTTTCAGCTGCTTTATAATCGCTTGCTTTGACATTTATGCTATAAACTCCTGCACCGAGGTACTTTATTAAAACATTTTCTTTTTTAACCTCTATTGCCCTTTTAATGGCTTCCTTTATTATGTCTATGCCATTAGCTGCAAAGCTTGATAATTTTAGCTTGCCTTCAATCTTAACGCTTGCTTCCTTGATTCTGAATTTAATAGCTTCTTCAAGTGCTGCTGCTGCTTTAGCATCCAGTTTTGTGTCCTTTAGCAAAGCGCTGTCTTTTGCGACATGCTGGAAAAACTCATACACCAGTATATTTTTTTTAATTACCGCTGGAACTATATCATCAAACAGCTTTTTTATATCGACATTCAGCTCTTTTGCCACAAATTCAATTATTTGTTTCTTATTCTTCCGGGGCTTACTTCAGAAATGTGTATCATTCCATTTTTGCCATATTCATCTAAACCGACAAGAACAGAATGGTACTGCACCTTTAGAACTGTGCACATTACTAATTCATCTTCTTCTGGAAATCCTTTCTTTTGTAGGAGCATTTTTAATTTCTTTATTTTTTATTCAAGCACTTCCAAAATTCTGGCTTTTACCCTGCTTTTTCCGCCGGTTGGCTCTGCAAGTATTTTTCCGCACACCAAACATATCACATTTGAAGAAGATTTTCCAAACATTATTTGCTCATTCTTGCATTTAGGGCATCTTATTTTAATGAATTTGCTTATAGGGTCTTTGAATTCTTTCATTTTATCACGATAAAAATAAGGCAGGGCATATTTGTATATAAAGCTTTTTATTGCTTAAACTCAATTTTTCTTGTGCGGAAAGTTCTGTTTTTCACATGCTGTTTTTTGCAAAGCTGGCACTCGTATCTTAAATCTACTTTTTTGCTTGTCTTCTTGCCAGTCATCTTAAATTGCGTGACTGCGGGCTTGCTGTATCTGCCTCTATTGCCCATGCCACGCGCAAGCCCTCTTCTTCTTGCCCTGAGTTTACTGCCATAAGTCATAGTTCTGGGATTTCTTTTTTTATTCAAAATAACCTTATGAAGAGAATGTTTTCTACAGTATGGGCAAAATCTATTCGCATTTTTTGGCAGTTTCATCTTTTTTAGTAGCTAAGCCTAATTTAAAAATGTTTGTTTTTCAAAAATTCCGCCGCAGAACAGCGGAATTTTCACCAGTTAAATTCCTTCTTTAATTTCTTCAGCTCTGCCTTTGTTTACTAGAACATCTGCAATATCTGCTGGAAGGTTTGCGATATCCTCCTCTTCAAAGGGCCCATACTCCTCTAATTCCTTGCCAACAAATTTAGGCACTGGATAAAGAAATCTTACTAATTTAGCATGGTTTTCATCTATTTTTCCAGTTTCTGTTGTTTCTGCCTTTTCCTGATTTTTTTCCAATGCGCCTTTTGAAGCATACCTTCCCTCAATTACATTGCTGATAATTTCGCTACGAAAGGCATTAAGCACATTCACAATTTCATCAAAAAGCCTCTTTTCGCTTTCCAGCAAAGATGAAGTATCCATTACATTTGATTTTGTCCTGCTCCTTATTAATGCAAGGTTTAATATTTTCTTTTCCCTGCGCTCATACATCTCCTTAATAAGTTTTCTTGCATTTTCAATCTGCCTTTCAACTTTCTTTTTTTCATCATAAGAAAATAAGGAATCCTCTTTGTTAAGCATCTCCTTCTTCTCATTCAAATAATCAACAAAATTGTTGAAAAAAGTGGCATCTAATTTTTGCAGTTCTGTAATATCCCTCTCTCTTTTTAAAAGCTCAAAGAGGGTTTCATAAGTAAGGTTAACTTCATTGGATTTCATAAACTACCCCCAACTAATAATTTGCTAGTAATTTACTAGTAATTTACTAATAATTTAGGGGCATATATTTATATAATTTCCTCTTTTATCGGTACTTCGCAAGTAAATGAAATCAAGCCAAAGCTTTGGCTTTTGCGTCAAAAATAAAATAAGTAAGAGGGTAAGTTATTGTTCATCACGCTTTATGGCAGAATTAGCATTTAAAGACCTCTCCTTTGAGGAAAAAGAAGAAAAAATAAGAATAAACTTTCTCAAAATTTTTTATTTTGATATAGATAAGGCTATGATTGGAAGGCTTGGAAATTTTAAAATAAGCAATAACAGCATAAGCTTTCCAAGCATTAGTAACCAAAAGGCACAAAGAAAGTTTAGCATGCTTCTTTCACAGGGATTTATCCACCTTAAAAACAGGTTAAATAACAAGCCTGCTATATATGTGCATAAGAATTCTGGAATACCTCTAATGGGAACAAATTATTTTGGGTTGATTGACAGAGGCACTAACATAATTGAAATTAAGCCCATTACAAGCTGTAATCTAAGCTGTGTATACTGCTCTGTAGATGAAGGTCCCTTATCAAGAAGAAAAATTGATTTTGTTGTGGAAGAAGCCTATCTAATACAGGAATTTAAAAAAATCGTAGAATTCAAAGGGGAAGATTGCATAGACGCGCATATAAACGCACAAGGAGAACCATTGCTTTATGCAGATATGGTTGATTTAGTCAGAGACATAGCGAAAATACCGCAAGTAAAGAGCATTTCTATTGACACTAATGGCACATTGCTTAATAAGCAGCTTATAGATGATTTAGCAGCAGCAGGCTTAACAAGAATTAACCTCTCTTTAAATGCATTAGACAAAGATACAGCAGACAAAATGGCAGGTTTTCCTTATAGTCTAAAAAGGGTTGTAGAGTTAGCAGCTTACATCCCAAAAAAGATGGATTTGATTATAGCTCCTGTCTGGCTTCCTGGCTATAATGACAATGAGCTTGTAAAGCTAGCTAAATTTGCCCAAGAAATAGGCGCAGGTAAAAATTGCCCAAAAATAGGCATACAAAATTTTATGTATTATCCCTTTGGAAGAAATCCAGTTAAGGCAGTGAGCATGGAAATATTTTACAAAAAACTGCATGAATTAGAGCAACAACATGGTATAAGCCTCATTAACAAAGAATATATGTTTAACATAAAGAAATGCAAAGAAATGCCAAAACCCTTTAAAAAAGGAGATATTATAAAAGCAAAGATTGCATGCCATGGAAGATTGTCTGGAGAACGGCTTGCTATAGCAGCAAACAGGCTTATTTCTGCGCCAAACTGCGATAAAGAAGAGGGATTCGTAAAATTAAAGATAAAAAGGACTAAACATAACATATTTCTAGGGGAATTAGTATAAAAATTGTATAAAACTTTAAAAAACTTAAGAATAAAGAAAATCTAAGAAAAAGAAAAAAATTAAGGAAGTTTTACTTCCTTTATTTTGTGGTTGTTGTAGTTGTAGCTGTTTCTTTAGCTTTTTCAGCTGGTGCTGCAACAGTCAATACATTCTTGACCTTTCTTACTTCAACCTTACTTCCTTTCAAGGTAGCAGCATAATCTTTGTATTGTGCTACAACAGTTGCTGCGTTTCTTGTATCAGCCGCACTATAACCAGCTACTAGCATAGCTACATTTCCAGTGCCCACATCAAACATTTCGATTAAACCAACATTTGGCTCATATCCTTGTGTACATTCAGCTGGATTACCACGTAGCTCTTGGGCTTTTGTGTTGATACATGGCCCACCAACTACTATTGAATTAACAGCCTTGATGTCTGGAACCTCTGACGCTAGCTTAGTTGCACCAACATCAATCTTCTGTACAGTTACAGCATTAGTTGTGCCTGCAACTTCCTGACTGAAGGTTGCTCCTTTCGCTGTTACATACACTAAAGCTTCTCTCTGCTTCTTTGGGTACTCTATTTTCAATGTAGCTGGCTCACTGGATGGTGTTTTTCTTGTAATAAATGCACCATAGCTTGTGTAGCCGTATGCTATATTTGTTTCACCACTTGGAGTCTTCAAGTTAATTTTAGTGTTTTTCTGTCCGCTTGTAGTGAGATCCACAAAGGAATGCGCCACTTGTGCAGACGAAGCAGTTACATTAACTACTAAATCTGTTGCTTGTAGTGTTTGTACAGTATCTGCAGCTGAGCCATCTCTATCACTGTCTGGTGTCTTAAAACTAACAAGTATACCAGGCTCACCTTTTGTGACGTTCTGCAATCCTATTTCAAGTCCATGCTTAGTGGTTAGGTTTACAGTCTCATTTGGCACAGTAGATAATGCACCACTTGCATCTAAGTCCACAAGTATTGCGAAATCATTCGCTCTTATGCTACTAGATGCGTTGTAAATTCTATGGTCTGCGCCACCTAGCTTCAAAATTGCTAGTTGCTGTACATCTTCACCAGAGCCTGCTGAATAAGTTTGCTCAATGGTTTCACCGCTTCCCAAGTCTTTAAACTTTATTACTGGGCTATCAGCAGTTACCTTGTCAGCTCCTTTATACTGCAACACATATGTTTTTCTTTCTCCTCTCTTTTGAGAGTTATCAGTCAATATTAAGTAGTCATTCTTCTCAATAGTGAGGTTTTCCCTGTTAACAAGCCTTTTGCCTGTTTCACCAAAGTCAACTTCTGAGCCTGTTGGAGTTTCTGCAAGAGGCAATGTAACTTTATTGCCATTTCCATCCAAAAACTTTAATACATATTTGGTGGAACCACTTGTTGTAAGCTCTACAGTCTCCATTGTTTCTTCTTTTAATCCTCTATAGTCTATGTCCCAATTATTGGTAAACAAAACCTCTGGTTCAGTTAAATCTGGGTTTTGACTTAGCTTACCTCCTTTTGGTACATAAAAGTCGTCATCCGCAGTCATGTTGACATGTATTCTGTTTATCTTAAAGGTGCTGTCATCATCAGTACCTTCAATGACTACAAATGCATCGTCAATTGTGTTGTCTCCAACCTTAAGCGCATTTGATGAAACTGCGTTAGCCTCTGTTATGTTTGTATCCTTTAGCTCTACTTTTTGAGCTCCCAGGAAGAACGATGCACTGTGTACACCGCCAGCATAACTTTGGTATAGTATTGTGGAAACACCAATTGTAGTTCCATCAGTTAACTTATAGGTTTCTCCTTTAAGCATATCTCTTGTTCCCTCTCCATTAATTGTAAACTTAACACTATCTGCATCTACAAAGTTTAATGTAACTTCATAGTCTTTACCACTGATAGTGTACGTTTTAGTAGTTCCCTCAAGCATTGAGTCTGATACAGCTCCACTCATCAAGACAAGCTTTACCTGTCCATTTTTAGCGCTATTTCTTCTTGCTTGTACAATAGTGTAGTCTTTTCCAAACATTTTAAGAGTTGTAGACTCAAAATCTGTCAAGTAATCACCAGTTGTAGATGCGGAACCTGCACTGTCATCAACATCTGACTGCAAAGAAGTTGTAAACTCAAGCATATACCTTCCTATTTCATGTCCTGATCTGAAATATAAAAAGTCTGCTGTTACATCCTTGCTGTCTTCTGCATAAATCACATAACCTGTTTTATCAGGCATACCTCCTGGTCCCAACAAGTATAAATATTGGTTATAAGGGGCATCTCCTTTAGAATTTTTAACAGTGCCTGATGCTAAAGCTTTTAGCTCACTGCCGCTTATATAAGTTGTAATATTTCTAAGAGTTTCTACAACTGCGCTAGTAGGTGCTGCTGCTGCCACAACTTCACTCATTTCCAAAATTTTTGTGCTTGTGCCTACTTTCCATGCATCACCTTGTGCAGTAACACCGCCTGTAGAAGTAACAGTTACTGGCTTTGTAGCTGCAAATTGCAAGCTTACAGCAATATCACTTAAACCGATTACATCTTCTGCTGCAGCTTTGTCGCCCACAACTAGAACTCCACTAAATTTACCATCTTTGATAAATTGGTTTGGGTACTGCGCTAAATCAGCAGCCATTGCTCCAAAAAGAGTAGCTCCGACCATTGATGCTCCTGTACTCAGAGCAACAATCCTTTTAATTGCTTTTTTAAATTCCATTTGAACTAAACACCTCCGTGTTTGTTTTTTTATTTTATAATCACGAAACTTATCTACCCTTGTTATCTTGTAGAGATGAGTTTCTTACCAACTATTGAGAAAGCAATCATATTTAAATGTTACGGTTACTTCACCACTTATAATATATATATCCCACTATATACAAGTGCCTTTTCGCTTTGTCAAATTACAATTTTTGCATTATATACTTATATTGTGTTATATATTTATATATTTGCACAACAAATAACTAATCTGTTATGCATACTAAAAAAATTATTGCTGCTTTTATTTTTTTTGTTATTGCTTTCAGCATAATGCAGTTTACTGTCCCGCAGATTATAGGCTTTGACAGTTACTACCACATTAAAGCTGCCTCTTTAATAAAAGAAAAAGGCTTCTTTAAAGATTTCCCATGGGCTACTCATACAATCTTATTTAATAACTATGCGGATATACAAGTGCTTTTCCGAATCTTGCTTATACCATTCACATTTTTTAGCCTCACAACAGGAGCAAAAATAGCGTCTATAGTATTTGCTGCTTCAGCCTTAACTGTATTTTATTGGTTCTTGATTAAAAATGAAATAATGTATCCTTTCTTTTACTCATTAGTTTACCTTTTTGCAGCTGAAAGCCTAATGTACAGGTTTTTGCTTACAAGAGAAATGCCTATTGCAATTGCATTAATAATTCTAACAATATATTTTCTGGAAAACAAAAAATATTTACATTTAGCAGCAGCATCCTTTGTTTTTGCCTTATTTTATGCAGGTTTTATAATTCAGCTATTAGTCATAGGCATTTATTTTATTCTGGAAAGAATCTTTTCAAAAAAATATGACTGCAAAAGCATTGCTTATGCTATAACAGGATGCTTAACTGGCTTGTTGGCTAATCCTTACTTTCCAAAAAACATTTCATTGCTTTACACCCAAATATCCAAAGTAAATATTTCTAATCTTTACAATGTGGAATGGAGTCCTTGGCCCTTTTTTGAATTTATAACAAATAACGCGCTTATTATTATTTTTATTTTAGTCAAAGACAAAAAAATCACAAAATCCCAATCACTTTATCTCTTATTGGCTTTATTATTTTTAGCATACTCTTTTAAATCAAGAAGGATGCAAGAATACTTCATTCCATTTTCAGTTCTTGCAGCCGCATTTTTCTTAAACGGCTACATAAAAAAATTTGACAATGCAAAATTTTTTACATATTTTAAAGCCATTGGAATAATAATCCTCGCAGCATTGGCAGTTTTCAACTTCATTCTCTTAAGGCCGGACATTAAAAACAATAATTTTTTTCATACTTATGACAATTGCGCATCATGGATGGAAAAAAATATCCCAAAAGGCTCTTTGGTTTTTAACAATGCTTATGCCTTTCCTTACCTTTTCTTTAAAAATTCAGATTTAGGATACACTCATGGAATAGACCTTACTTATTCATATCTTTACAATCCTGAGGAATTTAAGAGGTATATGGCGATATTGCAAGGCGCAATAAAAGATACAATAAAAGACAATGATGATTGGATAGTAAAAGATTATAATCCTGATTACCTATTTATTGGCAAGATAAAACAAGATGTAAAGCTGCATGAGTATATTATAAGGCATAAGCAAAACTATAAGGCTGTTTACGAAGATGAATGGTGCGCTGTAGTAAAGGTAACTGCTAACACAGCATAAAGAGTTTTTGCGAAAGTCGGTGCTTGTGCGTATAGTGGCGCAACTAAATAATGGAACAATAATTATTGCGCCACTATGCTAGAGAACACAAAGTATAGGAACGGAAGTCAATAATCGTAATAGATGTTCCGTTCCT
>JACPMQ010000055.1 GCA_016185955.1 Candidatus Woesearchaeota archaeon | reverse complement strand
TCGCTTATCACAATCCTATGGAATTTTCTGAATTTGGGTTCAGTAAAAATCCTAAAAGCCAAAAACTAAAGTGGCTGCTCCAGAGCCGCGCTACAGGCAAAATGGCGCATCTTGATTCTTTTGTATAATAAAAAATTTACAGATACACGCCATTTTGATAACACAATTAACATTCTTCTGCTTGCCTACCGCCCCTAATAATGGAGCAGCCACTTATATTTGTTAAGGATTTCTACTGAGCCTGAATTGGCAATGACGCACAAGCACGGATTTCGCACCAACCCTGAATCAATATCTAAAAATTAATATCCAAAACCCTGCTTACATCATCCTTAACCCTTTTTTCAAAATCAGTGTTTGTTTCTCCATCTTGTTTTTCTGTGCTTAAGGCTTTCATAAGCTCCTTAATTAAGGATTCCTCATTTTTTGCATCAAGATTTTGTATTTTTATTTGAGCAAGGTGCTCTTTTATTATTGCTGCTTCCGCATCTTCAACAGACTTTGCATCTATTTTAACTTCCTCAAATTCTTTTGTTGTCAGGGCATTTGTGTTTTTCATGACAAAATAAGCTGATTTATCGTAAAGCACGGAAAATATTTCCTTAAAGTCTATATCAATAGGCTTTCCTGAGCTTAATGAGCCGTAAAGCCTTATCAAAACTATAGTATTGTTAAATTCTTTTGTTTTTATTTCATTTATTATTTCATTATATATTTGCTCAGGGCTTTTTCCGCTGCAGTTTTTTTGTATTTTGTATACGTTGCAAATCTGGATAGGCTCCCACTTTAAGCTGTTGTCTTCTACTATGTAAAAGCCTCCGGTTTCGAGCTTTTCAAGCTCAGAAAAGGAGTTTGGAAATAAAGGGCCCGGGTATGCTATTATGCCATAACCTTCAATCTTTGCTTCTTTGACAATATGCATATGGCCTCCAGCATAGTAATTAAAATTTTTAGGAAGCAATGAAATTGGGCTGGTTATTATGTTTTCCATATCATTTGGCTTTAGCTCATCAATACCTGAATGAAACATAAATATTTTGTAGCCATTTTCTTTTTCGAGATTTTCAAGAATAAGGCTTTCATAATAGCTTTTTTCCAATGAGTAGCGCTTTCCAAGCATGCCTGTTATTTTTGCAGATGTTTTTTTGTCTATGGTAAATTTTAACTTTAATTTGCCATTAATTTCCTCGCCTTTTACAACATTTGTGAATAAGCCAGCTTCCTCCAAAACATCAAGCATTGTTTTTCCTGAAGGGCTGTAATCATGGCTTCCTGGGATTATGTAAACTGATATGCCCATGTCTTTTAGCCTCTTAAATGCGCTGACTACTGTTTTTAGATTGTCTATCCTTGGCAAAGAAGTGTTAAATAAATCTCCTGCTATAAGAATAAAGTCTACTTGCTCCTCAATGCACTTATTAATGGCTTTAATAAAAGCTATTGTGCTTATGTCCTTTAATTTAGGGTCTCTCCAGCTTCCAATGTGGCAATCTGCCATATGCGCGAATTTCATTATATTAACCCCATATATCCGTTTTAATCTGCCCTTTTTTTACGTTTAAGCTTTCAAGCATTGCTATCATGCTTTTTACAAAATCCAAAGGACCGCAAATATAGTAAAGGCTTTTTTCAATATTTTTTGTATTTTGTTTAAGAAGCTCTAAATTAATTCTTCCAGTCATTCCATCCCACTTATCCTCTGCATTTGGCCTTGTTATTGTTATAGCATAATTAAAATTTTTATTTTGCCCTTTAATTTTTTTGATTTCATTATAGTAGATTATATCTTGAGAAGTTTTAACGCTGTAAATTAGATTTAATGAATTAGGCAGTTTTTTGTCATTGCAATACCTTATCAAGCTCATTAAAGGCGTTATTCCTAATCCGCCACCTATTAATGTGATGTCATTTTTTATTTGCTCATTAAAGTAGAACTTGCCATAAGGGCCCTTGAATATTAAATAATCTCCGACATTTGCTTTGAAGAGCCTATTTGTAAATTCTCCTACAAGGTTCATTGTTATGTCAAGATGGTTTTTTTCCGGGCTTGAGGCTATTGAATAAGCTCTTTGCATCTTTGGAGCATCTTCAAACCTAACCATAAAAAATTGTCCTGGGAAAAAACTTATTTTAACATTTTCCGCCATTTGCAGCCTAAATGTTTTGACATTTAAAGCTTCGTCTATTATTTCGATGATTTTTAATTTGTGCTCTTCTATTTTTTGAATTGGTTGCTCCATCTTTAAAAATAAGAAAATTTAATGAGTTTTTAATGTTTTTGAATAATTGTGACTGCTAACAGGACTTTGTTCGAAAGTGGGGTTTTTGCGAAAGTCTATAGCGGAGAACACAAATAGTTTATTGAAGTACTTGGTGTTCTCTAACATAGTGGCGCAATAATTATTTCTCAATTATTTAGTTGCGCCACTATGCTTTGTGCTTGTGCGGAGCCTTAACATTCCTCTCAACTTCGCAATGCTGCGGCATTGCTCGGGTCGCTTATCACAATCCTATGGAATTTTCTGAATTTGGGCTCAGTAGAAATCCTAAAAGTCAAAAACTAAAGTGGCTGCTCCAGAGCCGCACTATAGGCAAAATGGCGCATCTTGATTCTTTTGTATAATAAAAAATTTACAGATACACACCATTTTGATAGCACAATTAACATTCTTCTGCCCGCCCACCGCCCCTTATATAGGAGCAGCCACTTCAATGTTCCATACATATTTAGAATAAGAGGTGTTAGCAGTTATTGGTTTAGTATGCTTTCCCAAAATAAATCAAGAACTGCGCTTTATTTCCGCATTTTACGCATTTCCCGATATTTTCAGGCTGCTCAAAAGGTATTACTCTTGAAGTTATGCCATCGCTTTTTTCCTTAATTTCTTCCTCGCATTCCTTACTGCCGCAAAAAAATGCTTTCACAAGCTTTTTATTTTTTGCATGCTTCAAGAAATCATTCCAGCTGTCTGCTGTTGCAATATTTGAATGCAAAAATTTATACGCTTTTTCATATAAAGCTTTTTGAATATCGTCAAGCGTTTCTTTGATTTTTTTGTCTAAATGAGCTATTTTTACAGATTCTTTTTTGTTGTTGTCCCTTCTTGCAAAAACAACTTCGTTTTTTGAAATATCTTTTGGCCCTATTTCTATCCTCAGTGGAATTCCTTTAAGCTCCCATTCATTGAATTTCCATCCTGGAGTGTACCCATCTCTTTCATCAAGCTCTACGCTGTAAGCTTTGAGAGAGTTGCATATTTCTCTTGCTTTCTTTATAACAATATCTTTATCTTTTTCAAAATAAATGGGAATTATAACAATCTGCACTGGAGCTACTTTTGGCGGCAATATTAAGCCTTTATCATCAGAATGCATCATAACCAAAGAGCCTATGAGCCTTGTTGATATTCCCCATGAATTCTGCCATGGATAATATTCCTTTTCATCCCTGCCTAAAAATTGTATGTCAAACGCTTTTGCAAAATTCTGCCCAAGATTGTGGGAAGTTCCCATCTGCAATGCCTTGCCGTCAGGCATTAATGCTTCCAACGCATAGGTTGTTTTTGCTCCAGCAAATCTCTCCTTTTCTGTTTTTTTTCCTTCCAAGACAGGTATTGCTAATATCTCCTCGCATAATTTTTTATATTCTAGGAGGTAGAGTAAAGCTTCCTTATCACAATCTTCTTCTGTTTCATAAACGCAATGCCCTTCCTGCCACAAGAATTCTCTTGTTCTCAAAAATAATTTTGTTTGCTTGACTTCCCATCTTAAGACATTGCACCATTGATTCAGCCTTAACGGCAAATCGCGCCAGCTTCTTATCCATTTTGCGTAAGAGTCATACATTATAGTTTCTGATGTAGGCCTTAATGCATATCTTATGCCATCTTCCTTTTCGCTTATCCATGCAAGCTCGGGCGCAAATCCTTCAGCATGCTCAGCTTCCTTCTTAAAAAAGCTCTCGGGAATTAATAATGGAAAATACGCATTTTTTACACCAATTTTTTTTATTCTCCTGTCAAAATATTCCTGTATTTTTTCCCATATAGCATAGCCTCTTGGCCTTATAACCATAAAACCTTTGATTACAGAATGCTCTGCAAGCTCTGCTTTAATCACAACTTCATTATACCACTCTGAAAAATCCTCGTTCTTTTTTACATTTATTCCAAGCTTTTCTTCTTTTTTTGCCATTTTTAGCTATATTAATCGACAAAACTTGACATTTATAAATTATTCCATCAAAAGGTGTTGGTGCGAAAGTCGGTGCTTGTGCGTCCTTGCCAATTCAGAAAACTCCGTAGGATTGTGATAAGCGACCTGAGCAATGCCGCAGCATTGCGAAGTTGAGAGGAATGTTAAGGCTCCGCACAAGCACGAATAAGAATTCCGCACCCACCCTCCATCAAAACATTTTTAAGAGTGGGCTTAAATACCATTGCCATGAAAAAGATAATGGCATTTGGCTCTTTTGATGTGTTGCATAAGGGGCATGAGCATTATCTTAAAGAAGCTAAAAGTTATGGCAGCTACCTCATTGTTGTTGTAGCAAGAGATGACAACATCTTAAAATTTAAAGGCAGCAAGCCAATGCACGACGAGAATTACAGGCTTAAACAGATAAAAAACCTCAAATTTGTTGATAAGGCAATACTTGGAAATAAAAAGGATATTCTTGGAGTGATAGAGGACCACAAGCCAGATATTATATGTCTTGGTTATGACCAAAAAACAATTGATAAAAATGCTTTAATAAATGAGCTTAACAAAAGAAATCTTCATGCAAAGGTTGTAAGGACAAAACCCTATAAAGAAAAGATTTACAAGTCTTCAATGATAAAACACCATTTTTTAGCCAATTTAGGATAGACGAAAAAATTGCAATAACAACACGAGTAAAAAATTCCGCTTCAACAGCAATTTATTTATTGCGCTCTAATCTTCTCTTTCTTATCGAGGACCGTTAGTTTATTTATCACAATATGGCCTGAATATTTATCTTCTATAATTTTATCAAAGGACTCTGCCTTTAATTTTTTGCTGAATAATGGGCAATCTAAGACTAAAGTATCTGCATAGCCTCCTTCAAAGCCTATATGAAATTTATATTTTACAGAATCTTTTCTTAGCTCGGTAAAATTTTCCTTTGTGATGGTTTTTCCAAGCCAAGGCATTAAACCATCGGATGCAACTTGAGTTATCATAATTTCATAGCCAGAATTAAGCATTTCATCTATAACCAAATCGTGCTCTTCTCCGGCATGCGAAGCAAATACTTCTATGCCTAATGGCCTTAAAGCATTTTGTATGCTTCTAAGCTGGGTTTCCTGCAATCCAGTGCCCCCCAATACAACGGCATTAACAGGGTTTGATTTCTGTTTTTTTTCGACAATATTTCTCACAATCTGCGCTTCTTTTTCTGCATCAGCAACAGAGCAGCTTTCAAGTATATGCGGCATTTTTAGCATTTTAGCCAACTCTTTTGTATGCTCAACAGTCGCATAATGAAACAAATAACAGTCTGTCCTTGTCGGTTTTATGGATATTAAATACCTTACATCCCATCCTTTTTTTATTGCCTTATCTATTGCAAATGTGCTGTCTTTTCCTCCTGAAAACATAATTGCAACTTTCATTTTATTGCTTAGAATAGATAAATTATTTATAAATCTTGTCAATTTGCGTCGTGTTTAGCTTTAGATAGTTGATTTTTTGAATAGCCATTTTTTTGGGATAAATTTTTTATGAATTGGCGTTTGATTTTATCAATCCAAACATTCCATACAAAAGCCTGTCTTTGATTTTTGCTGCATCTGTGTTAGCTGAAACTTCTCCTGTTATGCAGCTATCTTTCAAGTATATTTTTGTTTCATTTGAGCTTTTGAAATAGACTACCGGAACAAAGTTCGTGGAAATGTTGCATGTTATAACCTGAAAGTTTGTTTTTGTTTCATTGGTAAATCCAGTTCTCACAAAAACATTAAAATTGCTTAAAGCATCTGACGTCTGAAATTGCGCAAGTGCAATGGATTGCGCAAAAGTATCATTAAAATCCGAAGTTAAATCTATTTCAACAGCGCCTTTCAGTTTTTCTATAGCCTCATTTTCCGTCGGTATTTGCTCTACATCACTTGGGAAATAGGAAAATAATATCTCTTTTTTATCAATAACTGTTGTCCAGAAATTGCCCCTATCCACAAGTTTAAAGCCATTATATTTTACAATATTTTTTGTTGCGCCAGCAGCAAATCCAAAAAATATGACGCTGAATGTGCTTGCCAGCATTACAAAGCCTAGGAGATACACTAAAAATTTTTTTCTTTTTTCTTGGGATTCCCTTCTCATATTCAAAAGAAATTGTGTATGTATTTAAATTTTTTTAGTAAAAAATGGGCCCACCCAGAATTGAACTGGGGACCTTCTCCCTGTGAAGGAAACGTCATAGCCGCTAGACCATGGGCCCTTGTATAATCAAAAATTCCTCCAATCTACGATTGGCGGAATTTTTGTCAATGACGACCAACGGACAAAGCAAAAACAATGCCAAATTGTAAAAATTCCCCGTTCCATAGTGGCGCAACTAAATAATTGAATAATAATTATTGCGCCACTATGTTAGAGAACACTTGTGTTCTCCGCTATGTGAACGGTGGAATTTTTACAACTGTTTTAATAATCTTTCTGCCTCTTTTTCCCTGATTAATTAAGTGGCCCCCCATTGTATTAGGGGTGGTTGAAAAGAAATCTGCACAGGGGGCCTAAAAATTCGCAATGACCATTAAGGGCCATACTCAAAAATTCCACCAATCCAAGATTGGTGGAATTTTTACAAATCATGACGTTCTTGCGGGCTTTCTCATCTCTTTAAGCCATAAAAGCCCTATCCTTATCATCTCCTTGTTGAAGTTGTCGCTTATTCTGTAAGTTTTTTTGTATAAATCATAGTCTATAAGACCCATGCTTTTCATTGGCGTTAATATGCGGTCATAAAACTGCCTTTTGTTGTAACTTATTCTTACTTTCTTGCCTTTATACGGTGCTTCATCTATTAAAGTTGTTATTAAGCTTCCCTCATGCAATTTTGTTGCAAACAATGACATCTCTGTTTTGTTTATTTCGCCATTATTCTCCTTTATCATTTCTATAAGGAGTTTAGCGACAATAATTTGTTGCTTTGTTGCAAATATAACCTCGTAAATATCTTCTGATAAGTTAAATCTATCAAATAATACAACCATTTTTTTATGTATAGCATAGCTTCTATATAAATATTATGTTTTTGTATACTAGTTTAGTTTTTTAGTATAACAAAGAATAGAAGCAAAATTGATGGCGCCCTTCCATTTGCAAAAAGCCTTGTGTGAGGAGCTAACAACTTTACTTTATAATTCAACAAATCTTATAAATAATGCTCTTTTCCAGTGTGTTGTGAAAGAAAAAAAGCTTAAGGAATTTGAAGAAAGCCTTGAATCAGGCATTCTAAGCAAAGAGGAATATGAAGAAAGAAAAAAAGAAATAGAAGCTATAGTAGAGAAAATGCCCGAAGAGGAAAAAATAGAAGAAAAAACAGAGGAAAAAAATGTTCAGTTTAAGTCTGATAAAGCTCTTGTTATAGGGATTGTTGCAGTTTTATTGGTGCTTGCAGTTATTCTAAGCCTGCCTTATTTTACAAAAGAAAAGCCTAGGACAATTGATGATTTGCATGAACTGAACCTAAAAGGCAAGCTTAAGCCGGAACAAGGCTATGTCTATAATGACATTTACTCCTTCGTTAAATTTGATGGGTTATGGTATACTCAATTTTTAAGCCCACAAGGCAGCAGATTTTACAATATACAGTTTAGATACGGCCCTAAAGATGTTGAATCAGTAAAAATAAAGGGTTTTCTTAACGCCGGTATATTAAATAATGCCACAGATTATTATGTGACTTTCAACCCAACTGGAAAGGATTTTGCAAGCGTGGCATTAGCCGTAGGAGACTTCAACGAGCATATGACAAAAATATTTTTTAAAAAGCCTATTGCTGCATGCGATAGAAATGAAACATTGCCATGCAAAGAAAGGCCAATAATAACATGCGACAATACTGATAAAATGGTTCTTTATGTTAAAGAAGCCAATGCTACAAAAGTTAGTTATGGCAATAATTGCATTACTGTAGAAGGCTCAGGATTTGAGCTTGTAAAAGGCATTGACAGGGTTTTGTTTAATTTTTACGGAGTCATTGACGATAAATAACCTTCTAAAAATTTAGTTTTTTAGTATATTTGTGCGGTCGTCAGTGCTTCAGTACTTACATAAGCGAATTAAGTTAAGCCACTTCTTTGGCTTTTGCGTCATAATAAAACTACTATGTAGGCACTGAATTATTCATAACTGCTAACACAACATAAAGGGTTTTTGCGAATTAAGTGCTTGTGCGTAT
>JACPMQ010000050.1:2165-3353 GCA_016185955.1 Candidatus Woesearchaeota archaeon | reverse complement strand
GGCTCAGTAGAAATCCTAAAAGTCAAAAACTAAAGTGGCTGCTCCAGAGCCGCGCTACAGGCAAAATGGCGCATCTTGATTCTTTTTTATAATAAAAATTTTGCACATACACGCCATTTTGATAGCACAATTAACATTCTTCTGCTTGCCTACCGCCCCTAATAATGGAGCAGCCACTTATATTGTTTGTAGTTACTTTTTTTAGTAACTGCTAACAGGACTTTGTTTGATAATCGGGGTTTTTGCGAATTCTTATTCGTGCTTGTGCAAAGCCTTAACATTCCTCTCAACTTCGCAACATTTCATGTTGCTCAGGTCGCTTATCACAATCCTTTGGAGATTTCTGAATTGGCAAATTGCGCACAAGCACTGAATTCGCAAAAACCCTTTATGTTGTGTTAGCAGATACTTTTTTTACAAACATTTAAATATCTATAGCAAAACTCTAGTTTTAAATGGGGTGTATTAAATGAACGAAGCTTCTAGACCATTAGATACTCTTAACAGATCAAGAGACAAAAGAGTTGTTGTGGAATTAAAAAATAACAAGCAGTATATTGGCAAATTAAAGGCATTTGATATACATATTAATGTCGTGCTGGAAGATGCAGAAGAATATGCCAATAGCGAGCTAAAAAGAAAGCTTGGAGTGGTATTTATACGCGGAGATACAATAACTGTGATATCTCCTGCATAAACAATTTCTCACAAAAGCGAGTTGACTTAAATGAAAGGAACATCCTCAATGGGCAAGAAGTCCGGCAAAAAAAACATGGTGCATTGCCGACGCTGCTCTAAGCGCACTTACCATATAAGAAAGAAAAAATGCTCGTCATGCGGATACGGAAAGTCTGCCAGGCTTCGTTCTTACAGCTGGCAGAAAAAGTAAAATAAAAACGTTTTTAAATTAAGTTATTTCTCGCATTAAAAATTCCGCCGTTCTATGAACGGCGGAATTTTTAATAGTGCTTTATTAGCCTTGTGCCTTGGCATCGTTTTGCCTCTGTCACAAGTTATTATTGCTAAATTTCCACTGCTCTTCAGAGCGGTGGAAATTTAGCATTTTATTCCTATGCGGAGGTGCCGGAGTGGCCAAACGGGACAGAATTTTTGTCTAAGCTTAGGTCAGTCTGGTTAGGGTGTTATGAGCTTTAAGCTATGATTGAATGACACCTGTTGGCTTAGTGC
>JACPMQ010000050.1:0-2137 GCA_016185955.1 Candidatus Woesearchaeota archaeon | reverse complement strand
TAATAGCCAACGGACAAAGCAGAGCGGTCAGAACGATGGAACTTTTACAATGCTGGAATTCGCTGTTTTTATAGTGCTGATTTTATTTGTTGTGTATACAATAGCAACATTTGTCAGCTATACTTCCTTATTTCTAAATCTAATTGTTATACTAGCTTTAAATTTTTTAATATCTAATGATATTAAACACCACAATAGCGCAGCATACTTAGCCTCTCTGTTTTTAACGGCAGCATTCTTTATATTTAGCTATACCCCTCAAATAAGCTATTTATTGGAATTGGCTGAAAGAATGCTTTTGTCTGCTGTATCTTTAACGCTTTTGCTTATATATTTATTCGCAAATATTGTAGTGATGCTCATTGAATTCTACCACAAATACATTAAAATATATCACACAAGGCAGAAATGAGCCACTACAAAACCCCTAAACACGACTTGAATAACGAAAAGTTTAAATACACGCATTTTCAAGATAGGGATATAACCTATATGTGCCTATAATAAGGCATAATTGGTTAAACACATGGAGGTGAAACCAAGTGGAAGAAAAAATCGGATATTACTCCTTTATTGGTGGAGTAATAATTGCAGTTGTGCTTGGCTTAGTGCCAGAAAAAACTTTAGGGCCAGACGCTGTAACTTGGCTAACATCATTGTTAGTCTTGTTGGGTTTGGTAGTAGGTCTCCTAAATGTTACAGGTAAAGAAACCAAAGACTTTATGATGGCAGCAGCAGTGCTGATAATTGCATCTTATGCAGGAAATGCAACAAAGACTTTGGAGGGAGTCCAGTCTATTGGCGCGCTTACATTAGGCCAGTACCTATCTGGAGTCTTTACCAAAATCCTAGCCTTTGTAGTTCCAGCAACAGTTGTTGTTGCATTAAAGGAAATATGGGCATTAGGGCAGCTTGAGTAAATTTTGAATTTTTATTTTCTTTTTCTTTTTTAATATTTTTTAAAATTAAACTTCAAATCAAAATTTATGCGCAAGGTTTATTTACAGAAAGAAAATACTATTTTTATGAAGATTTTTGGCAATATATCTTTAATAGATTTAGCAATTTATACACATAACCATCTAATAGTCACAGACTTTCATATAGGCTATGAAGAGGCTTTAAACAAGCAAGGGCTTTTAGTGCCGCGATTCCAATTTGAAGAAATCATAAAAAGAATGGAATCCCTGTTTTCAGAGCTAAAAGGCAAAAAAATTGAAAGGATAATAATAAATGGGGACTTGAAGCACGAATTTGGCGCAATTTCCCAACAGGAATGGAGGCACACTTTAAAGCTGCTTGATTATTTAGGCAAACATTGCAGCGAAATTATACTTATCAAAGGCAATCATGACACAATTCTCGGAGCTATAGCAAAGAAAAGGAATATTAAGGTTTTAGAGCATTATATTGTAAAAAACAGAATTTTAGTAATGCATGGGAACTTAACGCCTCCAAAAGAGCTGTTGAAGGATATTTCCACTATAATAATAGGTCATGATCATCCTGCAGTTTTAATAAGAGAAGGGGTAAGAGCAGAACTCTTTAAAGCATACTTAACAGGCAAATGGAAAGGCAAAAATCTTATAGCACAGCCATCATTTAATTTAGTGACAGAAGGAACTGATGTTCTAAAAGAAGAGGTTTTAAGCCCTTTCTTAAAAGATAATTTAAGCAATTTTGAAGCAATCATTGTGGCTGACAAGCTGTATAATTTTGGAAGTTTGAAAAATTTGTTGTAATGCAAAATATATATTGCAATTTATCAAAAGATAGTAAGCTTTTTATATAGTTTTTTGGCTTAAAAGAAAGCTTAAATTAAAAGATGGCTTAAAAGAAGGTGATAATTATGAGCTATGATGACAGCAAAGTTGACAAAGCCTTGGATTTTTTAGGGATGTACTCAAGCTTTGAAGAAATAAAAGACAATTTAAAGCTGAATGAAGAGGAATATACTCAACTAAAATCTAGAGCAAAGCAAAGATATGGCAATGAGCTTTTCCAGAAGTAAACAAGGTAACTGCTAACACCTCTTATTCTAAAGATATATGAAACTTAAAGTGGCTGCTCCAGAGCCGCGCTGTAGGCAAATTGGCGCATCTTGATTGTTATTACAGCAAAAAACTATTTTGCACAT
>JACPMQ010000049.1 GCA_016185955.1 Candidatus Woesearchaeota archaeon | reverse complement strand
CATTACATAAAGGGTTTTTGCGAATTAAGTGCTTGTGCGCAATTTGCCAATTCAGAAAATTACATAGGATTGTGATAAGCGACCTGAGCAATGCCGCAGCATTGCGAAGTTGAGCGGAGTATAAGGCTTCGCACAAGCACGAATAAGAATTCGCAAAAATCCTGCTTATCAAACAAAGTCCTGTTAGCAGTTACTGTTGATTACAAGGACTTTGTCAAAAAAACTCTTTCTTGAAGATAGCAGTTTCAATGCCACATATTTTTGCGCCATGCACCATTATAATTAAAAATGCTGCAAAATACAATAATGCTAACTCACCTCCATTTGATATGGGTATTAGTCCAGTAGGCACATGAGCCATAAAATATGCCGCTAACATTTCTATCGCAGCGATAAGAGCCATAATCCTTGTGAATAAGCCTATTGCAATAGCTAAGCTGCCGAATGTTTCTATAATTCCGGCAAGCCCCATAAGACTGAATAATTCTACTTTGGGACCTCCAAACCATCCAAACAGCTTTTGTGCCCCATGCTGAAAAAATAATAAGCCTGCAAATACCCTAAAAATAAAGTAAAAAAAATCGTGGTTTTTTTCTACCCAGTTGCCAAACATAATATCACCTCAGGTTCTTGGTCAAAACACTAAAAAATCTGCTTTGCAGATTTTTTAGTGTTTTGGAATGACGGACAACGACCAAAGCAAAACGATGCCAAATGGTAAAAATTTCGGCGTTCTACGAACGCCGAAATTTTTACAGTAGTATCCATATCAAATATATAAAATTTACGCACGTAAAAAATACAATCGCAAAAAAGCCGATAAGTGTAATAAGTGCAGTTAGAAAATTTACTTAGCACTAACAAAACATTTATAAAACAAATAACATTACGATTTCTTGCAAAAATGAGCGAAAAAGAGCTTAAGCTAAAGGTTGCGGAAGCAATACAAGATGATGTGAATAAAGGCATAGTTAGGATAGATTCCAGTTTTTTGAATGAAATAAGTTCAAGGCCCGGTGATATAGTGGAATTGGAAGGTGAAAGAAAAACAGTTGCAATAGCAGACAGGGCTTATCCAGGTGATATAGGGCTTAACATAATAAGAATGGACGGCATAATAAGAAAAAATTCAAAAACAGGCATTGGGGAAATCATAAGCGTAAGAAAAGCAAATGTCAAAGAAGGCAAAAAGGTTATAATAGCTCCTGCAAGAAAGGGCATTATAATAAAAGCTTCTCCAGAGATATTCAGGCAAGGGCTTCTTGGAAGGGCTGTAACAAAAGGAGACATAGTTTCTTTAGGCGGGCAAAGAAGGAGAAGATCCACAATAGCAGGAAACCCATTCTTTGATGAAGATGTTTTCAACATTCTTGATGAAAGCATAATGGGCTTCGGCTTTGGCGACATAAAATTTATAGTTGTTGATGTCAGCCCAAAACAGCACGTATTCATTACTGAGCAAACAGAAGTTGTATTTAATCCTGAAGCTGTAGAAGTCAAAGAAGAATTAGTTCCTGAAGTTACTTATGAGGATGTTGGCGGCTTAGACGAGGAAGTAAAAAAAGTAAGGGAAATGGTAGAGCTTCCGTTAAAGCATCCGGAGATTTTTGAAAGGCTTGGCATAGAAGCCCCAAAAGGAGTTTTGCTTCATGGTCCTCCGGGAACAGGCAAAACACTATTGGCAAAGGCAGTAGCCAATGAAACAAATTCTCATTTTATACTGATAAATGGTCCTGAAATAATGTCAAAATATTATGGGCAGTCGGAGGAAAACTTAAGAAAAAAATTTGAAGAAGCGCAAAAAAATGCCCCAAGCATTGTTTTTATTGATGAGATAGATGCAATTGCAAGCAAAAGAGAAGAGATACGCGGTGAGGTTGAAAGAAGAGTTGTTGCGCAGCTTCTTGCGCTGATGGACGGCTTAAAGAGCAGAGGCAAAGTTGTGGTTATAGCCGCGACAAATGTGCCTAATATTCTTGATCCTGCATTGAGAAGGCCTGGAAGGTTTGACAGAGAAATTGAAATAGGCGTTCCTAGCAAGGAAGGAAGATTGAACATTCTAAAAATACATACAAGAAACATGCCTCTTGCAAAAAATGTCAACTTAAAGGAATTAGCCACTATCACTCATGGATTTGTAGGCGCAGATTTAGCTTCTTTGGCAAAGGAAGCAGCCATGATTGTTTTAAGAAGGATATTTCCAGACTTAAAACTGCAGGAAGAAGAGCCAATTTCAAAAGAGCTGCTGGAAAAGTTAAGGATAACTCAGAAAGACTTTAAAGAGGCTTTAAAGGTTGTAAGGCCCTCAGCATTAAGGGAAGTTTTGGTTGAAATTCCAAATGTCAAATGGCTTGATATTGGCGGCTTAGATGATGTCAAGCAGGAATTAATAGAAGCGGTAGAGTGGCCCTTAAAATATCCTGAATCCTTCAAAAGGTTGGGAGTCAAGCCTCCAAAGGGAATCTTGCTTTATGGCGCTCCTGGAACAGGCAAAACATTATTGGCAAAGGCAGTAGCCAATGAAAGCGAGGCAAATTTTATTTTGGTTAAAGGTCCTGAGCTTTTATCAAAATGGGTCGGGGAATCAGAAAAAGCTGTTAGAGAAGTATTCAAAAAAGCAAGGCAGGTAAGCCCATGCATAATATTTTTTGATGAGATAGACAGCTTAGCCCCTAAAAGAGGCTTAAGCTCAAGCGATCATGTCACAGAGCGTGTTGTGAATCAAATGCTCACTGAAATTGACGGCTTGGAGGAAATGAATGATGTGGTTATTATAGCAGCCACAAACAGGCCAGACATAATTGATACAGCACTATTAAGGCCTGGAAGATTTGACAGAATAATATTGACAACAATCCCTGATGAAAAAACAAGGCTGGAAATACTCAAGGTGCATACCAGAGGAATACCTCTTAAATATGATGCCAACAGCACAAGTGTTAGCAAGCCATTAAAACAAAATAAAAAAAATAACAATGCAAGAGGCAAAGCATCTTATGCTCAAGCTTCTGATGAAAGCTCAGATAAGTTGATTAAGGAGAGCAGTGAAGATGAAGGCAAAAGAATTGAGTTTTTAACCGAGCTGGCTAAACAAACAGAAGGCTATGTTGGCTCAGATATGGAAGCAGTTTGCAGAGAAGCTGCAATTTTTGCCTTGAGGGAAAACAAGGATTGCAAGGAAGTTAGTATGGAGCATTTCAAAAAAGCCCTGCAAAAAGTGACTCCTTCAGTTGATAGCGAAATAGAAAAGGTTTATGAGGAAATGAAAAACAGCCTGAGTTCTGCAAGGGCAAAAGAAGTTCAAAAGGAAAAGCCCGCTTATTTGGGGTAAAAATTGCGTAACTGCTAACACCACATAAAAGGTTTTTGCGAATTAAATGCTTGTGCGTATTTGCCAATTCAGGCTCAGTAGAAATCCTTAACAAATATAAGTGGCTGCTTCAAAATAAGGTGCGGTGGGCGGGAAGAAGAATGTTAATTGTGCTATCAAAATGGCGTGTATCCATAAGATATTTTTATTATAAAAAAGAATCAAGATGCGCCATTTTGCCTGTAGCGCGGCTCTGGAGCAGCCACTTATATTGTTAGCAGTCACTAAAAAAGGTATCTGACAATATAGATTTGTCCGAGAAGCAGGCATCTACTAAGTGTAAATTCGGTGCTTGTGCGGAGCCTTATATTCCTCTCAACCTCGCAATGCTGCGGCATTGCTCAGGTCGCTTATCACACTCCTTTGGAGATTTCTGAATTGGCAATTGCGCACAAGCACCGAATTTTGCAAAAACTCTAATGCTTTTCAAGCATCGCAAAAACCCTCTTTTTGGACAAAGTGGTGTTAGCAGTTACAAAATTGCACCGTCAAAACACCAAAAAATCTGCCTTGCAGATTTTTTGGTGTTTTGTGTTATATATCCACAACAACCCTTGCTACATATCCATTTTTTTCTTTTTTTACCTCAAATCTGTGCATGGTGATTGCCTTAGCATCCACTCTTAATTCCTGCTTTTTATAGTCTATTTTATCCCCATACAAGATTGAATTTAGCTTAAATGAGGATTTGCTGTCTTGTGTGTCTTGTATATCTTGGGATATATTAACCTTGCAGGAATTAAAAACTAATGCTTCAGAATCCTTAAGAAAGATTATTTCTTCCAGAAAGCTGTACATTAATTCCTCAAGCGTTTTTTTCTCAATGCTGAATTTTTTGCTTGTAGCGCATTTAACCTTTTTAGGAGCTGCCATAATGCTGAATAAGGCAAGCGCGGCGCTTTCAAAAAGCTCATTAAGATTTTTCCCTCTAGCTTCAAAAGCAACATCAGCTGTTGTAAACCCTTCCAAAAATTTGTATGGCATTTTTATAATTACAAACTTTTTAATTTTTTTATTATGCTGTCTTTAACCTTATCTGCATTTTCCCCTATAAAAACCAGCTCGGTTTTTTCTGCATCAAATTTCTCAAAGTCATATCTTCCGGCAACATAGTTAAACAAAAAGCTTCCGTTGTTAAGCCTGATAAATCCCTTTGCGCGGTAAATATTTTTAGGCATTGAGCTTACAAAATCCGCAAATTTTTTCCCGTCAATAATTTTATCGCTTTTATAATAAAAGCAGTTTTCCTTTATCTTATGGTGATGATGCTCCTTTGCAGCTTTTTTTGTTTCTATCCCAAAAAGGTAATCATTGATTATTTTGCATTTTACTGTTCTGAAAATAATAGCTGAACTTTTAATAGCTTTAACCTTTTCCTCTGCTTTAGCTATTTCCTGCTCGCTTATCAAATCAGTTTTATTCAAAAGGATTATGTCAGCCATCTCCAGCTGCATTTTTCCTGTGTTTCCTATTGTTGGGAATTTTAATATCGCGTCAGCATCCGCTATAGTTATTACTGCATCCAATCTTACTTCTGGTAAATTATCTTGTATATCAATTACAACTGCATCAGGCTCAGCAACTCCTGTAGTTTCTACAATTATGGCATCGGGCTTTGCTTTTTCAATTAGCTCCTTTATTGCAATCTCAAATTCACCTGTTAATGAGCAGCATACACATCCATTTTGCAGCTCTACCATATCTATGTTTTTTCCCTTTATTGTGTTTCCATCAATATTAATTTCACCAAACTCGTTCATTACCACAGCTATTTTTCTGCTCGAATTATCAATTATATTCTTCAACAAAGTTGTTTTTCCAGCCCCTAAATAGCCTGTGATTATGGTAATTGGAGTTTTCATATTTAAAGAAATTAATTTTTTTGTTTAGTCGCTATTTTTTCCTAAAGCCAAATATTTTTGTCAAATCAAATTTTTTTTCCTTTGATGCTTCATTTCGCTCAGCTTCATTTTTGTTTTCTTCATGTTGCTCCTGTTTATTATCTTCTATTTGGCTTAATTCTTCCTTAACTTTTTCAATTTCTTCCTGTATATGCTCTGCCTTTTGTGGCTCATTTTCAGCCTGCTGAATTTTTCTTTTCAGCGACATAGCTTCGATATTTACATTTTCGATTTTTTCCTGCTCTTCTGCTTCCACTTCTTCTGGATTGATTCCTGCCTGCTTCATCAATTCATTTAAAGGCACATCTTTGTCTAAAATGCTTTCTGATTCCTTATTATTGTCTTTTTTGGCAGTGTTAATGCTTAGAATGCTTTTTGCTTTTTCCATTGCCTCATACATTGATGCAGCCAATCCGTGATTTTTCAAAGTTTCCGCAAGCTGTTTTACCTCTTCTTCATTCATTTTTTATACAACCCTTTCGCTGATTTCTCCTCTCAAGTTTTTTCCTATTAATTCTTTAACTTCCTCTTTTTTATAATTGCCCAATAGCCATGCCAGTTTAACAAAAGCGGTTTCAGGCAGCATGTCTTCGCCAGGAATTATTCCCAGTTTCAATAAGTCTCTGCCTTTGCTATAAACCTGCATTTCAACTCTGCCAAATAAGCATGTAGTTGTCATTACTAGTACGCAGCCAGAATCAATAACCTTTTTTATTGCAGGAAAAATTTTTTTATGTATGTTTGCTAATTCATTTGGCGCATGCCCTGGCGTGTGCCCTAAACCAGTCCCTTCTATAACCAATCCTTTATACCCTTTAAAGAATTCAAACTGTTTTGGAAACATGTTTACTGTAATTTTTAATAAGCCTACCTTTTCTTCCATATTGGGATTTATTATGAGCTTTCTGTTTTTGTCTTTTTTAGCATAACTTTCTTTGATAAATTCTATTTTTCTTGGGTTACCATCTACTCTGGTTATATTTACTCTAGCTATTAAAGTGTCATTCACAGGCTTAAATGCATCTCTTCTGGAAGAATGCAGCTTCCTGGTTTTAGCCGGTGGCAATATAGCGCAAGTTTTGTCGTCAGTATTTTCATGCATGCAAACAGCAACTCCTGCAAAATCTGTTTTTGCTATAAATTCAGCAGCGCAGATTAAATTCATAGCAGCGTCAGAGCTTCCCCTGTCAGAGCTTCTTTGCGCTCCTGTAAATATTATTGGAATAGGCGTTTGTTGTATGATAAAAGCTAATGCTGCAGAAGCAACTGCCAAATTGTCAGTTCCTATGCCTATGATAATGCCATCTATTCCTTCTTTTGCCTTTTTTTCAATTGCTTTAGCGATTAATTTAAAATGGGAAAATCTCAAATCATCGCTCCACATATTAGCAATTAGTTCAGAATCTATATTGGCAATTTCCGCAAGCTCTGGAAACATTGAGACTATTTCTTCTGGAGAAAATGCGGCAACAACACCGCCGCTTCTGTAATCCACTCTGGAAGCTATTGTCCCTCCTGTATGCAAAATTGATATTTTGGGCAATCCGCTTTTATAGCTCATCCTGTGCCCTTCTTCTTTTTTCTTTTCATATTTCTTAATAACTTCAATTTTTGTTATTTTTTTGTTTTCAATGCCTATATTGTACCCGTTGTCAAGCTTTATCACTTTATAGTTTTCATCAAAAATTTCAGGCCTTGGCATCAGAATTCCCTCATAAATCTCTTCTTTTGTATGCACCTTTACAATATCGCCATTATTGTACTTCATAAAAAATAGAGGTAGAACGAGTTTATTTAAATATTGCGGAAAAAAGGCTCAGTAGAAATCCTTAACAAATATAAGTGGCTGCTCCAAAATAAGGGGCGGTAGCCTGGCAGAAGAATGTTAATTGTGCTATCAAAATGGCGTGTGTGTGTAAAATAGTTTTTTGCTGTAGTAACAATCAAGATGCGCCATTTTGCCTGTAGCGCGGCTCTAGAGCAGCCACTTTAGTTTTTGACTTTTAGGATTTCTACTGAGCCTTTTTATTATCATTTGTAAACATCTTTCCTATGAATCAAAGCAGTTTATAATAATCTTGTCCTGTTCTAGTCTATAAATTATCCTAAACGGTGGAACTCTTATACTGCGATGACCCTTCAAATTATACTGTAATGGCT
>JACPMQ010000053.1 GCA_016185955.1 Candidatus Woesearchaeota archaeon | reverse complement strand
TGTAAATTTTTTATTATACAAAAGAATCAAGATGCGCCATTTTGCCTGTAGCGCGGCTCTGGAGCAGCCACTTTAGTTTTTGGCTTTTAGGATTTTTACTGAACCCAAATTCAGAAAATTCCATAGGATTGTGATAAGCGACCTGAGCAACATGAAATGTTGCGAAGTTGAGAGGAACGTTAAGGCTCCGCACAAGCACGAATTAGAATTTCGCACCAACCCCCTATCGATTCGTAAATGATTTATTGAAATTTACCTATGCTTAATTCCGCGTCTTTCTTTTTTTCTTTTTGTTGGGCGTTCTATGCTCTCTTGAATCTCATTTGCACCTGATTGCCTTCCTAACATCTCATAAGCTGTTACAACTGTAAGAATCATAGCCGCAAGTGGATCTAATCTCTCTGCTTTAATTTTTTCTGCAAAGTTTACCATCAACTCTGAAATTGCACTTGCAAGAGTTGGATTTTCATACTTCATACTTAAAATACCATGTTTAGCATCAAATGCCCCTCTACTTAATTGATCACCCATTATTCGGGCAACATTATCCGTTACAATAGGTAACCCTCTGCTGGTATAATTTCCGGGAAAATAGTCCTCAATTAGATGGTTTCCATTTGTTTGATCAATGCAAATATATCCAATTCCGTTCATTCTTAAAATGCTATGGATAATAGATTTGGGGTTTGTTAGAATATCATCATTTTCTATCCTTGCATACTCATCAGATGTTGCAATATCAGTAGCTTTCACTATTGCAATTAATGGTCTTATCATTCTTGATGCGTATTCTACAATTTTATTACCCGTTTTTTGTCTTCTTGCTATATCTATCGCTTCCGGACAATTTACTTCAATGTAATGCTGCTCATCCAAAGTCAATTCTGTGCCCACGAGCTGGAAACTGTAAGCACGTGCTAGGTCTTCCAAACGCTGTAAACAGCTATCTTTAGTCAGAACAGGAAGCCAATGATGCATCTTTCCAGATGGCGTTTGTATATAGCTATGAACTGCTTGCTCATGTGATGTTGATCTATGGTAAAGAACAACTTTTGGATTGAGTATTTCTATTAACCCTTCTTGTTGCGAAAGTTGGTCTTCATTAGGGTGAAAAGGTTCTCCAACAATAACAACTTGAGGGTTATTGCCAAATCTTCTATGCTGAAAACCATTTGCTCTTGCCCACGAATATGCTAATTCTGCTACGTGTACACCAAAGCTCATTTACTCTTCTTAATCGCATTGCTTTATAAATTTTATTTCTGGCGTTGTTAGAATTTGCCCTTAATAGGAGACAAAACTTATTGAGAATAATAAATAGATAGGCGAGGCAAAATTCAATGGCAGAAGATAAGCATCTTCAAAATCTCATTAACCTCTTTGGGAGTTGCCTTTCCTTTTGTTTTTTTCATAACATGCCCTATAAGGAAATTCAATGCCCTTTCCTCTCCTTTTTTGTAATCCTCAACTGCATGTGGATTTTCTTTAATAGCTTCCTCGCAATATTTTTCAATTTCCATAGCATCAGAAACTGCTTCAAGCTTTTCTTTCTTTACATATCCATGCACATCAAAAGGCTTCTCAATCAATTTTTCCATAATTTTTGAAGCGACATTCTCTGTTATTTTTTTGCTTTCAACAAGTTTTAGCAAATCAATAATGTGGCTTTCATCCATTTTTATTTCATAAATCTCCTTTTTATTGTAATTAAGAACCCTTAAAAGCTCCCTTCTAAGCCATTTGGCTGCTAATAAAGGGTTAATTTTTTCTGCAACCTTCTCAAACATTTCTGCCAATTCCTTTTCAGCAGCTATTACCTCTGCATCCTCCCTTTTTATTTTATGCCTTAAAACAAATTTTTCTACCTTGTCTTGGGCTAATTCAGGCATTTCGTTTTTAATTTCATCCAGCATTTCTTTTGTGATTTCCGTCTTTACAAGATCAGAATCAAGAATGTAGCCGTAATCCTCTTCACTTTCCTTTTTCCTCAATAAAGAAGTAATGCCCCTTTCTGCATTCCATGCCCTTGTTTCCTGAAATATTTTTCTGCCAGCTTCTGCTTCAGCTTTCTGCCTTAATACCTCATAGTTTAATGCCCTTTCTATTTCCTTAAATCCCGTTATGTTTTTTACCTCGCATCTTTTATAATCACTTTCTTTTATTGAGATATTGGCATCTGCCTTAATAATGCCTTTATTTATATCAAATATGCCTAAATAATTGAGAATTGTAATTAATTGCTTCATGAAATCCCTTGCTTCCTCTGCGCTTGCTAAATCCGGCTCTGTCACAATCTCAACCAGAGGATTGCCGCTTCTGTTATAATCAACAAGAACATAAGCGCTTTCATGCATCCCTTTTGGATGCACCAAAGCAGCAGGATCTTCTTCCATATGCACCCTTTTTATATTAATCTCTTTGCCAGATTTTAGCTTTAGCTTTCCATCTGTTCCAAGAGGAATCTCATATTGTGTTATCTGATAGTTTTTTGCCATGTCAGGATAAAAATAAGACTTTCTGGAAAAAATTAGCTCTTTGCTTATCTTGCAATTCAAAGCCAGACAGAGTTTTATTGCATATTCTATAGCCTTTTTGTTTAATAATGGTTTGCTTCCAGGCATTCCAAGGCATGTCTCGCAAGTTCTTGTATTTGGCTCATTGCTCCCTTTAGTCGGGCAACCGCAAAAAAGCTTTGTATTTGTGTTTAGCTCACAATGCACTTCTAAGCCTATAACCACATTTTTCATATTTTTTCATCAAAGAGTTTATTATTATTTAAATATTACCTTCCAAACATCCCCACAAAAATATCTTGGGGTATTTCAATTCCAGCCTCAACAAAACACTTTGCAAGATAATAGCTTTCCCTAGACTTGATATTGCTAAGATTGAAGAGTCTTCCTAAAGTATAGCTGTTAAGAAACCCTTCGTTAATCTTTAATGTAACCTCTTTTTTGCCCTCTAATATTTTTTTATCCTTAAAGTCCACTGCAATCCCATGGGCATTATGCTTAAAAAGCTCCCATTCAATTAAGTCTTTAATTATCTGCTCTTTGCTTTTGCTGTTTAAGTAGTCTTCATTATTAATTCTCTTAAATTCAACAAAACTTATATCATTTGCCTTATCAAAAGAATAAACTTTGCCTAGATAACTTATAACTTTCTGCCTTGAACCCCTCCCCTTGCCCCTAAAGTTTTTTTTATACCATCTATTTTCTACAAGATAAGCATATTCCTTATTCCCTATTTTTTTTATTCTAATAAAGCTCATATTAGGCTTAGGCACTAGGAAATTTATAATATTTTCCATTTATTAGAGGTTTTTGCGAATTCAGTGCTTGTGCGAAATTTGATAGTGACAAGCCTTAGTCAAGGCAAAACAATGCCGAATTGCAAGATTACCAACGTAACTGGTAAAAATTCCATCGTTCGAAGAACGATGGAATTTTTACGGCTCCGCACAAGCACGAATAAGAATTCCGCACCAACTCTATTTATCAAGTCATAAAAACCAAAAAATTTCCGTTTTTAGAAGTCTATTTTACAGATGCTGTTATCTCTTTTCTAAATTTTTCAGCACCCTTCTTAAGTCTTGCTACAGCATTCATTAAGACAGCCTTTGCGTCATTCCCATCAGTTTCCAGAATAAATTTAGGCTTGCTAACTTCCATATGCCTTATGTTATATGTAGCTACTTTAACATGCTCGTCATTCCACAGCTCTGATTTAAGCATATTCAGGTAAGTATGCCCCATTCCATCAACTTCAAAAACAAGCTTGTTTTTCTTGTCTTCAATGACATTAATCTGCATAAAAACAGGCAAATTTGTTCTCTTTAAATAGTTTTTGATTTCTCGTAACTGCTAACACCACATAAAGGGTTTTTGCGAAAGTCGGTGCTTGTGCGCAATTGCCAATTCTGAAAGCTCCGTAGGATTGTGATAAGCGACCTGAGCAATGCCGCAGCATTGCGAAGTTGAGAGGAATGTTAAGGCTCCGCACAAGCACGAATTAGACTTTCGCAAAAACCCCGCTTTTCAAACAAAGTCCTGTTAGCAGTTACGATTTCTCAATCCTAAAACAGCTCACTTTTATTCTTTTTATTTTTTTTGTATGATAAGCTAGAGTAGCTTTTAATGGAAATTCAAACTCCCACACATTTGTGACTTTAAACCCATTACCCCTTGAAAATTTATCAATAAACCCTTTACTCTCACTTTTATGAAAACTATATATAACATTGCTTATTTCAAATGCCTTTTCCAGAAACATTTTATCCATATGCCTTATCTTAACCCCAAAAGGCGGATTTTGCACTACTAAATCCACTTTTTCATTAAAGCTCTTAATACTTTCACATATAAAAATAGCTTTTCCAGCTATAGAACTCTCACTTTTAGCCTTCTCCAGATTATTTTTAGCTATTTCTAACGCTTTGCTATCATAATCAACAAAAAAAACTTTCCTTGCGCCTAACAAAAGCATTCCAATGCCAAGAATACCGGTGCCGCAACCCAAATCAGCACTCACTTTTCCTATATCATTAGCCATATAAACATTCCATAGCACTTCTGCAGCTATTTCTGCATCCGTAGCATACTGTTCAGAACTCACTTTCGGCTCTTTAAACACCTCAAATTTAGATAAAATCACAGCTAAAGCCTTTTTTGATCCTATTCCATGTTTTCCAAAAACCTCATTTTCAGCCATTTTTTTAGCAGTCTTTTTTTCAGCCATTTATTTTTTTCAATTTTCCTTTTCCATAAAAAGGCTCATTATTTAAATCTTGGCATATCATCATCTCAATTTTATAGTCTCATATAGTCTCATTTTTGTATCATTCCCATTTTATTCCCACCTATTTTCTCGACGGTAAAATCAACTTCCGCATTCCCAACATAGTCCCAAAACATTCCCAGAATAGTCCCAGATAATTCCCAATTTTTTCCCAACTAAATAAAAATTCTATTCTCAAAATATTCCAAAAGTATTCCCAAAACATTCCCACCACATTCCCAATAAATTCCCAAAAAACGAAATATTTAAATAAAAAGGCATTTTTTAATTGGTTATGTTTTGGCTAAAAAGGCAATCCAATATCGAAAGAAAACTTTCGCATATGCACAGCCTTTTGGCAAGGTCCTTTTCAAATGTTAAAAAAGATACACATAACGTTTTTCAGTGGCTTAATTACTTCTATAATAAAAGCATTGAGCAGCAAAATCAGATAAAGCATCTTCAGTTAGAGCTTTCTTATATCCCTAAAAAACCCGAGGATATAAAGCGCATTATTGACAGCTACTATTCTTTTGAAACTGTCATTGAAAAGATAAGAGCAATTAACGAAAAAATAGATGGCCTTTCATCAAAAAGTGAGCCTTTGAAGCAATTGCAAGCTCATCCTGGCATTTTAGACATAGAAAAAAGGCTTTCTTATTTAGAGGAGCAAAAGAAAGAGACAATAAGGGAAAAGGTAATTCAAAGAGTCACAAGAAACTCAAAGGATTACGTAAAAAACCTTATACTTTCTTATATTCGGAAATATAGCCAAATAAGCGGACAGCAGCTTAAGGATATGATTGTTCATGATCAAGGTTTGTGCTCAAAAAGCTCATTCTACAGATTGCTTGAGGAAATAGAAGCACTGGAAGAAATCACAACAGCAAGAAAGGGAAAGCAGAAATACTACCTTTATAAGGAGATAAAAGAAAATTAATATATACTAAGATTAATATTTTCAAAAATATAAAAGTATTTAAGCACCGCTAAAACCACAAACCATAAGGGGTGGTAAAAATTTTTGACAGCTTTTTTAAGAATAGAAGGAGATATTTCTCTAAAAAACCTAAAGAATCGGATTTTAAGGCCGAAGAAACTTTAAAAGACATTAAAAAGGAATTAGACGGGCATTTAGAGGCTTTAAACGAAAATACAAGCGAAATACAAACAAGTTATGAATGTATGAATGAGCTTAATGAGCGTTTAGAGAAATTAGCAGAGCGCATAGAATACGTAGAGGTATTTTTGCAGCAGCAAGCTAATTTTACCGTTGTTCAAAAGAGCTTCAATGTAAAACCGTTGACTAAAACAGAACAACACGTTTTTCTGGTTATTTATGCCTTAGAAGACGAAAAGGGGCTTGTTTCATACGTAGATATAAGCAAAAAGACAGGACTTTCAAGCTATATCTTAAATGAGTACTTAGCAAGGCTTGTTGACAAGGGAATTCCATTATTAAAGAAATATGTTAATAATGCACCTTATATAAGGCTTAATCCTGAATTTAAGAGGCTGCAAGCAAAGGAAAATATCTTAATGATAGACACTGCTCAAAAGGAGCTTCTTAATTTTTAAATTAAATTTTTTAATTTTTTATTAAAACTTTTAAGCGTTTTAAAATTCCGTCAATTTAACATTATCTTTGCCTTTTGGCTTTTCTTTAAACTTTTCAACAAGTTTTTCCTCATATAATTGCTGTGTATCGCTTATAGAGGGTATTCCATACATTTGTAATGTTGTTCTAGCATCTGCATGGCCCGCTATTCTCTGCACCATATTAAATGGTATTCCTGCTGCCAAACTAAGCCTAGAAAAGCTATGCCTAAATATATGAGGATTAATATGCCTTAATTTAGGATTTGGATTGCTAATATTAGCCCTTTTTGCGCAATTAGCAACAATTCTGTTAATTTGGCTTAAAGATATCCGTTCAAAACCCCTTTTATTGCTTTGTATGATAAATCCTGTTTTCCTGCTTCCTACATAAAATCTAATGCTTTGTAAAGTATCCTCGTCTACCGGAACTATTCTTGATTTAGGGTCTTTTTCATTTGCCCCCTTGCCTCTTTCAATAAAAATTCTTTTTCTTTCAAAATCTATATCCTTCACTTTTAAATTTATTAGCTCAAACCTTCTAATTCCCGTTCTTGCCAATAGCTTTAAAATAACGCTTTCTTTCAGGTTTTTGGCAGCTGCTATTATCATGTTAATTTCATTCCAATTAAGGTAATATTCATTAAATTTTCTTGCCATTTTTTTCCTTTATTTTTTGGTAACTGCTAACACCACATAAAGGGTTTTTGCGAAATCCGTGCTTGTGCGCAATTGCCAATTCAGAAAACTCCGTAGGATTGTGATAAGCGACCTGAGCAACATGAAATGTTGCGAAGTTGAGAGGCATTTAAGGCTCCGCACAAGCACGAATTGGACTTTCCCAAAAACCCCACTTTTCAAACAAAGTCCTGTTAGCAGTTACATTTTTTGTAAAAAACGCAATACTTGTATTTAAATATTGTGTTTTTAATAAAAAATGCCTAAAAAACGCTATAAAAGTAGTAGAAATGTTGCGTTTTTACGATAAACTCAAATAAAATTCAAAAACAAGTCAAAAAGCTTTTAAAAATGCCTCAAAAAACCCTGAAAAATGCCCTAAATCAGCCTTTAATGCAAACCCCTATCTCATTAGCACTTTTGCCGCTTAATCTGCATTTAAAGCCCTTAGGGCATGTAAATTCCTTATTGTTGCATTCACATTGTGCTCGGCATACTTGAATGCAAACATCCGCATTAGTTCCTGCGCATGGGCTTCCGCATTCATTCCATTTACCACCAGACTCCAAGCATTGTTGTTGTGTAATGCCTTCAAATCCCGTGTCTTTATCATTTTTTCCGTCGATATTGCCTTTATTTTCTGAAGAAGAAGTACACGCTATCAACAAAACTGCTAACACAAATATTGACAAAAAAAAGCTGATTTTCCTCATTTTATGCCTCTTTTTTTATTTTAAGGCACTTTTATTTAATTTTTTTGTTTTTAAGGCTCACTTTTATCAATTAAAGGTATAAAAAAATATATGTTAGGAACTAATTTTTATAATACTCTTTTTTTATATATACCGTCCAAATAAATATTTAATTAATATCACTTTATAAAATATCCTTTTAATTCTATATTAACCAATATATATTTATAAATTTATTTTTCTATATCCTAAATTATTCTATTTTACATCAAAAAGTGAGAGTTCAACTATTAATCAACCTTTTTATTGAATTCCTCAAAAAATCTCAAAAAAACTTAATAAAAACATATTAAAAAATAGTTAGGCACTATCAAAAATAGGGTGTTTTTAGAATAAACAACTATTAAATACCTGTTAATTTTTTCATACCCTATGCTATATTCAAAGCCTTATCACCTCGACGATTTAATAAGATATAACTCATCTTATGCTTCATTTTCCTACAGCAAATTAAATTACATCATTTCAAAAAGTGAGGCTTATTCTTTTCAACAGGAAAATCTTGAAAAAGAACGAAAAGAATATAAAACTGCACTAACTTATTCTGCCTCTTATTCTCAAAAAGAAAATGTTGCTGTAACATACTATTTTACTCCCAAAATATTTCTTAAGCCAACTAGGCTTTTTACTCCAATTATTAATGCAGCGCAAGAAATTCATGAATTAATAGAAAAAACCTTTAATTTGATGTTTGGAAAATCTCTGCCTGAAAATATAAGCATAAAAATTTGCAGCGAAGAGGAATTAAGGCAAATGCATTCTAAATTTGGTTTATGGAATAACAACATTCAGGGCTTTGCATTAAATGGAAAGCATAAAAAAATATTTGTTAAGAGCAATAATTTAGATGCGTTAATGTCGGTGATAGGCCATGAAATAGGCCATGTTTATACGCACTGTTTAAGTAATGCCCATGATGAAGAGGCAAAAGCCTTTTCATTTTCATTCGAGTGGATGAGAATTATCAAAGAGCATAACATCGGTAATATCGCGGAAAATATTAAAGATAATTTTGATTTTAGTCCTGCAAAAAATGGTTTGCACGACATTGCCTTCTTATTTGTTAAAAGCCTCATTAATAATGGCTTAAAGCCGATGGGCGTGCATTGGGATTTAGTTAAAGGGTATACTTCCATTTTTACTTTTTAACAAAAACATTAAATAACAAATACCATTTCCATTTTTTATGGCATCATATTCTTATGAGCTGAAAATACCCAAAGAGAGAATAGCAATCCTGATTGGAAAAGACGGAGAAGTTAAAAAAAGCATAGAAGCAGATACTAATACCAAAATAAATATTGATTCCAATGAAGGCGATATTTTTATTTATGGCAGTGATGCTTTAGGGTTGTATACTTCAAGAGAAGTTATAAAGTCCATTGGGAGGGGATTTAATCCTGAAATCGCGAAGCTCTTGTTGAAGCAGGATTATATTTTTGAAGTCATAAGCTTGCAAGATTATACAGGAAAATCAAAAAATGCGCTTTTGAGGCTGAAGGGCAGAGTTATAGGAAAGGATGGAAAATCCAGAAGATTAATAGAAGAGCTTTCCGAGTCTTACATCTCCGTTTACGGCAAATCTATAGGCATTATAGGCACTGCTGAATCAGTATCGCTGGCAAAAAGAGCAATAGATGCCCTGCTTCGGGGAAGCACACATGCAAATGTTTATAAATGGCTTGAAAAAAAGCGCAGAGAGCTGAAAAAAAGAGCCATAGAGATGTGATTTATGGATAACAAGGAAGAAGTGCCAATAGCAATTGAATTAGCGAAGAAGCAAAGGGAAATTTCTGTAGCAAGCTTTTTTGAAAAAAACAGGCATTTGCTTGGTTTTGATAATCCAAGAAAAGCTTTGTTGACCTCAATAAAAGAAGCTGTGGACAACAGCTTGGATGCATGTGAGGAAGCAAATATCTTGCCGGAAATAAGCGTAGAAGTAATTGATATGCAAAATAACAGGTTCAAGGTTATTGTTGAGGACAATGGCCCTGGAATTGTAAAAAAGCAGATACCAAATGTTTTTGCGAAACTCTTGTATGGAAGCAAATTTTTTAAGCTGAGCCAAAGCCGAGGGCAGCAGGGAATTGGAATAAGCGCTTCTGTTTTATATGCGCAATTAACCACAGGAAAGCCTGTAAGGATAACTTCCAGAATTGGAAAAAATCATCCAGCATATTATTATGAGCTTCATATTGACACTCAAAATAATAAGCCGGAAATAATAAAAGAAGAAGTTGTTGAATGGAGCAAGGAGCACGGCACAAGAATTGAAATGGACCTTGAAGGAAGCTATCAAAAAGGCGATCAAAGCGTTGACCAATACCTAAAGCAGACTGCAATAGTAAACCCCCATATCACAATAATATATACTAACCCAAAAGCAGAGCAAATAATTTTTCCAAGGGCGTCTGAGCAAATGCCAAAAAAGCCTGTTGAGATAAAGCCTCATCCTTATGGTGTTGAAATTGGTGTTTTGTTGTCAATGTTGAAGTTAACTGAAGCAAGGACATTGCAAAGCTTCTTGACTAACGAATTTTCAAGAATAGGCTCTGGAACAGCCAAGCAAATATGCGAAAATGCTGCATTGCTTCCGAATACAAAACCAAAGGAAATAAGCAGGGAAATTGCCGAAAAGCTGATTGAGGGAATTAAAAAAACTAAAATAATTTCCCCACCAATAAATTGCATAAGCCCTATAGGCGAAGAATTGCTCGAAAAGGGATTAAGGAAAGAAATAAATGCAGAATTTTATGCAGCTGTCACAAGGGCGCCATCAGTTTACAGAGGCA
Organism: Candidatus Woesearchaeota archaeon; assembly: GCA_016185955.1. GTDB lineage: Archaea > Nanobdellota > Nanobdellia > Woesearchaeales > GW2011-AR4 > JACPJP01. The sequence continues at coordinate 1,892 of JACPMQ010000053.1, read as the reverse complement.
ATCCGTTTATTGTGGAAGCAGGAATAGCTTATGGCGGGCAGCAAAATGCAGAAGAAAGCATGAAGCTGTTAAGATATGCTAACAGGGTCCCTTTATTATACCAGCAAGGAGCTTGTGCTGTAACAAGATCTGTTATTAACACAGCATGGCGCAATTATGGGCTAAACCAAAGCAAAGGCGCTTTGCCCATAGGCCCAATTACTGTAGTATTACATATTGCTTCTGTTTGGGTGCCATTTACATCAGAAAGCAAAGAGGCTATTGCCCATTATCCTGAACTTATCAAAGAAATAAAGCTGGCTTTGCAGGACTGCGGCAGAAAATTAGCAAGCTATGTTGGCAAAAGGAGAAGATTGCAGTATGAAAGCAAAAAAAGGGATTATATCCAAAAATTCATACCTCATGTCGGAGAAGCTTTAAAAGAGCTTATTGGCTTAAAGGAAAATGAAAAAAAAGAAGTGGAAACCTTATTGGTTGATATTCTGGAAAAAAGCAGGGGAAAATTAGAGCAAATTGAAGCAGAAAACCTTGAATATGATGAGGAATTTGCAAAAATAGGCAGGGAAGAAGAAACAGAGGAAAGTGAGGAAAAAGATGAAAAAGAATAGCCAAGAAGATGCTGTAGATGTTGTCAAAAAAATAGAAGTGATTGCAAAGGATGATGTCTACGATAAAATAAAAAAGAAAAAGGCACCGGAGCTTAATATGCCTTTAAGGGCATTAAGCAATGTAAAGTACGAGCCAAAAGAAGGCTTTTTTGAGCTTTTGGGAAAAATGAAAGAAAGAACTTTAACTGCTTCTACAATTAAGACATTTGCGCAAACATTAAGAATGATGTCTCATGCAAAAACCATAATTTCAAGTGATGATATAACTACTAAAAGAGAAATGTATTACATATCAAAAAACTGGGGAGATGCCTCTTTTAAAGAGCAGCCCGAATCTGACATGGTTATGGACGACATAGAAGCAATGATGATGATCAACAGGGAGCAATTAGGCTTCATTCCAGAAGAAAAAGGAGGAGAAGTTGCAGGCATGCTTGTAGTTATTGACAAAGAGCCTGAAACAGGAAAAGAGATAAGAATAGACTGCACTAAATTCGGTTCAGGGGCTTATTCTATTCCAATTTCAACAGAGCATTTAAAATTTGAGACAAATGCAAAATTCATTTTGGCTATTGAAACAGCAGGTATGTTCCAGAGGCTGCTTAAGCACAATTACTGGAAAAAGGCAGATTGCATATTGGTTTCAATGGGCGGTGTTCCTACAAGGGCATGCAGAAGGTTTATCAGAAGATTAAGCGACGAAAAAAAGCTTCCTGTCTATGTTTTTACTGATGGCGACATGTATGGCTATGCAAATATCTACCGAACATTAAAAGTTGGCTCTGGAAATGCTGCTCACATAAATAAGTTTTTTTGCGTGCCGCAAGCAAAGTTTTTGGGAGTTACTCCTCAGGATATAATTGATTATAAACTGCCAACACATCCTCTTAAAGAAGTTGATGTAAAAAGGGGAAAGGACGCGTTAAAAAACGACCCTTTTATACAACATTATAAAGAATGGCAGAAAGCCATAGAGCAGCAAATAAAGATGAAAGCAAGGGCAGAGCAGCAGGCATTAGCAGCATGGGGTCTTAACTTTGTGATGGAAAAATATCTGCCGGATAAATTAAAAAATTCAAAGACATGGTTGCCATAAGGTAGCAGTAAATTTATTCTTGTCATATGCGTAGCTGCTAACACTCCCTAAAGGGTTTTTGCGAATTAAGTGCTTGTGCGTATAGTGGCGCAACTAAATAATGGAACAATAATTATTGCGCCACTATGCTAGAGAACACAAAGTATAGGAACGGAAGTCAATAATCGTAATAGATGTTCCGTTCCTAT
>JACPMQ010000031.1 GCA_016185955.1 Candidatus Woesearchaeota archaeon | reverse complement strand
AGATATATGAAACTTAAAGTGGCTGCTCCAGAGCCGCGCTGTAGGCAAAATGGCGCATCTTGATTGTTATTACAGCAAAAAACTATTTTGCACATACACGCCATTTTGATAGCACAATTAGCATTCTTCTACTTGCCTACCGCCCCTTATTTTGGAGCAGCCACTTATATTTGTTAAGGATTTCTACTGAGCCTGTTTTTACTTTTGATTTTTTTCATCGGAGATGATAGGGCTGCTATGCCACATCATATCCCATTCCCAATAATTTTATTTGAATTGTGTCAAGTGTAACCTGATTAGTATTTTTTTGCGGTTTTGTTTCTCCAATTAAATTCTTTATAAGAGATTCTATACCTCCAATAAATTCTTTTAAGTTCCATCCTCCTCCTTGGACATGCAAATAATGAAGAGATGCATACCTATCTGCTGGTTTTTGGAAGATTCTAACTGGCTCTGATTTAGAACATAGTATTGCAGGCGCTGTATCTGAACCAGGCGTTACAACATATACATTATGTATTTGGTGACGAAATACACTTGCAGGAACTACTACAAACTCATTTGCTTCTTTTTGGACTACATCGCATCCATAATACCCATAATGTTCAGAGTTAGGTGGCATTAAAAATCACTTTCACCTAGGAAAGGCACATAGAGTTTTAAAACTTTGGGTTAGAAATATTATTAGCTATCTTCCCATTTAAAAACCCATGGATATTACTAAGAGTAGTATCTAAAATCCTTTGCAATGCTTCAACAGAATTAAACGCATTGTGCGGAGTTAATATAACATTGTCTTTTTTTGCCAGCACGTGGTTTTCCAATATAATCCTCATGTCGCATTTTTTTGGAAAATGTTTTGACATTATTCCCTTATCTTCCTGTATGAAGCATTCGTCTTCCAAAACATCTAAAGCTGCGCCGCTTAAAATTTTTTTGTCCAAAGCTTTTATTAAAGCACCAGTTTCTATCAAACTGCCGCGTGCAGTGTTCACAAGCAAAGCGCCTTTTTTTATTTTTGCAATGTTCTTTTTGTTTATCAAATGGTGCGTGCTTTTATTGTAAGGGCAATGCAATGTTATAATATCTGAATTTTTAAGCAAATGCTCAAAGCCAGCATAGCTAAAGTTAAGCTCTTTTTCCAGCTTTTTGTTTTTAAAAGCATCGAATGCTATGACTTTCATTTCAAAGCCATTTGCTATTCGTATAACATGTTTGCCTATGCTGCCAACGCCAATAACTCCTAAAGTTTTGCCTTGCAAATCCATGCCCCTTAACCCTTCTATAGAAAAATCCCATTTTCGCGTCCTGTCCCATGCCTTGTTTATTTTCCTTGTTAAACTCAGGAGCAAAGCAAAAGTATGCTCTGCAACAGTATTTTCGCCGTAATGCGGCACGTTGCAAACCGCAATATTCCTTTTTCTGCATTCTTCTAAGTCAATGTGGTCAAATCCAGTGCTTCTTGTCACAATTAACTTAAGGTTTTTTAGTTTTGCTAAAATATTTTTGTTTATATTTGAATAAATAAATATAGATATAACTTCTGCATTGCTTGCTTCATCTATATTCTTGCTGTTAAGCGTTTCCTCAAAAAAATACAGCTCATGGCTTTTTAGCCCTTTCTTTAAGCATGATTTTTCCCATTTTTCTATCTCAAAAAAAGCTATTTTAGTCTTTTTTGGCATTTTACTAATGTGTAAAGTAAATTGTATACTGTTAAATATTTAGGCTTTTGGCGAAGGGGAGGGTAGCGTCAATTATGCGAACTTTATACAATAAAATACTTTCTATATGTTAAGCAAAGAGCCTGAGCTTCCGCAGTAAAAATATGTCCTTGATTCTTGCAGATTCAATAGCCTCTTGATTCTTTGCAGCTGTTTTTTTGCTTTTACAATCCTGTGGCTGCATTTCACCTCGTACAAGTCAATTTTATTGCCTTTTTTTGCAATTAAATCAATCTCTCCCAAGCTTCCTTTTTTCCCTGCAATCTTAACATTAACAGAAATAGAATCATACTTCGGCTTTATTTTATCTTTTAACTCAAGAACGTATTTATCGTGCTTTGTAAGCTTATTGCGAGTTTTTGTAACAGGCATTCTTTAAGCTAATAACTTTAGCACAATATATTTAAATGTTTCGAAAATGGGGCTCAGTAGAAATCCTAAAGGTCAAAAACTAAAGTGGCTGCTTCAGCGTGCTATAGGCAAAATGGCGCATCTTGATTCTTTTTTTAACTAAATTATTTTGTACATACACACCATTTTATAGCACAATTAACATTCTTCTGCCCGCCCACCGCCCCTTATTTTGGAGCAGCCACTTATATTTGTTAAGGATTTCTACTGAGCCGAAAATGGATTAGAAAACCTTATAAACCTCTTGCACATTTTTTTTGTGATGAAGCTGCATGCTAAAATTAATGGGAAAATAATAGTTGGCTTAGTGGAAAAAATTAAGGTAGTTTCCAATAATGGAAGCAAAAAAGAGGTAAAGGCAAAGATTGATACCGGTGCTTCTAAAAGCTCTATTGACATTAATTTGGCATCAAAGCTGAATTTAGGTCCTGTAATAAAGTCAAAAATGATTAAGTCTGCGCATGGCAACAAATTAAGGCCTGTTATAGAGGCAGAAATTTTTCTTGCAGGCAAAAAAATAAAATCGGAGTTTACATTAGCAGACAGGGCGCATATGAAATATGATATTTTAATAGGAGTTAACATACTAAAGAATGGCTTCCTAGTGGAGCCTTAGAAAAATGAAAGCAGCACTTATTTCTTTGGGAAGCAAGAGCAGCTTAATGACTCTTGATGCTATGAAAAAATATTTTAATTCTGTGGAGGACATAAACCTCAGGAATGTTGAAGTTATACTGGGAAGCAAAAATCTTTCAGTTCTTTATAACGGCAAGCCTTTAGAGAAATATGAAGGGATTTACGCAAAAGGCTCTTTTAGGTATGCGCCTTTGCTTAGCTCAATAACTGCCGCTTTTTATGCAAACACCTATATGCCTATAAAAGCAGATACCTTCACAATTGGGCATGACAAGCTTCTTACTCATCTCGCATTGCAATATTACAAAATACCGATGCCAGATACTTATGTAGTATCATCAGTAATGGCAGCAAAAAAAATACTGGAGCAGGTAAATTACCCAATAGTGTTAAAATTTCCTCATGGCACTCAAGGCAAAGGAGTCATGATTGCAGATTCATTTGCAGCTGCATCTTCAATGCTTGACGCAATAGAAACGCTAAAACAGCCATTTTTGATGCAGGAATATATAGAGACGCAAGGCTGCGATATAAGAACCATTGTTGTGGGCAATAATGTTGTTGCTTCGATGAAAAGAAAAGCTGTCAGAGGAGAAAAAAGAGCTAATATACATGCTGGCGGCAAAGGAGAGCCGATTGTGCTGGATTCTTACACAAAAAAAATTGCTGTTGACACTGCTAAATCAATAGGCGCTGAAATATGCGCAGTTGATATATTGGAAACTGTAAAGGGTCCCTCAGTTATAGAAGCAAACTTAAGCCCAGGATTGCAGGGCATTACTTCTGTCACAAAGATTGATGTAGCTGACAAGATTGCGCAGTTCATGTATGAAAGGACAAAGGAATTTGTGGACAAAGGAAAAACAGAAGAAACAACTAAAATGTTCACTGATTTAAATGTAAGCGCAAGCGCTGGAAAAAACAATTCTGAGCAGCAAATAATCACAACACTTGACTTTAGATCAGAAAGAATTTTGCTTCCAAAAATAATAACTTCATTGGCAAAATTCAATGAAAGGGAAGATGTTGTGATAAAGGCGCAGAAAGGGAAGGTTACGCTGCAGAGATATTAGAACAAAAACTCCTTTCTTAATATTATAGTCTGGCTTCTTTCAGCGCCTACAGAAACAATGCAGACAGGAATGTTAAGAAGCTCTTCTATTCTTTTAATGTAATTCTTTGCATTTTGCGGAAATAAATTAAAGTCATTTGCATCATTAAGATTCTCTTTCCATCCTGGAAGCTCCTCATAAATAGGCTCGCACTTTTGCAAAATCTCTATGTTATTGGAAAATTCCCTTATAATCTTGCCATTATGCTTATAGCCAACGCAAATTTTTATATTTTCAATTTCTGATAATATATCAAGCTTTGTTATAACCAATGCGTCCAATCCATTTACCATAACTGCATATTTGCACATCAAGGCATCAAACCACCCAACTCTTCTTGCTCTGCCTGTTGTTGCTCCAAATTCCTTTCCTTTTTGCTGTATTATTTTTCCTGTGTCATCTTTTAATTCCGTTGGCATTGCTCCATTGCCAACTCTTGTAGTATAAGCTTTTGCAACCCCCAATATTGTTTTTATTTTTTTAGGGCTTATGCCCAAGCCCGTGCATATTCCTCCGGCAATTGTATTAGAAGAAGTCACATAAGGGTAAGTTCCATGGTCTATATCCAACAAAGTTCCTTGCGCGCCTTCAAACAATACTTTCTTTCCCTTATCAATTAAATTGTTGATAAGCAAAGCTGTGTTTTTTAAAAAAGGCTTTAATTTTGAATTATTGCTTTGGTTAGCATAATCAATAAGCTTTAATCCGGCTCTTGCCACTTTATCAGTATAAGCGGGACCTATTCCGCGAGAAGTCGTTCCTATATGCATGTTCTTTTCCTTATCTTCCCTAATATGCTTTTCCAAAATAGCGTGGGCATTTTCACTTACAATTAAATTGTCAGGAGTTACTTTAATGCCCTTGCCTTTCAACTCTTCAATTTCTTCCATTAAAACAGCAGGGTCAACAACAACACCATTCCCTATAATATTTATTTTCCCCTTATGCAATATTCCAGAAGGTATTAAATGCAAGATAACTGTTTTGCCATTGACATTAATTGTATGCCCCGCATTATTGCCACCATTAAATCTCGCTACAACATCAGCGTTTTCTGCAAGAAAATCTATAATTTTGCCTTTTCCCTCATCGCCAAACTGCGCGCCTATAATTGCTATGCTGTTAGCCATAAAAAATTAGAATAATGCATCCTATTTAAAGATTTCTGCGGTTACAGTATCTACGCAAGTAGCTTTTATTTTGATACCAAAGCGGTGGCGTATGCCGCCATTTTAAACAGCAAATGCCAGCTGGCGGCATGGTGAAGGGCGGATTTTTCCATACAGAGTGTGGTAAAAATCCGACGTGAGACGAGCCACCGCTTTGGCTTATTTTTTAAAATAGTCCTTACTTGCGTAGATGCTAAATTATTATGCTAGAGAACACAAAGTATAGGAACGGAAGTCAATAATCGTAATAGATGTTCCGTTCCTATATTTAGAGGAATTTAACAATTATTATGGATATTAAATTCCTCTCTTATATTTTAATAAATTATTTGTGTTCTCCGCTGTAATTGCCAATTCTGGAAGTTCCACAGGATTGTGATAAGCGACCTGAGCAATGCCGCAGCATTGCGAGGTTGAGAGGTAAGTTAAGGCTCCGCACAAGCACGGATTAGACTTTCGCAAAAACCCAGACAAAACTGTAAAGTAAAGTTATAAAGTTTACTTTACAGAATCAATAAATTAATATAGATTAATAATAAAACATTTAATGGTGCTTATTATGGTGGACAAATCAGAAAAAATATGGATGGACGGCACTTTTATTGACTGGGACAATGCAAAAGTCCATGTGCTTACGCATGCTTTGCATTACGGCTCTGCAATCTTTGAAGGGATTAAGTGCTATGAAACTAAAAATGGCCCTGCAATCTTCAGATTAAAGGAGCATATTGACAGGCTTTATGGCTCTGCGCATATTTTTGGAATGAAAATCCCATTTTCAAAACAAGAGTTTAGCGAAGCTGTGAAAAATACTGTTAAGGTAAATAAGCTAAAAAGCTGTTATATAAGGCCCATTGTTTATTTGGGGTACGGTCCCATGGGATTGAATCCTGTTAATAGCCCTGTGCAATGCAGCATAGCAGCATGGTCATGGGGCGCTTATTTAGGGGAAGAAGGCATTGCAAAAGGGATAAGGCTAAAGACAAGCAGCTTTGTAAGAAATCATGTAAATGCAATGATGACTAAAGCAAAAATTTCAGGAAATTATGTCAATTCTATTTTGGCAAAGCAGGAAGCTGTTTTGGAAGGCTTTGATGAAAGCATGATGCTCGATACAGAAGGCTATGTATCAGAATGCTCAGGAGAAAACCTTTTTATTGTAAAAAATAATGTAATTAAGACTCCATTTACATTAGCAGTGCTTCCTGGAATAACTAGAAGCACAATAATAGAGATTGCAAAAGATTTAGGCTATGGAATAAAGGAAGAGAGATTTACAAGGGATGAGGTTTATATCGCAGATGAATGTTTTTTAACAGGGACAGCTGCAGAGCTTACTCCTGTCAGAGAAGTTGACAACAGGCAGATAGGCGAAGGAAAGCCCGGAAAAATAACAAAAGAGCTGCAAAACTTATTTTTAGACATAGTTCATGGAAAAATAAAAAAATATGAGCATTGGCTTGATTATGTAAAGTGATTGAAGTAAGGTCTATTGTTGTGAAGGAGTCGTTGCAAAATTCTAATTTCAATTTGGTGCTTGTGCGTCATTGCCAATTCAGAAAACTCCGCAAGATTGCGATAAGCGACCTGAGCAACATGAAATGTTGCGAAGTTGAGAGGTAAGTTACGGCTCCGCACAAGCACCAAATTTTACAATAACCCCTCTTGTTGTTATCCCAAAATTAAAACAAACAAATTTAAATAATACCCCGAATAAGCCTATATTCAGGGGGTGTAAATTTTTGCGACAGAGATTTTTCACCGCTCTATAAACCTATGAACAACAAAAATTTTATTGGAGTTTTGCATGCATGATTTCACATAAAAAATATATGGCTATAGCTTTAAAATTGGCAGAGAATGGCAGAGGTTGTGTAAGCCCCAATCCTATGGTGGGCTGTGTTATTGTAAAAAGAGGAAAGATTGTAGGCAAGGGCTATCATAAAAAATATGGGGAAGAGCACGCTGAAATAAATGCTTTAAAGGCAGCAGGCAAAAAAGCAAATAACGCAACAATGTATGTTAAGCTAGAGCCTTGTTCTCATTGGGGGAAAACAAGCCCATGCACTGAAAAAATTGTTCAAGGAGGCATAAGGGAAGTTATTGTAGCTATGGAAGACCCCAATCCTTTAGTAGATGGCTATAAAGAGCTTAAGTTCCGAGGCTTAAAGACAAGAATAGGGATTTTAAGGGAAGAGGCTGAAAAGTTAAACGATGCATACATAAAATACATGAAAACAAAAAGGCCGTTTGTAATATTAAAGCTGGCTATGAGCATTGACGGCAAAATAGCAACTTCAACCGGCGATTCTAAGTACATAACAAGCATGGCAGCGAGAAAATATGTCCATCAGCTTAGGAATGATGTTGATGCTGTTATGGTAGGGATAAATACAATAATGAGAGACAATCCACTGCTTGACTCAAGGCTTGTAAAAGGCAAAAATCCGACAAAGGTCATAGTAGATTCCAAGTTAAAAATATCAGAAAATTCAAATGTGCTTAAGGAGCCAACAAAAGTGCTGATAGCAACAACAAAGCAAGCACCAAAATTTAAAATAGACAGATTACATCAAAAAGGCGCTAAAGTGCTGATTTTAAAAGCAAAAAACGGCTTGGTTGATATTAAAGAGCTGATGAAGGAACTCGGGCAATCGCAAATTGCTTCTGTGATGATAGAAGGCGGAGCAGAGTTAAGCGGAAATGCAATTAAAGAAGGCATTGTTGACAAGCTTTTAATCTTCACAGCGCCAAAAATAATAGGCAATGGCTTAGATGCAATAAAAAATCTTGGCATTAAGAAAGTTAATAAGGCTATCAAGCTGAAAAATGTTTCAACAAGAAAAATAGGGAATGACTTCTTGATTGAAGGGGCTTTATAATGCCAAACACCAAAAATCTGTAAAGCAGATTTTTGGTGTTTGGCAATGACGACTTACGACCAAAGCAAAACATGCCAAATTACAAAACACTAAAAAATCTGCCTTGCAGATTTTTTAGTGTTTTGTAGTGCAACGCTTACCAACGTAACTGGTAAAAATTCCACCGTTCGAACGGTGGAATTTTTACAAAAAAAGAAAAACTATAAAAACCCTTTATTCTAACTCCCAGAATAATGGAATTTAGCAAGATAGAAGAAGCTATCAATGACATCAAGAGGGGAAAGCTTGTCATTGTGGTAGATGATGAAAACAGGGAAAATGAAGGCGACCTAGTTCTTGCAGCTGAAAAAGTTACAGCCAATAAAATTAACTATATGATAACGCATGCCCGCGGCTTAGTGTGCATGCCGCTTATAAGGCAAAGACTTGAGGATTTAGAAATACCTCCAATGATTAATCATAATGAAATTAATAGGTGCATGTTTGCAATGTCTGTTGATTATAAGCACGGCACAACAACAGGAATTTCACCGGCTGATAGGGCAGCCACAATAAAGGCTTTAATAGACGGAAAATCAAAAAATGAGGATTTTATTATGCCGGGGCATTTGTTTCCTTTGGTATACAAGGAAGGGGGTGTCTTAGCAAGGCAGGGGCATACAGAGGCTTCTGTGGATTTGGCAAAATTAGCAGGATTGTATCCGGCATCTGTAATATGCGAGATAATAAATGAAGATGGCACAATGGCAAAATTGCCCGACCTTTTTGAGTTTTCAAAAAAGCATAATGATATGAAGATAATTTCTATCAAAGATCTGGTTGATTATACCAAGAAGAACAAAAAATTTAGCATATCAGAAGAAAAAAGTTTGATTTATGGTTGATTTTAAAACAAGATTAATATCTTTTACCAAATTTTCTTTCTGTAACTAATCAGTGAAAATTTTTTGCTAATAGTATCACAATATTTATATACCTTAAACTTAAAGATTCAAATTTATGATTCAAACTTATAAGTTTGCGGATCTTGACAATGTAAGACATGCATTTATTATGCATTTTCAACAACCGAGTTGGTTGGGCGTTCAAGTAACAGGTAAAGAGGCTGAAAGATTAGTGCCTATGGGAAAAGTTTTTTCAGGTTCTCAACCTTTTGAGAAAGGACAAATAAAAGACTTTCTACCAAGACTTGAAGGGATTTATTCTACAGATGGTTTAGGATATTTGCATCCTTCAAGAGTTACGGGTTATCATATTGGTGAGACTAATCAAACATTTGGAGCAGCAGACGGATTATCTCCTACTGTTGATATTAATTTTAAAGATTTGTGGACAAGGTATATTGGCACTTATACTTACACTCATAAAGATAAAGACGACAGTCATTTACCAAATTTTGTTGTTAAACATAATATCTTAACAGGATATGTTCTGAGCGGTGATAAGGTGCCCATACGCTATATAAGAGAAGATTGTTCTGGAGAATTTATTCCAGTAGGTAGAGAAATGCTTGAATTGTTGGTTAGAGAAGCTCTAAATGGTGCTAATCTTATTTATGGCACTAGCCATAGTTTGAAATTAAATGAGGATTTGTTTGTACGGAACACTTTAAGAAAAGCAAAAAAACTTGCTGAAGATGCTAAACTTGCTGAAACTGTTAAAAGACAAGATTTGCAAGATTTGGTTAATGGAGCTACTAATGAAGCGCAAAGAATATTATCTAAAGCAAATGAACGATATCATGCAAATTTGAGAGCAAGGGGTTTGGCACCCAACGATACAGCTTTTGACGTATCATTATCAAATGAGCGGTTAGCAAACTCTTGGGAAGAGGGTAAGCAAAGATATTTTACCTTATCATATGAAATAATATGGGGGAGAGGTCGTGGGGGTATTGACCCTGATGAATTCCCGGACTCACTAAGTGGGATTTCACCTTCAGCCGTTAAGGCATTAGAGAAGCACTTTAAAAATGAAGGATTTAGACCTGAATTTATTTCTGCAAATATGCAAGCTATAGAACACAAATAACTTTTATAAACATTGCCTTCTTACCCTACTTTATTATGCCCAAACTAAACTTTTTAATGCTAATTTTAAGTATGGTTTTTTTAGTTGGTTGTACAAGCACTTATAATAAACCTGCATTGCAAGAAGATAGAATTATGGTTTACACAGTAGAAGAGCCGTCTGCCAAAACATATATTGTTGAGGAAGAAAACAGCCTTGCGTGGTTTAAAGAAACTAAAGAGAAAAGGCATAAGCTGAATTTAATGAGAGCAGCAAGAGAAGATAAGGAATCTCAAGAAGAATTTGAAATAAAAAGCAGCTTAAGCAATTTAAGAAGGGTAGTTGACAATAAATTAATTGTTGGCTATAACAAGGAAATTGACAATCCCAGAATTAGGGAAGCTGGCTCTTGATTTATTTCTTGCGGAATCTTTCAACAATCCCCTTTATTTTGTCTAATTCATCAGGATTGGGCTTCTCAACTAAAGTGTTAAGCTTCCAATATTTTTGAGCGTGGTAAACAAGAGGCTCTTTATTGTTCGCAGGGTAAAGATAAACAACCTCTCCAATAAATGTTGTGTGGTCGCCAATAACAATTTTTTTTATTAGCTCGCATTCAGCATTCATAGAAGCATCTACCATTAAAACGTTAATTTTGCTTGCTTTGAAGAATTTATAGCCCAATTCTTTTAGCACAGCTATCTTATCAACTTCTTTTCCAGTGTAATTTCCTGCTACGCTTGACAATACATTTTGGTCGTGGGCAGCAAGATTAACGCCAAACTCTTTTGTTTTTGTGATGTTTTCATGTGTAGCATCTGCTTGCCTTATACTTATGGCTATTATGCCCGGATTATAGGAAACATGATGTGCCCATTCCGCTGCCATGATATCATGCCCGTAGGGGCCATTGCTTGTAATTAACCCTATGTTAGTCACAAATTTCTTTGTCCTTTCATCTCCCCATGCAAGATCCATTAAAAAAAGAATGTATTGGTGATATTTAAAGATTTGTGAAGCAAGGCTCAGTAGAAATCCTAAAAGTCAAAAACTAAAATGGCTGCTCCAGAGCCGCGCTGTAGGCAAAATGGCGCATCTTGATTGTTATTACATCAAAAAATTATTTTGCACATACACGCCATTTTGATAGCACAATTAACATTCTTCTGCCCGCCCACCGCCCCTAATAATGGAGCAGCCACTTATATTTGTTAAGGATTTCTACTGAGCCTGAAGCAAACTCACTTCTTGCGCATTTCGTCTATTTCTTTAAGCAAAGTCTCCACAATCTTATCCTGTGGAACTTTTCCGATTATTTTGCCGTCTTTATACAATAAATTAGTGTTTCCTGCCCCTCCTACAATGCCAATATCAGCCTTTTTGCTTTCTCCTGGACCATTAACAGCGCACCCCATTATTGCAACATGAACGCTTTTTTTTATTTTTTCAGTTTTGCTTTCAATCTCTTCAACTAATTTTATCACATTAACATTTGTTCTTGCGCATGTAGGGCAGCTTGTTACCTCTACACCGTCTTTTTTCAATCCTAAAGCCCTTAAGATGTGCTTTCCGGCTTTAACTTCCTCTTTTGGCTCATCGGATAAAGAAACCCTTATTGTGTCTCCTATACCTTCTGAAAGAAGAATGCCCATGCCCATTGCTGATTTTATTGAGCCTGGAAACTTGCTGCCGGCTTCTGTAACTCCTAAATGCAATGGATAATTTGTTTTTTCAGCAAATAATCTATAAGCTTGCACCATTCTTGGAACATCAGAAGCTTTTAGCGAAACAATAGTGTCATAAAAATCAAGCTCTTCCAGAATTTTTACATGCCTTAAAGCGCTTTCAACCATTGCTTCTGCGCTGTATCCATATTTTTGGAATAACTCACGCTCTAAAGAGCCTAAATTAACGCCTATTCTTATTGGGATGCCATTATTTTTTGCAGCATTAACAACAAGCCTTACTTTTTCTTCATTGCCAATGTTGCCTGGATTAATTCTTAGCTTATCAACATATTTTACAGCTTCCAAAGCAATCTTGTAGTCAAAATGAATGTCTGCAACCAATGGTATGGTTATGTTTTTATTTATTTCTTTAAGGGCATAAGCATCTTCCATTGTTGGAGCTGAAACCCTTATAATTTCACATCCAATTTCTTCAAGCTCCAGAATTTGTTTTACAGTTGCATTAACATCTTTTGTATCTGTTGTTGTCATTGACTGTATTGTTATAGGGGCATCTCCTCCTACATACAATTTGCCAACTTTTACCTTCCTCGATTCTCTTCTTTGCGACATTTTGTTAAAATAGTAACTGTTAACGCATTTATTCTAAATATGTATGCGAGCATTAAAGTGGCTGCTTCAGCGTGCTATAGGCAAAATGGCGCATCTTGATTGTTATTACATCAAAAAATTATTTTGCACATACACGCCATTTTGATAGCACAATTAACATTCTTCTGCCCGCCCACCGCCCCTTATTTTGGAGCAGCCACTTATATTATTAGCAGATACCTAAAAACAAAAACTTTTTATAATATATTCTTATCACAAAATCATAGGAGACAAGAATATGACAGATTTTATAAATGTAGCTGATGTTAATGAGCTAAAGGAAGGAGAATGCAAAATTGTAGAAATCAATAAAAAATCTGTAGCCTTATTCAACATAAATGGAATTTTTTATGCAATAGACAACACATGCCCTCATGCTCATGGCCCATTAGGTGAAGGGCAGCTTGATGGGAATACTGTAACATGCCCATGGCATGGATGGAAATTTAATGTCACAACAGGAATAAGCCCTGTAAATCCCAATGTAAAAGTGCAAAGGTATGATGTTAAGGTTGAAGGCGATAAAATAAAGTTGAAGATGCAGTGAAGGGATATTCTAGTGATTCAGGCTATGCATTCAACAATTCTTTCATTTGGCGTGCATAGTCCCTTATAGCCCTATTCCAACTTCTGGTCCAACTTTCAGATTTGTCAATATAAAGCGTGACAAGCGCTTCTACCTGTTTTCTGAAATTAGCTTTAAATTCCTTTGCTTTTGGCAATCCCTGATAATAAATCCCAAGCACTAAAGCTGAATTGTCAGCAAGCAATGAAAGTGTTTTAAAATCATTTTGCGAATATGCCTTTTTTTCATTTTCTCTTTCTTCTGCAGCTTTCCTGAATAAATTAGCTAATTGTTTAGCAGCTTGCTCATCTATTTTTCCAGCTTTAATTTTATCTCTTATATATGCTCCAGCAGCCCATATTGCTGCTAATGCTGGGTTATAAGCGGCGGCATTTTGTAAATAATGCTCCAGAGGATGAGAAATTCTTTGCGGATCGATACTTTTATGCCATTCATATAATGCGTTTTTAAACTTTGGTGAGCCTTCTGTTGAAAGTGGCTTCATTAACGCATTATTATATTCCACCAATCTCTGATAATTTTCGCCAAAAACATCTTTCTTATCATCTGGAACTTTAAATCCGACTTCATTTAATTTTGCTGCTAAGTCAGAATCAATCATATGTTGGTGTAACCTATAATCACTTTTAGTAGAATGTGTACGCATAGGTTTTATTCCAGCCAATCTTACAGCATCTCCTATTTTCACAATTCCAAAATCCACTAAAGTGTCAAGACTGTATGGAAGAAATGGGCCAACATCTATAAGCCTTAATTCAGTAACTCCATTAGCCATTTTACTGCTAGAAATAAGCGTTCTTTATAAAATTTGTTATCCTTATGGAGTAATTAAAAATAAATTTCCTATATCGCCATTATGCTGTATCCTGCATCCACATAAATAACTTGCCCTGTTATGTTTTTAGACATTCCGGAGCATAAAAACAAGGCTAAATTGGAAACGTCCTCTGCATCAATGTTCCTTTTTAATGGCGCTTTTTCCTTCGCATGAGAAAGCATCTTGTCAAAATCCGAAATGCCCGACGCTGCAAGTGTTTTTATAGGCCCTGCGGAAATTG
This sequence comes from Candidatus Woesearchaeota archaeon, assembly GCA_016185955.1. GTDB lineage: Archaea > Nanobdellota > Nanobdellia > Woesearchaeales > GW2011-AR4 > JACPJP01. The sequence continues at coordinate 1,776 of JACPMQ010000031.1, read as the reverse complement.
CATTTACCCTTATTCCCTTTTCTCCAAAATCATTTGCAAGATACCTTACGCATGCTTCCAATGCAGCTTTTGCAATTCCCATTATATTATAATTAGGAGCTACCTTTTCAGAGCCATAATATGTCATGGTTATTATGCTCCCATCTTTGCTCATTATTGGAACAGCCCTTCTTGAAAGCTCAACAAGAGAATAAGAGCTTACTTCCTGCGCAACTTGGTAGCCTCTTCTGTTAACATCATAAAATTTCCCCTGCAAATGCTCTTTTTTTGCGAATGCAATGCTATGCACCAAAAAATCAATTTTTCCAAATTCCCTCTCAACTTTCTTGAAAAACTCGTCCAATAAGCTATCATCAACAACATCGCATTTTTCCGCAATGGGATTATTAAGCATTCTAAGCAATGGCTTTACCATCTGTTCTGCCCTTTCCTGATAGCCCAAAGCTATTCTAACACCATTATCATTAAGCTTTTTTGCAATATTCCATGCTATGCTTGCGTCATTTGCAACTCCAAAAACAATTGCTTTCTTGCCATTTAAATTAAAATTTCCCATTTTTTCATCACCTTTAAAATTATTAACCAAAGATTTCATAAATATCCTTAAAGGATACATCATCATATAAATCCTAAATTTGAGGGGTATTTTTTTGTCTGCGCCCATGATCAGTGGATTTTATATGTGTATTTAAAGATTTTGACGATTTTTCAATCGTAACTGCTAACACCACTTTATCCGAAAAGTGGGGTTTGTCGGATTTCTCTTGAATTCCTCTAAATATAGGAACGGAACATCTATTACGATTATTGACTTCCGTTCCTATACTTTGTGTTCTCTAGCATAGTGGCGCAATAATTATTGTTCCATTATTTAGTTGCGCCACTATACGCATAAGCACTTACTTTCGCAAAAACCCTTTATGTAGTGTTAGCAGTTTCTTTCAATCAAAAAGTTAATATAGCTGTTATAGTTTGAATGGATTAAAATGGTTGTGAACAGGGAGCAAAGAGTCGGCGTATTTGTTGATGTGCAGAATCTTTACTATTCTGCAAAAAACTTGTATAATGCGAAAGCCAATTTCGCGCAGGTCCTTAAAGAAGCTGTTCAGGGAAGAAGGCTTGTAAGGGCAATAGCCTATGCTATAAGAGCGGATATAAAAGAAGAAAAAAATTTTCATGACGCGCTTGAAAAGATTGGCTATGAAGTAAAATTAAAAGACCTGCAAACTTTTGCAGGAGGCGCAAAAAAAGGTGACTGGGATATTGGCATAGCCATGGACATGATTGAATTGGCGCATAAATTAGATACGCTTGTTTTAGTAAGCGGTGATGGCGACTTTGTGGATTTGGTGCAGCATTTAAGGCGTGCAATGGGATGCAGGATAGAGGTAATGGCATTCGGCCCTTCAAGCTCTGGAAAGCTAAGAGAAGAATCAGACGAATTCATTGACATGGACAGGAATAAGCATAAGTTTCTGATAAAGTATTAGGTAACTGCTAACACTCCCTAAAGGGTTTTTGCGAATTCTTATTCGTGCTTGTGCGGAGCCTTAACTTACCTCTCAACTTCGCAACATTTCATGTTGCTCAGGTCGCTTATCATAATCCTGTGGAACTTTCAGAATTGGCAAATGACAGCGGAGAACACAAATAATTTATTGAAGTATAAGAGAGGAATTTAATATCCATAATAATTGTTAAATTCCTCTAAATATAGGAACGGAACATCTATTACGATTATTGACTTCCGTTCCTATACTTTGTGTTCTCTAGCAT
>JACPMQ010000037.1 GCA_016185955.1 Candidatus Woesearchaeota archaeon | reverse complement strand
GGAACTTACACAAGTATCCGAAGATAAATAAGATGCTACATTTCTGCAGCCATAGTTTTCGCTGCATTGCCCCTTGCATGCAGAAATTTTCATAGTTTTGTCTTCGCCTTTTTTATAAGAGATATCCTCATTTACCTTGCATCTTATTGTTTTTTCCCCTAAAGCAATTTGAGAGCCTAAATTACATGTAAACTTTGCTTTATTGCCATTCCAAGAGTTCCATACGCATTGCTTATCATCAACATAAGCATGTACGCTTCTTACACCTTTGACTGTGCTTTCACAATATACAACCAGCTTAGTCTCGCTTGCTGCATCAAAATATGGACCTTGAGCCAAAATTTTTATATCAATATCAGTAATTTCAACAGGACAATCTTTATCGCCATGAGCTGACATTTTAGCAGCGTCCCATTTTCCATCATAATCAATGCCTCCATTCTCTTTGCCGGCATCTAAATCATTGTCTATGCCATCATCACATTTCCTTTCTTCATTTTGAGCTGTCTGTCGTGCAGGAGTTGGTTGTGTAGGAGTTTCAGGTTTTGGAGGAGCTTGCACAGAGGGTGTAGTTCTTGGCGTAGCAGATGGTGCGGCTTTTGGTTCAGATTTTACTGTTGTTTTTTCTTTACAACATAATATATCTTCACGTTCTCCTAGTTCACCACAACTACCCATAATTTCTTGTGATGCTGTACAACTGCTAGAACATGTTGTTCCTTGAACACTTTTACATTCGCTTTCAGATACAATAACTTTTGGTGCAGTTGGTTTAGGAGGTATTGGTGGTGTTGGTGTCGATGCAGCAGTTTCTTTTTGAATATCAGCTCTTTGAGATTCTACTGATTTGCAACACACTTTTCTTCCTATACCAGCTGTCAAAACATTTCTCGCTGTTGAACTACACTCCCCTAAGTATTCATCCTTACCTTGAGTACATGAATACCATCCCGTCCATGTGCATTCCCCCTTTTGGTTTTCACATTCATTTTCATTTGTAACCGGTTTAAATTTACAGCATAGGACATCAGTTTTAGTAACAGGAGTAATCTCACTTCCAGTATAAGCAGTAACTTCATCGCATTTTCCCAGTTCATTTTCCTTAACTCCAGGGCATCTATTTTCACGTCTATTTTCATTAACACACACGCCTTTGCCTTCACACTCCTTTGTACTAGAAACATCACCACCTTGTACAGATGCAATAACTTTTATTTCTTCCGGTGTTGTTTTTCCAACAGATGGTGCAGGCGCAACATAACCTTGTATTCCTGTAGATGTAGATGATGCTTTTTCTTTACAACATAATATATCTTCACGTTCTCCTAGTTCACCACAACTACCCATAATTTCTTGTGATGCTGTACAACTGCTAGAACACGTTCCTTCATTACTTTTACAGTCTTGTACAGATGCAATAACTTTTTTAACAGAAACATCACCATAAACAGCTGGAACAAGTAAAATCATAAGAATTAATAACAAAACAGTATAAAACTTAAAACAATAATTATTATGCATTATTTTATTTTTCACTGATTTTTCACCTTTTTTGTATTTTATTTTTTAAGAGATATTTAAACTTATTCTTTTTTGAGCTCAGTAGAAATCCTTAACAAATATAAGTGGCTGCTCCAAAATAAGGGGCGGTAGGCAAGCAGAAGAATGTTAATTGTGCTATCAAAATGGCGTGTATGTGCAAAATTTTATTATAAAAAAGAATCAAGATGCGCCATTTTGCCTGTAGCGCGGCTCTGGAGCAGCCACTTTAGTTTTTGACTTTTAGGATTTCTACTGAGCTCTTTTTTGTTTCTATATTTTGCCTATACTAAAAGTTGCTATGTGATTTTTGCAATCAATCTCTTCAGATAGTATTGTAGTTCCGTCGTTTTTATAAAACATTAATTCTTTAGGACACCCTTCAACCATGCTGGGGTTATATTTTGTTTTTAGCTTAATCAGTGGACTAAAAGATGTAACAGCTGGCTTAAATTTAAACTCATAAATGTCTGTTGCCCTTTTTTTTACTGCATTATTTACTGCATTTGTATTAGGATCAACAATCTCTATAAAAATTTCAGTAAGTGTTGTTCCTTTTGGGATTACCATTTCAACCATGCCATCAGTTGATTTTAAAGTTACTTCTTTGCTTCCATCTACTGTAACAGAAGCTATAAATTCAGTAAGAATCATTGCTTTTTTTCCAGTGCCTTCAATGCCGAAATTAATTTTGCCTGCAACTGGCTTAAAGCACTTAAAGTAAGGATAATGCTGTATTTCCATCTCGCCAACATAATAAGACTCAAAAGTTTTTTTTCCTGTAACAAAGGCATTTTTCTTAACATTGCTTTTTATGCTGTCTTTAACTAATGGGTTTAAGCTGACAACCTCATTTATTTTTGGGGTTATTCTTTCCAAATCAACCAAACATAATTCAGCTGCTTCCGGCACAGAATAAGAGACTTTCTTGAAAGTTCCATAGTCCTGCCCTATTGACTGCACGTCAGAGCTTAATTTATTCAATAAAAACAGCAAATCTGTTTTGCTTATTGTGTCTTTTGCAGTGGAAATGTATTTATAGCCCATTGTCAAAACCAAGGAAATAACAATTATTGAGAAAATGTAAACAAAGACATTGGCGCTTATCTCACTCTTTTTTTGTTTTTTGGCTTTCATTCAGAACAATTCTTTTAATTCTTATTCTTATATTTAAGATTTTCTATCTCACTTCCCTCTTAACCCATTCATCATAGCTTTTATTTGCCTCTGCATCAATTTTCAGTATGCATGGAATTTTATAGCTGTGGATTTTTTTCACTTCTTTTTTTATTTCATCATAATTTTTTTCCAAAGTTTTTGCTATAACAACATATTCATTTTCATCAGCAATATTTCCTTCCCAATGATACATGCTTCTTATTTTATGGATATTAGAGCATGCTATAAGCCTTTTATCCAGCAAATGCTTTGATATTTTAACGGCTTCTTCCTCATCCTTGCAAGTTATATATATAAGCGCCATTTTTTCCATCTATGTTAAACCTCGTGGTTTTATTTAAGTTTTGTCTTTTTTTGGCTCAGTAGAAATTCTTAACAAATATAAGTGGCTGCTCCAAAATAAGGGGCGGTGGGCGGGAAGAAGAATGTTAATTGTGCTATCAAAATGGCGTGTATGTGCAAAATAATTTTGTTATATAGGCACGGACATTAATTTCCGTAAATAAATTATCCGTGCCTATATACTGCGGACTTTGACAATTATTACGGAAATCAAAGTC
>JACPMQ010000044.1 GCA_016185955.1 Candidatus Woesearchaeota archaeon | reverse complement strand
TGCCTGCAAATGCAGCAAGAATTAGCCTCAAAAAAATCTCTATATCGGTTATCATTTGCCTATCAGCAGAAACGCAGTTTAAATAATTTTCTGTAGTGTTGGGATTGGTGCGAAATTCTAGTTCGTGCTTGTGCGAAGCCTTATATGCCTCTCAACCTCGCAATGCTGCGGCATTGCTCAGGTCGTTTGTCACAATCCTACGGAGCTTTCTAAATTGGCAATTGCGCACAAGCACCGACTTTCGCAAAAACCCTTTATGTTGTGTTAGCAGATACACACTACAGAAAATTATTTAAACTGCGTTTCTGCTGATAGGCAAATGATAACCGATATAGAGATTTTTTTGAGGCTAATTCTTGCTGCATTTGCAGGCAGCTTAATTGGTTTTGAAAGAAAAACAGTGCATAAGCCTGCTGGAATAAGAACGCACATGCTCGTTGCTTTGGGCTCGGCCTTATTTGCAATTGTAAGCATTGAATCTTTTGCGAATACAGATCCTTCAAGAATAGCAGCAGGAATCGTAACAGGAATCGGATTTTTAGGGGCAGGCACAATTTTCCGCTCAAAAAATACAGTAAAGGGGCTCACAACAGCTGCTTCATTATGGGCAGTTGCAGGCATAGGGCTTACCGCTGCTTTGGGAGAATATTTGCTGATGGCAGTATCAACAATCCTCATAATCTTAATACTAAAACTAAAAAAAATAAAATCCCTGAGAGAAAATTGATTGAACTTTAAAATTCAAAAGCTTCTTTTTTTTGCGGAATAATTAAAGGTGTTCTGCCTCCGTGCCATGTGTATCTTGGCCTTACTCTTATAGAATACAGCTTTTCATTGTTGTCATCAAAAATTATAGCTGAGCCAGTTACTCTTGGCAGATAATTAAGCTGCTTGTCAAGCCCTTCGCGCATATAGCTTTGCATTAAGGCTCCTAAAGCCTGAGTGTCTATATTTGCAGTTACCCTATGGGAAATTACAATGTCCGACTGAGTAATAACATCGCCATGAATCTTTCCAGGCTGCTGCGAAGCCAAAACAAGGCTTATTCCTGGCTGCCTTCCCTCTCTTAAAATTGTTATGAGAGGCTGTGTAGCTACTGTTTTGCTGTCATTAGGCAAAAACTCATGCGCTTCATCCACCATAAGCCATATCAAAGGCTCTTTTTTTTCTTCATTTTTTTCCAAGCGTGTCAAGTGTGTTTCCTGGTAAATTGTCCTGTATTCCTCGCTTTTTCTTACAGACATGCGCTGCTCAAACATTTTTTGCGCTACAAGGGCTATTACCAATGCCCTTAATCCTTGGGAATTAGGCATATAAGCATAACAGCTTACATCCAATACTGTTATCTGCCCAGGAATAATCAACTCTTCAAGCAAAGTTCCTTCTCTGCTAAACAATCCCCACTGTTTTGCCGCAAGAAACCTGTTTTCAGCCATGTCTTTTATTTCATTGCTTGCGCGCTCATCTTTATGTATCTCTTTTACTACATCATCAATATCATAATCCTTTTTAGTCTCTTTTAGCCCTTCAATTACTCTTTCAATTAACGAGCCTATAGCACTGTTTAGATTTATATCAAAAGTTTCGCACCATTCATATGCGGAAAGCTCGCTTGTCCTTACAGAAAAAGGAAAATCTGTAGGTATTTCCTGCTCCTTGTATAGCTTGTAATAACCTGCAGGAGTAAATATGTTTACATTCAATGCCTTTGCTTCAAGCTCCCATTCCTTTAAAAGCTCTTTATCTTCTTTGTTTGGATACTTCATTGTCCAATAAATGCCCATTGTGTCGAGCATTATTATTGAGAGGTTTTTCTTTATTTCATCTGGAAGGTCTAATATTGACTCTGCTATTACACCTAATGTGTAGCTCTTTCCGGAACCTCTTTTTCCGCAAACAAAAACAATATGGCTTTTTGCAACATCCATATACACCTTATTAGACAGAGAAGTAGTCTGCCCCATCTTCACATAATGCTTGCCAATAAAAATGCTTCCTAAAGTGCCATATTTTTTTGCATCTTCCTCGTTCCTTCCTATAAGAATGTCATACATATCTGATTTAAAAAATTACAGATATAAAAATTTATGCTAAATAAAATCGCTTATCTTGTGCTTTACTTCCTCATGCCAAAGCCACAATAATAATATTATTGCATCTATTGCTGCGAAAATATCCGGGCTAATGTTTTTTAATAAGCTTAGGGAATATCCTGCGTTAGAAAACGGATAAAAAAACATTATGCCAATGCCCTTATCAGTTGTAGCGATATAATCCAAAAAAATATGCAGAAGAATGCCAAAGCATGTGACAAAAAAATACATCGCAGATTTATGCTTTTTGTAGCGCAATAAAATAAATGCAGGAATAAGGAAGACTAATGCAAATAATGGAGTATGGGTAATGCTTCTATGCAAAATGCTGAAGCCAAAAACTGAAAAAAGCCAATTTAAAGGCAAGTCTATGTCTGGAAGCAAGCCTGCAAAGCCCGCAATAAAAATAGTATGCAGGGTAAAATATTTCTTATGCTTTGCAAAATAATCCCTATAGATATCTATTAAGATTATAGCTGTCAAAACATGGGTTACTGCATACGGCATTTTATCTTTATTTGCTTTATTTTTATTTTATGTTTATTTTGCTTGATTTTATTTTGAAAACCCTTTCATTATTTTTTTCAGTGTTTTTCTTCCTTCGCTGCTTAACTCCTTGTCTATTGAGTTAAGGCTTTTTTTTATTTTGCCAAATTGCTTTCTTGATGCGCTATCAAGTTTTCCAACTGCTGATTTTACTTCCCTTTCTGCAGCACTCCTTATTTTGCCAATCATCTTTCTGCCTTCCTTTAAGGTTATTGCATTCTTTTTTATTAGCTCTTTAACTGCTTTTTCAGCCTCTTTTTTTGTTATTGCTGCGGCTCCCAAGCCAAGCAAAAAGCTTTTTTTAATTAATTCCTTCATTTAAATCACCTCTTATTTGAGTAAGCGACAAAAATAATTAGACATTTTTCAAGCCCGTCTGTGCCATGAATGCCATGAATGCAGAAGGCATTCATGGCATGGCCAGATGGAGCTTACCACGTTCCCATACAAAGTATGGGGTTGTGGTAAGCGGAATAGTGCTTGAAAAATGTCTTAAAACTAATGTCGCTTACTATTTTATAACCTCCCTTTCTCTTATTATGGATATAATTAAGATAAATGACAAAACAGCAGCGATTAAAAAGCTTAAAAATGATATTAACGGAAGATTAAAAATAAATGGCTTTCCAAAATTCATTGTGAGGGCTGCGACAATAAGCAATGCAGCTATAAGCATGCTGTAAGCAATCCTGTTGCTGGATTTGTCTATTTCAGACGACAATTTTTTTATGTCTGTGTCTTCTATATCTATCTTTAGGTTTCCTTTCTCTATTTTCTTTAATGCTCTTGAAGCCTGCTCAGGAAGCTCATCTGCAAATTTTTTGAATCTGGCAATATTCTTAATAAAATTAGCAAGCATATTTGCAGGATTATATCTCTGCCTCATGAATTTTTTTATGAACAGTTTTGAGCTTTCAACAATTGTGAATTCTGGATCATATTCCAAGGCAATGCCTTCCAATGTTATGACTGTCTTGCCAAAAAGGACAAAAGGAGCTGGAATTCTAATTGCATAATTCAGGGAAACATCCAAGACTTCTTCCAGAACATGGCTTATTTTTACTTTGCTTATTTCAGAGTTTTGGAGAGGCTCTAACAAGCTAGTAATCTCCTGCTTTAAGCCGCTAATGTCTTCTATTTCATTGCCGCTTAACTCAACCAACGCATCAGCTACTTTCCCAGCGTCATTTTGTATAATTCCATAAAAAAGCTCTATGCTCTTTGCTTTTAGCTCCTCATCAAAGTAACCAACAATGCCAAAATCAACAAAAGCTATTTTATTGTCTTTAGTTACTATAATATTTCCAGGATGGGGGTCTGCATGAAAAAATCCATGAATGAAAACTTGCGTCAGAAGTGCATTAAAGCCATGCTCTATAACCAAATTTATTTTTCTTTTATTGCCTCTATTGTTCTTATTGTCTTTAATTTTTGTCAGGTTATGAAGAGATGTGCCATCTATAAATTCCATAACTAAAATTTTGTTTGTTGTAAACTCATCGTAAATTTTTGGTATCCTAATTGTTTTATCTCCTGAAAAATTCCTTGCAAACCTTTTTGCGTTCATTGCTTCTTTTGTGAAGTCCAATTCTTTTTCAGTCCATGCAGCAAACTCCTCTATTATTTTTACAGGGCTGAATTTTCTTATTTTCGGGATGCGCTTTTCAAGAAGATAGGCAACATAATGCATTACCTCTATATCGGTTTCCATTATTTTTTTTACATCGGGCCTTTGTACTTTTACTGCTACACTTATTCCGTTTTTAAGGATAGCTTTATGGACTTGGCTTATTGAAGCGGAAGCTATTGGCTTTTCTTCAAATTTCGAGAAAATTTGATTAATATCCTTTCCAAGCTCTTTTTTTATTTGTTCTTTTACAAGAGAAAAAGCAAACGGCGGAACATTGTCTTGCAAATCTTCAAGCTCCTTAATATAGCTCTTTGGGGCTAAATCAGGCCTGACGCTCAAAACCTGCCCAAATTTTATAAAAGTAGGCCCTAATCTCTCCAAAGTAAGCCTTAATCTTTTTTCAATAGAATAATTTTTTTTCTTTTCAACTCTGGCTTTAAGCCTTTTTGTCAGAGGTATTTTATGCTTAAGCCTTATTTTTTCAATAATAAAGTCAAAGCCTTCCTCAAATAAGACAGTAAGAATTTCCTTAAATCTCTTAATGTCCCTTACCTCTTTTGATATGTTAAGCATGCATTAATTATTTGCAAGGTTGTTTATATATTTTGTTGAAATGCGGCTCAGTAGAAATCCTTAACAAATATAAGTGGCTGCTCCAAAATAAGGGGCGGTAGGCAAGCAGAAGAATGTTAATTGTGCTATCAAAATGGTGTGTATCTGTAAATTTTTTATTATAAAAAAGAATAAAGATGCGCCATTTTGCCTATAGTGCGGCTCTGGAGCAGCCACTTTAGTTTTTGGCTTTTAGGATTTCTACTGAGCCTGAAATGCTCGCTCTTCTAGAATTTTTTCTGCCGAAACCTTATTATTGTAAAAACTCCACCGTTCACATAGCGGAGAACACAAGTTTTTGCTTATTTCGGCGCGCAGTAGCATGCTGTTGTTATCTGCTGGATTCTTCCGTCAGCGTCTTTGAAGCTACTCACAACATCCTTGCAGGCTTCTGTTCCCTGATTTATCTTCAGCGTTTCATCTATGTTGATATAATTATTTGGGAAGCCTTGTACACGGGGGCTATGGCATATGCCACTTGGATAGCCTTTTT
>JACPMQ010000043.1 GCA_016185955.1 Candidatus Woesearchaeota archaeon | reverse complement strand
CTGTAAAAGGATTCGGGCCATTTATAAGATATCATACATTTGGTGATTCCAACATAAATTTTTCAATCATATTGAGGGTAAATACGTTTATTGACAAGTATTTGGTAACGCATGAATTCATTAAATCATTAAAGAAAGCCTATGACAAGGAAGGCATTGAAATTTCTTGGCCCGTGAGAAAGATCTATTATGGCAGCGGCTAATGCAAACGATTTCTTTTTCCACACCCACTAACTATTTATACAAGCTAAAACATCTTATTGGCATGAAAAAAAGATTTTGGGTTGTTGTCCAGCAGATAATAAGAAAAGCGGATATAATATTGGAAGTTCTGGATGCAAGAATGGACGAGCTTACAAGAATCAAAAGCATAGAAGAATATGCAAGAAACCATAACAAGCCTTTGATTCTTGTTATCAATAAAGCGGATATTGTTTCAAAAAATACAATAGAAAACATAAAGCAAAAATATCATGGAAAGGATTACTTGCTATTCTCTTCAAAACTTAAAAATAATATTAATGATATTATAGGATTAATAAAAAGCAAAGTCAAGCATGAAAAGGCAAAGGTTGCAGTTGTGGGCTATCCTAATACAGGCAAAAGCTCGCTCATTAACGTTTTGTCTAAAGGCGGAAAAGTGCGTGTAAGCCTTGAGTCAGGCTTTACAAAAGGGCTGCAACTTATAAGGGGAAAAGGAGATTTAATGCTTTTTGACACTCCTGGAATAGTGCCTTTTCAGCAGCGTGATGAAATAAGGCTTGGGCTTGTATCTGGAATAAGCCCTCAAAAATTAAGCGATGCGGACATTGTCGCATTTGAGCTTATAAAAATATTTAAGGAAAACAACCCTAAAGCTCTCGAGGAAGCATACAGCATTAATCCTGAAATAGAGCTAGAAGAATTTTTAATTGAGCTTGCAAAAAAATGGAATATGTTCCTGAAAAATGCTGTGCCTGATGAAAGAAGGGCAGCAATACAATTGCTTACAGACTGGCATAATGGAAAGATAAGGGTGTGATTTGAGAGAGGTTGTCGATTAAATTCGATAAAATAATTCGTTTCATTATTTTAAACCTCCGCTTTCATCTTCCTGGTGAAAGCTTGATGTGGAGTCTCTAGAACCTCAAAATTCAAACTTCTATGAGGTCTCCTTTTTTCTTGGCATAGCCAAGATTAAGCAGAATCTTATGGATTCTTCTTGTGCTTATGTGCTTGCTGCAATTCTTCCCAATGATTTCTTCAAGCGCCGAAGCAGATACCTTATATTTTTCATAAGCTTCTTTTACGGCGTTAATTTCCCAACCTTCGATTGGCTTTGCAGGCCTTCCATTATTCTTGCCTATCTCTGGAATCTGCTCTGTAAGCAGATACTGTTTGTATACTTGGTTCACTCTTCTATATAGAGATTCCAGCAATCTTTCTTGCCTGGTATGTTGTCCATCCTTGGTTTTTTCTCCTTAAAGTTTCCAATAGCTTCCCTCTTGTAAGTTTCATACTTACAATTAACTTGTCGTAGGGAAATAGTTTCTGGATAACACAAGATTTCAGAAAAACATAAGTTTTTAAACGAAAATAAAATCAAACAACTGCATGATTTTTGAACAAATATCTGTAGGGGATATGCAGAACTTTAGCTATCTTATAGGAGATAAAGAGAGCAGAGAAGCTGCAATCGTTGATCCTGCTTGGGAATTGCAAAAAATTTTAGAAGCTGCAAAAAAACATGGGCTTAACATAAAAAAGATTTTGATAACTCATGCCCATTTTGACCACATACAATGCGTTAAAGAATTGGCAGATACAGTTAATGCAAGAGTATATATCCATAAAGAAGAAGCAGCTGAAATAAAAAAATTAGGAATAAAGAACATCGAAGTTATTGAAGACAATGCCCTAATCAGCATAGGAAAAATAAAAGTTAAAGTTTTACACACTCCGGGGCATAGTGCCGGAAGTGTGTGTTACCTTGTTGGCAATAAGCTAATAACAGGTGACACATTATTTGTGGAAGCCATTGGAAGAACTGATTTGCCCGGCGGCAATATTAAACAAATGCGTGACAGCCTCAAAAAACTAAAAAAGCTTGATGAAAGCATAGAAGTTTATCCTGGGCATGATTATGGCTCAAAGCCAAATTCAACAATAGGGCATGAAAAGAAGAATAATCCGTAAAAACGGATTTTCCACTGCTCCTTTGAGCAGTGGAAAAATTCGCAATGACCAGTAATGGCTATAATCAAAACACTAAAAAATCTGCAAAGCAGATTTTTTAGTGTTTTGATTATATGGCATCATCCCTTTAGCTTCTCATTTATAATGGCAGGACATGTTCTTATAACGCCTTCTAACTTCGCTATCTTTTCGCTTATAAAATTTCTAAGCTCGTAAGGTTTTTCCATCCATATCTCTACCATAAGCATATGATCTCCAGTGCATGTAGCAACAAACTTTACATTGTCAAATTCTGTAAGGGCTTTAGCTACACTTAAAAATCTCTCTGAAATAACATCAATTCCAACAAGCGCAACACTTCCATAGCCAACCTTAACAGGCTCTATAATTGCAGAATATTTTTTTATTATCCCCTCGCTTTCCAGATTATGGATTCTTTTCCTCGCAGTTGATTCTGATATCTTTAGCTGTTTTGCTACATCCAAAAATGATGCTCTTGCATTATCCTCTAATATTTGTATTATTGCCTTATCTGTGCCGTCAATCATTTAAACCACTCAAAAAAATGCTGAATTCGTTTTTTTATTGGTATTTTTCGTCCTTTTAGTAAAAATGGGCTAAAAAGTTTTAAATATCAGTTGTCTTAACAATAGTTAAGTTAAATTCAGTTTATATATAAATTTTTCCAAAAAGAGGTACTATGGAAATAGACTATAATCCCAAAGTTAAAGAAGCTGAGGATCCCCCTGAAAGCATTAAGACTCCATGGAAGCTCTGGAAAGAATGGAGAAATCCTTTGCATAAACTGGATGAAAGATTGGATATGGAGCACAGGATTATAAGCTATAAATGGGATTTAGAAATGCTTCATTCCTTTATGCATGATAATCCTGAAGATGAAGAGCATTTTGAAGCAAAAACAGAAAATGAAGCAACTCATAATTTTGAAGATTATTTATTTGAATTTGATGATGAAAATCATGCTCCATATTCCGCGAGTATATATTTAAGCGATGCCCAAATTGAATCTGAAGATAAAAACACAGAAGCGCAAGAAAGTCTGGCAGAAATTTTAGAAGATGATGATGGACAAACAACAATAGGCAATGAAGATTTAAAAGAGCGCAATGAAAATACGACAAAACTTGAAGATAGCGATTTAGTTAAAGCTGATTATTTGACAATAGGGACAATAGATAGTTTAATAAAAGCACTAAAATAAAAAAATTAAAAAAATAAGGTTGTTAGCAGTTAAAATGGTATTATCGAGCTTTTTAATAACATCAAGGGAAACTTTAGAGGCAGCATTAGTTGTAGGCATAGTTCTTGCATATCTTATAAAAACAAACAATGAAAGATACAAAAAGACAGTTTATTATGGCATTGTTGCAGGAATTGTTTTTAGCATATTGGCAGCAGTTTTATTTACAAAGCTGGCAGGAGGCTTTGAAGGAAAGGCAGAAGAAGTTTTTGAAGGCATTACAATGCTTTTTGCCGCTTTTTTATTGACAACAATGATTTTCTGGATGCTTAAGCAGAGAAATATTGCAGGCAAAATAGAGTCTAAAGTGGCTGATCACATTGAAAAGGCAAATATCAATAAAAGATACGCATATGGGTTGTTTATTTTAGTAGCGGTTGCTGTGCTGAGGGAAGGCGTTGAAACAGTTATATTTCTGAATGCTTTAAGCTTTGCATCGGGAATTAGCTTTGTTGGCGGGCTTTTAGGGGTAGTAACTGCAATTTTCATAGGCTATTTATTTTTTGTCAGTGCACTTAAAATAAATCTTAAGAAGTTTTTTAACATAAGCAGCATATTTCTTATACTGATTGCAGCAGGATTAGTTGCGCAAGGAACCCACGAGCTGCAAGAAGCCGGAGTTTTATCTTACGGCACAAAAGAAGTGTGGAATATAAATCCAAAAGCAACTTCAGATAATAATTTTCCCTTGATGCATGAAAAGGGCATTATAGGAAGCTTTCTAAAGGGGCTTTTTGGCTATAATGGCAATCCTTCATTGCTTGAAGTGTTATTTTATGTGTCCTACCTTGTTGGTATTTTTTTAGTCTATAAAATATATTTCACAGCAAAATAGAGTTTGTCGATTAAATAAGTTGTTTAGTTGGGCGTATAAGCCAAAGCGATGGCTCGTCTCACGTCGGATTTTTCCACACTCTGTATGAAAAAATCCGCCCTTCGCCATGCCGCCAGCTGGCATTTGCTGTTTAAAATGGAGGCATACGCCACCGCTTTGGCTTTGCCCATTTAATCGACAAACTCATCAAAATAACAATATTTAAAAGATAGAAATAAATAATTCTTCAAGATTTTTATGGAAAGGCTTTTTTTTGGGACTGCAGGAATCCCCTTAAGCGCGAAAGGAAGCACTACTGCAGAAAGCATTGCAGATGTAAGAAAACTTAATTTGGATGCAATGGAGCTTGAGTTTGTAAGAAGCGTGCATATAAGTGAAGATAAAGCTCCAGAAGTAAAAAGAAGCGCTGAAAAAAATAATGTTATTTTAACATGCCACGCGCCTTATTTTATCAATTTGAATTCGCTTGAAAAGGCAAAGCTTAAAGCAAGCATTTACAGGATTTTAAATTCTGCAAAGATTGCAAACTTATGCGGCGCATGGTCAGTTTGCTTTCATCCGGGATTTTACCAAAAAAGCACGAAAGAAGACACTTTTAAAAGAATAAAAAATGCAATAAAAGAAATTTGCCAAAAGCTGAAAAATGAAAAAAATACAATATGGATAAGGCCTGAAACAACAGGAAAAGAAACCCAATTTGGCAATGTTGATGAAATTCTTGCCTTAAGCCAAGAATTTGGCAATGTGATGCCATGCGTTGATTTTGCCCATTTCCACGCAAGAACAAATGGAAAATATAACTCTTACAGGGAATTTTGCAGCATCCTTGAATCAATAGAAAAAACACTGGGGAAAAAAGGGCTTGAAAATATGCACATACACTTCACAGGCATTGAATATACTGCAAAAGGGGAAAGAAATCATTTAAACCTTAATGAATCTGATTTTAATTATAAGGAGCTTGCAAAAGCCCTTAAGGATTTTAAGGTTAAAGGAGTCGCAATTTCAGAAAGCCCTAACATAGAAACTGATGCTCTTTTAATGCAGAAAATATACAATGAGGCGTAGAGATGGAAAGCGAGATATTACTTTTGATTATTGGAGTTGTGGGATTATGGTTTGGCTCAGATATCGCAATAAATTTTGGAAAAAAAATTTCCGAAGCTTTAAAAGTATCTACTTTGATTATAGGCTTAACAGTAACTTCTATTGGCACTTCTTTAGGAGAGATAGTAACAAGCATTGTTGCGGCATATGACAGGCTGCAAGGCATTCAGACAAGCAGCTTAGCGCTTGGCACAATTATAGGAAGCAATATTTCATTAATCACTTTTGTTTTGGGATTCTGCGGTTTCTTTACAATATATTATCTCGGCAGGAAAAAAGATTCCATGAGAAGAGACTGGAACATGCTTTTCTTTGCAATAATCTTAATGTTTCTTTTTTCGTTTAATGACAAAAAAATAGATTTAATAGAGGCAATAATAATGCTTTTAGTGTACATTACTTATGTTTTTGTATTGTTAAAGCAGGAAAAACTTTTTAAGAAAATCTCCACTAACCATGACAAAATTTCTTTGAGAACCTTATTTTTTTATGGGTTGATGATTTTTGCAGGAATTGTCATTGTAATCTACTCTGCTAATGTAATAATAAATAATGCAATTTTAATAGCAACTAAATTTAAAATGAATAGCGGATTAATTGGAATCTTGATTGGGTTTGGAACGTCTTTGCCTGAGCTTACAATTTCGCTGCATTCCATATTTAAAGGCGCGCATGGGCTTTCAATCGGCAATTTGATAGGAGCAGGAATAACTGACTCGCTAATGTCTTTGGGGATAGGGGCAATTATAGCTCCATTAGTTGTGGATAATATATTATTATTTTTTGACATTCCATTTATGTTTGTTTCAGTTTTAATAGCATGGCTATTTTTCATCCGCGGCGGAAAACTTGACAGATTAGAAGCATCGTTGCTGATTTTACTGTATTTTGTTTTTATTTGGATGAAGTTTTTTATATTGCCTAATGGGTTTTAACCATAAAACACATCAGTAAAAATTGCACCGTTCGCAAACTGCAAATTTTTACTGTTCAAAAAGACTCCCTAACTGCATGAGCTTTTCTTCCTGCAAATGGTCTGCTATGAGCAGCATGCCTACCGGCAGCTTATTGGAAAAACCTACCGGCACATTTAAATGAGGCAGCCCTGCAATGTTTGGGCCTACAAGCATAACATCCATCATGTAATTCTGCAGAGGAGTTAATTTCTCTATTTCTGAAAATTTTGGAGGGAGTATAGGAACCGTCGGGCTTATTAATGCATCATATTTTTTGAATGCCTTTTTATATTCTTCAATTATTTTAGCCCTTACTTTTAAGGCTTTTATGTAATAAGCGTCTCTATGGCCTGACATCCTTGCAAAAGTTCCGAGCATTATCCTTCTTTTGGCTTCTTCCCCGAAATTACTGCTCCTTATTTTTGTGAAGTACTCATTAAAGCTGCCCTCTAATTTTTCACTAATTCCATATCTCATGCCGCAATATTTAGCAAGATTTGTGGATGCTTCAGAAGTTCCTATCAAATAATATGTGGCTAAACCATATTTTATCGGGAATGGCAAAGAAATTTCCTCATATTTTATGTTAAAGCCTTCCATTCTTTTTATTCCACTCCACACTATTTTTTCAATTTCTTTTTCAACACCTTCTTCAAACGATTCCTTTATGACTCCTATTTTCATGCCTCTGATTTTATTGCTGTTTGTTTCGCTGTATCTCTCAGCACTTTTGCTTAATGTCGTGCTGTCATTCTCATCATAGCCGGAAATAACTTCCTGCAGCAAAGCTATGTCATTAATGCTTTTTCCCATAGGGCCTATTTTATCCAAAGAGTTTCCAAAATCTATCAAGCCATAACGTGAAACTCTGCCATAAGTGGGGCATAATCCAAAAATGCTGCAAAATGAGGCAGGCTCTGCAATTGAGCCTCCGGTTGATTCGCCCAAGGCAATATGCGGAAAACTCGCTTTTTGCGTTAATCCTGCAGCGCCTCCGGAGCTTCCTCCGCAGCTTCTTTCCTTGTCAAACGGGTTTTTTGGAATGTCAAAGCCTAAGCCAATATTAACGGAAAAGCTGCCAAAGCCAAATTCATCTTGTGCTGTCTTTCCTATTATAATGCCTCCTTGCTCCTTCACTTTTTTTATTACAGTGGCATCAAACAATGGCTTGTAGCCTTTAAGAATTCTGCTTCCCGCAGTGCTTTCTATATTTTTTACACAGATAGAGTCTTTTACAGAAACAGCAATGCCGAGCAATTTTTTATTTTTTATTTTTTTTATATTTTTATTTTTGTTTTTTAGCTGCTTTTGGATTTCTTTTGCTTGCTCAAGCGCAAGCTCTTCAGAAATGACATTAAAATAATGATATTCTTTGTTTACTTTTTTGCATTCATCAATAACTTTTTTAGTATGCTCAATTATATCAATCTCGTTGTTTTTTAGTTTATCAACAAAATTTTTTATGTTCATTTTTCCGCTTTTGCTTATAAGCTGTTATAACGCTCTTGGGCCTTTAAAATAACCATCCTTTTTATGCTCAGTCAAGCTTAATGCCTCGTCTTGCGTAAAGCATTTTTTTGGCTTATCTTCCCTTAAAACATTTTTCAACTCAACGGGCTGCAGACTAACTTCAATGCCTTGAGTATTAACTTCATCAAGTTTCGAGAAAGCTCCTATTATTTCCTTAAGTTGCCTAGAAAAATTTTCTATTTCCTTATCAGTGAGCTTTAATCTTGCAACTTCTGCAACATGCTCTATAAGCTTTTTGCTGATTTCAATTTGCATGGCACAATGTTTTAGAACAATGTTTAAAAAGTTTGCCTTTCGAAACATTTAAATATAACGATAAGTTAACATAGTCCCTATCGCCACCGTCTATATTTTAGATATTTAAATTCTAAAATTGAGTCATGTTTTTTCATTGAGCGTGCTTGACAATGCTGTCAAGTATGTGTAATTCAGTTATAATTGCGACTAATAAAAGAATTCCCGTTGATCCTGCGGGAGGTTGCTGCTATTGGGATTCGATTAAGCCATGCAAGTCAGGGGTTGCTTTGCAACACCGGCGAACTGCTCAGTAACACGTCGATAATCTGCCCTTAGGTTGGGTATAACCTCTGGAAACTGAGGCTAAAACCTGATAAGGAAATTCTACTGGAAGGTGTTTTTCCTCAAACGTAAGGCCTAAGGATGAGTCGGCGGTCGATTAGGTTGTTGGTGTGGTAACGGCTCACCAAGCCTATGATCGATAGGGGCCTTGAAAGAGGTAACCCCGAGAAGGGCACTGAGATACTGGCCCTAGCCCCACGGGGTGCAGCAGGCGCGAAACCTTTACAATGCACGAAAGT
>JACPMQ010000042.1 GCA_016185955.1 Candidatus Woesearchaeota archaeon | reverse complement strand
TACTCAGCACAAACTTCATCTCGTTGTTTGTTATACCTCTCATGTATACTCCCAGTTTACATATGTAAACTTAGAGTTTATAAATGCTTCTATTCCCTTTTATTTGAGCTATTTACTCAAATAATTTTAATTTTTTGTTTAAACAAAAATTATTCGGAAATGCAAAAAAAAATAAATACTTGCAGGTTTATCGTAAAAGAAAACTAGAACAAAAAAGGGTGGGCATTGCGACTAAGGATAGATGCTCGGCGGGAGCATTTATTCTTAATCAACTTCACTATTAATTTAGCACTATATCAAGCTTTATAGCATTTGTAAGGCAATAAACTCCAGGACATCTCTCTTTGGCAAGCGCTTCTATTTCTTTCAGATTTTCTTTTTTAGCGTCACTTGAAACTTCTACAAATAACTTGACTCTTTCTACAATCGGCTCATTGCTTAAGCCCAATGCCTTTGACAAATTTACTTTGTTCTCTGCAAGCACTTTCAGCTTTTTTAGGCTTATGCCTTTCTCTGCTGCAATTGATGCAAATGTTTGGGCAAAACAAGCTGCCAAGCCAAACAAGCAATATTGCACAGGATCCGGCTTTATTCCTAAGCCCCCCATAAATTGTGGAGCATCAGCTTCAACAATAGCGCTTCCATTTTGATATTCTAAAGTTGATGCAAATTGCGCTTTCCCTTCCTCAAAATTCCAAGTGCCTTCAACCTTCTTTACCTTTATTGCCTTGTTTTTGTCTCTTTTAACTTCTTCAACAAAAATTCCAGCTTTATCCATATCCACATTATTTACTTTCATTTTCTCAACAAATCCGAATTTCCCAAACTAACAGAATTACCGTCGCAGTTTACGAGTTTCTTTTATGTCGGGTTTTTTCTATATTGAGCCAAGAGACTTAACAACTGGAATTCTCCCGCTCATAATCAGGAAGTATATTATTGCCGCACCAACTAAAAGCCCTATAAGAAAAAACATTCCCGGATGCATTGAAACAAAGCCTTTTTTATGCATTTTATCACCCTCCTTTTGCTAACCTGTTTTTTATTTCCCCTTTTTTAGTTTTTTGATATTTATTTTGATTATTTTAAATAATTATTTTTGATTATTTTACCTAGTAAGATTAGAATATATAAATGTTGCTATGAATCTCAAAAAACTCACTTGACTTCTGCCCATGCCTTCAATTTCTCAAAATTAGTATTGCCGCAGATTTTTTTCCCTGTCTTTTCATTATAGAAAAAAGGGACTCCGCCGCAAAACTCATTTCCATGCTCATCTTTGTCATACTTTTGCAGCAATTTTGCGTTCTCGCTGTTGTGCCATACTTCCAATCTTGTAATTTTTGCATTATGCTCTTTTTCCAAGCGCGCTATTAAAGGCTCCATTTCCTTGCAATGGACGCATTCCGTGCCATAGAATTCAATTAATCTGCCCTCTTTTGTTATATAGGCACGGACATTAATTTCCGTAAATAAATTATCCGTGCCTATATACTGCGGACTTTGACAATTATTACGGAAATCAAAGTCCGCTCGTATAGTAAGAAGAAAGATGCGCAATTTTGCCTATAGTGCGGCTCTGGAGCAGCCACTTTAAGTTTCATATATCTTTAAAATAAATATATTAGCAGTCACTAAAAAGTATCTGCCAACATAGATTTGTCCGGGAAGCGGGGTTTTTGCGAATTCTTATTCGTGCTTGTGCGGAGCCTTAATTTACCTCTCAACCTCGCAATGCTGCGGCATTGCTCAGGTCGCTTATCACAATCTTAAGAAATTTTCTGAATTGGCAAATGACAGCGGAGAACACAAATAATTTATTGAAGTAGTTTGTGTTCTCTAGCATAGTGGCGCAATAATTATTGTTCCATTATTTAGTTGCGCCACTATACGCACAAGCACTTAATTCGCAAAAACCCTTTATGTGGTGTTAGCAGATACTTTTTTGTTTTATTTCAAACACCCAAAATATTCCTTAACCCTTTCAATTATAGACTTTAAATAGAATTTTTCTATTTTTTCTTCAAAAATAATGTTTAAGTCTTCAAATTCAGCAATCCTGTAAGAGCCTTTTATTTTTTCAATTAAAAATAAGTCTCTGAGCCTCTTTATCTGCCTTCTTATGTTTGAGGACGCTATTCCATGCATAGAAAGCCTTTCTTTATTCCTTAAGCTTATGACTTCCTTTTCAATTTCATCGCTTGCCAATAATTTTTTTTGCTTTTTTGCGATAATTAAAGCATGAAAAATGTCTACTATCACGTCTCTTGAGTCGCCAGGCTGCAAAAGCCCTAAAGAAAGGCATATTTTTCTGACAATTTCCCTTTCAGAAAGATTTGAGGGCTTTTCGTATTTCCTCAAGGTTATTTCTGCCAAAGGAATTTCTTTGTATATCGTTTTAGCTTTAGGCATTTATATTATCTTAACCTTATGTAATTTATATAGGTTTTGATGCGCGAAAACAAAAATAATTAAAAACAAACTTGGGTTAGCAAGGTAAAATTTGGTAAAATAAAATGTTAATAGGCATTGTAGGAAAACCGAGCAGCGGAAAATCAACATTTTTTAAAGCCTCAACTTTGGCAGAAGTAGAAATAGCCAACTATCCATTTACTACAATAAAGCCGAATCATGGCACAAGTTATGTAAAGGTTGATTGTGTTGACAAGGAATTTAATGTTAAATGCAATCCAAGGTTTGGCTATTGCATCAACGGAAAAAGATTTGTGCCTGTAGATTTGCTGGATGTTGCTGGATTAGTTCCTGGAGCTCACGAAGGCAAAGGCATGGGCAACCAGTTTCTTGATGATTTAAATCAGGCAGATGTTTTGATACACATAATAGATGTTTCCGGCTCAACAAACGAAAGAGGAGAGGCAGTTCCTGCATTAAGCTACGAGCCTGCAAATGACATAAAGTTTCTTGAGCATGAGCTGGATATGTGGTACTTAAGGCTGATAGAAAAAGGCTGGGAGAAATTCGCTAGAACCGTAAATCAGGAAAAGCCAGAGCTGCACAAAGCAATAGCAAAGCAACTAAGCTCTTTAAGGGTAACAGAGGATATGATGAAAAGAGTAATTGAAAAAATGAATCTTGATAAAGACATAATGAAATGGGATAAGGGCATATTATTAAAAATTGCAACAGAATTGAGAAAGGAAACAAAGCCAATGCTCATTGCATGCAATAAAATAGATGTTGATGGCGCTGACAAAAATTATGAAAAGCTAAAAAAAGAATTTCCAGACTGCATTCTTGTGCCGTGCAGCGCAGAGGCTGAATTAGCGTTAAGGGAAGCTGCAAGGCATGAGCTGATAAAATACCTGCCAGGGGATTCAAGCTTCAATGAAATTGATGGTGAAAAACTAAATGAAAAGCAAAAAAATGCGTTGAACTTCATAAAAACAAATATCCTTGAAAAATTCGGCTCCGCAGGAATACAAAAAGTTCTGGACATGGCAGTCTTTGTGTTATTGGGCTACATTGCTGTTTTTCCTGGCGGAGTAAAAAAGCTGCAGGATCAGCACGGAAATTTTATTCCTGACTGCTTTCTAATGCCAAAAAATTCAACGGCGCTTGATTTCGCGTTTAAGCTTCATACAGATATCGGAAAAAATTTTATAAAGGCGATTAATGTCAAGAGCAAAAAGGCTGTTGGAAAAGATTATCTTCTGCAAAACAGGGATGTAATAGAAATTGTGACGAGTAAGTAATTCTAGGCAATAGTCTTAAATTGATTATTTACTATAATTTAGCAGTGCATCATTTCCTTCTAAATTTTTGGAAGCTTTGCATCACATCTATCATGTATTTGCCATCTTCCAGCTTGAATATCAAAGGCTCTTTTTTGAATAAATGCACTAAGTCAAGCTCATAAGTTCCTGGCTTTAATACCCTAATAGCTTCTAAATCAAGAATTACAGGCTCGTTTCTATCAACTTCGCTTCCAACCAAATCAAATACATCTTGCTCAATTTGCTCCTTTTCTTTTTTTGTCAATACAACTTCAGATGCTATTTTTTGCATCTCTTCAAGCTTTTCTTTTTTTACGTAAAAAAAAAGCCTGCCGCCGCAATTGCAGCCTTTAAGCAGCTCTCTTGAGCCGTCATCATAGAAAGTGCTGCATCTTACGCATTGGTGTGGCATTTTTATTCAAGTTCTTTTTCAAGCTCTTTTTTTCTTGGCTTCTTTTGTGAAAAGCTCGATTTTATTCGGGTCTTTTTTTATTTCCTTTACAATGCTTGCAGGGCCTATTATTGTAAGCCCTTGCCTATCTCCCAATAAAAATCCAAAAAAGTTATTCCTCACCTTTCTTAGCCCGCTCATGTTCTTATCCTCAGGATTTATAACAGCCAGTTCTATGCCTTTAAACCTTTCACCAACTTCTTCCATGGTTATAGCTATTAAATCCGCTTCTTCCTCTTTTTTCAGCCTTCCCTGCAATAAAACAATCTTATTTTCCTTGACTATGTCTATAAGCTTTTTAACCCTGCGGGCGCTGCCTAGCTCCTCAATTTCCGAATATGGAACAAATCTTAAGGTTACCATTTTATATTCTATTTTGCTTATATTTTACCTTATATTTTATTTAGCAATATTCTATTTTACAATTGCAAACAAGCCTTCATAAAACTGCTCTACATTATCACCATATTTTGCTGAAATTCCTATAACATTATACTGAGGATATGCTGCCTGCACCTTCTTTATATCTGCTTTTTTTAAATCAGCTTTATTGCCGACAATCAAAACCGGAATGTTTCTTGCCTGTAAATTGCCTACAATAGTTATGTTAACTTGAGTATACGGATCTTTTGTTGCATCCAAAACAATCACTACAGCGTCCATATCATCAAGCCACTTAATAGAATCTATAACTCCTTTTGTTGCTTCTTTTGCGCGCTGTTTGGCTTGCTTTTCTTTCATGCCTGCCCTGATAAATTCCTCATAATCTATCTTGGTGGCAATTCCAGGAGTATCCACAAGATTAAAAGTAAGCTCTTTGCCCTTTGACTTAATGCATATCTGCTCTTTTATCTGGATTTCTCTTGTCTCATGCGCAATATTAGAAACAGTCCCCATATCTTCCCCAAGCCAGTCTTTGCATATTCTATTGGCTAAAGTAGTTTTCCCCCCATTCGGAGGGCCATATAACCCAAGCTTGAAGTCTTTCTTTTTTTTGAACAAAGATGATAGAAACCTGTTCACTAAATTCTTTAAAATACTAATCATAAGTACACCACTTTTTGATGATATTTTTGCTAATAAGCTGCTTTTAGAGATGAGGTATATATACTTTTCGATTCATAATGTTTTTAAATAAAGGACAACTCACTGAATGCACCCCGCGTAGCTCAACGGCAGAGCGCACGGCTGTATCTTCAAGAAGCTAAAGATGCGTTCGCTATTCGACTGGGCTTTTTGCTAGGGATGAAAAATAGCCAGTTGTGACCGTGAGGTTGCTGGAAAGACAAAAGTGTCTTGGCAAATTCAAATCCGGCCGCGGGGATTTTTACAAATGCGCGATTATTGGTTTTGCAGTTTTGTTCCAAAACAATAAAATTCAATCGGAATTTTCGAGTATTTTCACCAATCGTAGATTGGTAAAAATTTTGTGTTCGCAACATTTAAAAACATGGAATTATTCCTGATTGGAAATGGCGAAAAAAAGCAAAGGGATGAATGCAGGAAAAAGGCTTAAGTTACGAAGGCTTAAAAGCAGATGGTGCGATAAATGGTTTGTAAGAAGAGTTGAAAGGCTAAAAGCCAGATCCGACCCATTGGAAGGCTCTTCTCAAGCAGAAGGGATTGTATTGGAAAAAGTGCAGTTAGAAGCTAAGCAGCCAAATTCTGCAATGAGAAAATGCGTAAGAGTCCAGTTAATTAAGAATGGAAAGCAAGTAACTGCATTCTGCCCGGGAGATGGGGCAACAAAACTTATTGATGAGCACGATAAAGTTTTGATTGAATGCATCGGCGGTGCAATGGGCAAAAGCAAAGGCGATATTCCCGGCGTAAGATGGCAAGTTATAAAAGTAAATGAACAGAGCTTAGATGCCTTATTAAAGGGTATAATTGAGAAAGCAAGAAAATAAATAATTTAAATAATTTTTATTATGTTTTTGCTATGTCTTTTAAAAAATGGTTGAAATAAAAGCTTTTAACAAATGGAGTGTGAATGGAATTGCTGTGGAAGATTTGGGGTTAAAACCTTACATTACCTTGCAGCCTAAAATTGTTCCTAAGACTGGCGCTAAATATGCAAAAAACAGGTTTCATAAAAGCAAAATATTCATAGTTGAAAGGCTTATCAACAAAATAATGATACCTGGGCATAAGAGCAAAAAGCACTTTAAGACAAGCTACCATATGACAGGAAAGGCTAGCAAAGCCTGCTCAATTGTTGAAAATGTTTTTAATCTGATTGAAAAGCAGATAAATGAAAACCCTGTAAAGGTTTTTGTAAAGGCTCTTGAAAATGCCGCACAGAGAGAAGAGATAATAACAATTGAATACGGCGGCGCAAGATACCCTAAAGCAGTTGAATGCGCTCCTCAAAGAAGAGTTGACCTTGCATTAAGAAATATGGCTCAGGGATCTTACCATAAGTCATTTAACACCAAAAAATCAATAGAAGAATGCCTTGCAAGTGAAATAATAAATGCTTACAGGCTAAGCAATGCATCAAGTGCGATAGCAAAGAAGCTTGAACTTGAAAGGCAGGCAGATGCATCAAGGTAATTAATGCATATTCTACTAAAAATAAAAACTATTAAAAATAAGACGAAAATAGGGAAAACCCTAAGAATTTTTTAAGTAACTGCGCAGCTAATAGCAGCAAAAATGACAAAACCTAAGATATCGATAATAGGAGCAGGCAACGTTGGTGCAACAACAGCATATTTAATGGCTGCAAAAGAGCTTGGAAATATTGTGTTGTTTGATATTGCTGAAGGCATTCCACAAGGCAAAGCATTAGACATGCAACAAGCGAGCCATATAGAAGATTTTAATGTATCTGTCAAAGGAACAAATAATTATGAAGACACAAAAAATTCTGATATAATTGTGGTAAGTGCCGGCATTCCAAGAAAGCCTGGAATGAGCAGAGATGAATTGCTTGCAAACAATGCAAAAATTGTCAAAGAAGTTACTTTAAACGCAATAAGATATTCTCCAAACTCAATTTTGATTGTGGTTACAAATCCATTGGATGCTATGGCGCATGTTGCTGCAAAAATAAGCAATTTTTCAAAAAAAAGGGTTATTGGAATGGCAGGAATACTTGATTCTGCTCGTTTCAGCGCTTTTATTGCGCAGGAGCTTAATGTCGCTGCTGCTGATGTAGATGCTCTTGTAATCGGCTCCCATAGCGACTTAATGGTGCCTTTAGCACGATACTCAACAGTAAATGGGATTCCAATAACAGAGTTGATAAGCAAAGAAAAGATAGATGTTATTGTTGAAAGAACAAGGAAAGCAGGACAGGAAATTGTAAATCTCCTTAAAACCGGCTCTGCATTTTATGCGCCTGCAGCTTCTATAATGGAAATGATTGAGGCTATTGTAAAAGACAAAAAGAAAGTGCTGCCGTGCACTGCTTACTGCACCAAATATAAGGAAGATAATGCAAACTGTTTTATTGGGGTTCCAGTCAAGCTGGGAAAAGAAGGTGTTGAGCAGATAATAGAGTTAGAGCTTACACAAGAAGAAAAGGATGATTTTAATAAATCAGTCAAGTATGTTAAAGGCTTGACTGCATCAGCTGAGAAATTTTTGCAAGATGAAAAAGATAAAAATAATGTTTCTTGTTAGTCAAAATATCATTTCGCGGTAGCGTACACTTCCCCTTGCACTTCATGTGGGTAAGTAACACCGCCTTTTACAGTGTAGTAAGTTAAGGTCACTAAAACTTTTTCTTTATCGCCACTCAGAAAACCTGCTCCGGCATATGCACAGTTTGACAAAGTAACATCTTTAATAATACTAGCTCCCCAATTAGCGAGCTTTGCTATCTCTGCTGCATCAGCAGCACATGTAACAGATGTTGCGGTTTCTGACTTGCCTTCTACTTTTGTTGCAGTTATGATTTCCCCAACATTATTTTTTAGCTTTAACTGTACGTTATTGTTTGCAATATCCATCAAATAATCCTGACATTCTATTTCAGTTCCAAAAATGCATCTGTCAGGCAGTAACTTGCTTGGCTTTAATATTCCAAAATATGCTAATGCGCTTACCATAATTAAAATTACCAAAAAAGCCCAGCCGTATGTTGTCAAGAATTCCAAAGCTGCCTGTGATTTTAAATTTTTAATTTTCGCGAAAATCTCTTTTTTTGCCATAATTTTCCTCCTTTCGTTTTCATCAATTGCGTATTATTTAAATCTTTCGATTGTTAAATTTAGATTATAGTAGCAAATATTTCTCCATTAGCCTCATGAGTAAAAGTTGGTGCTCCTAATTTATGATATGTGAGTGCAACAAGAACCTTGCCCTTTTTTCCTTTTGAAAATTGCGCATTTTGGCTATTGCAATTCTGCGTTGATGCAAAGTCCTTAAAGCCTTTAGTTGCCCATTTAGCGCCATCATCTGTAATTATGCAGTCATATGCGGCAACTGCCTCGGTTTTTACAGATACGCTGTCAACTTGTATGTCATACCCAAGCTCATTTTTCAGCTTAAATTTAACCTGTCCATCAGTGCCGCTGCTTGAATAAGCTAAAGTGTAGCCTTCGCATTTAAAGTCTCTGCCAAAATCGCATCTTTCTGGGAATAACTTGCTCGGGCTTAATACTCCAAAATATGCCAGCATGCCTATCATGATTAAGATTGCTATAAAAGCCCAAGCATATGTTGTCAAGAATTCCAAAGCTGTTTGGGATTTGCTGTTAAATTTTTGTTTATTTGATTTTTTTGATAATCTCATCTTCAAGCTGCCCATTTTTATGCCTCTGTGGATTTATCATAAGGCGATTATTTAAATCTTTCTTTTTAAACCCTAAAACCTTATTCCAAAACCATCAAACTCGTTTTTTGCCATTTCAAATTTTATATCTACCTTGCTTACCTTCGCCAATTTTGGGCCATTTTTGCAGAATTCAATCAATTCCTTAATTTTGTCTTCATGCCCCTCAACAACAATTTCCACTGAGCAATCATCATTATTTTTTGCATATCCTTTTAATCCTAATCTCAGCGCCAATCTTTTGGCGTTAGCCCTAAAACCTACGCCTTGCACAAAACCATAAACCTTTATTATTGCTCTTTGCACAACTAGAGGATGTTCATCTAATTTAAAAATTTTATTCTACAAAATGTATAAAAATCAAATTTTCCACCAATCTTGGATTGGTGGAATCTTCACAATAATATGTCCAGTGCTTGAGACGACAAAAATCTGCACTGGACATCTTCGCGTGAGGTATTTAAATTAACTTTGCTTGCTAAATGATAACACCCCCAATGTGTTTTGAGGCAGGCAGGAAAAAGTCTAAACCAAAAAATTCCTGCCCCACCCCCAATTTGTTGAAGCAATAAAGGTGATAAAAATGGATTTGAGCAATAAAACCATAAAAGAGCTTTTCTATAAGCAGATAAAGGACTTGACAATAAAAACATACGAGAGTTTTGACTTGCAGTTCAGCGGAAAACTTATCGAAAACAAAAATTCCGCCACTACAAAACCAATAATCGCGCATTTGTAAAAATAATAACTTAAGAGGTGATTTAAATGGAAGAAGAATATGATATTTACACTGAAGAGGGCATAGAAAGCTATGCTGATGATGATAGCATAAGCCCCCTGCAGAAGAAGGGTTTATGTTAGGATATTTGGCTGCATGAATAATTAAGTTTAAGTTGCTGCAGTTTTTGGCTCAACACAAAATATTTATACCTTCTTGATTTTCTTTTTTTTATGATAATCATTAGTAAGGAAGAATTTGAAAATCAGAGGGATGTAATAAGAACAAACTTAATTGAAAACGCTCCTATATTTGTTTACCCCACAGACACAATATATGGAATAGGGTGCAATGCGCTGAATAAGAAAGCTGTTGCCAAAATAAGGAAGATAAAGCAAAGAAGCAAAAATCCTTTTTCAGTAATTGCGCCATCAAAGGAATGGCTCTATGAAAATTGCATTGTAAATAAAAATGCAGAAGAATGGGTAAATAAGCTGCCAGGCCCTTATACTTTAATTTTTAAGAAAAAAAAAGAGCCTGTTGCAAAAAATGTTGCTCCTGGCTTAGATACCTTAGGTGTAAGAATTCCAGCTCATTGGTTTAGCAAATTTGCTGAAGAAATTGAAATTCCTATTGTGACTACTTCCGTCAACAAAAGCGGGACTGATTTCATGACATCTTTGGAAGATTTGGATAGTGAAATTAAAAGCGCAGTTAGTTTTATTATTTATGAAGGCATTAAAAAAGGCAGTCCAAGCAAGATTGTAGATTTAACAAGCAGTGTTAAAATTATTGAAAGATAGCTCTAGTTCCTGCATATCTATGATATTTTTTTTGTCTTTGTCATCTGCTATTCTCGGGCATGCAGTATTGACCCAAAAATCTATGAAAGGGAAGTTTCTCATTTCATTTGCGTCTAATGTGTCAAAAACAAACATAAAGCATTCTTTGTTCATTTCAATCAGCTTTTTCTTTATCTCTAGGGCTTTTTTGTAGCTGTATTGGCCGGGCTTTATTGAAACCATAATGCCTATTTTATTTGCATGCATGAATTTGACATAATTTGCTTTTTTGTTTCTTTTGTATCTTTCAGCTTCTTTCCTGTCAAAAAGAAAAAAGGCTCCTGAAACAGGATTAAAGCAAAAAATATTTTTATCTGTTCTAAAGGCAATCCCCAAAGGATGAAAATTACCAGAGCCTATGTAAAGAAACGCTTCTATACCATTTTGTATTTTTAAAGCTGCATCCACGTCGCATCCAAGCAGCTGTCCGGGATTTCTTTGTTTTATTTTGTCAACAAAAACTTGCTTGCCGTTCTTTTTCAGATAAGCGGTAATTTTTTCTGCACTTTCCAAAAATTGAGTAGTTGTAACTACCCCGATTTTTTTTGGCAGCTCATTTATATTAATTTTCTCCAAATCAATTTTTCCTTTATACTTTGCATGGATAAATATCGCTTTCATAGATTAAGGTAAAGTTGCAGATTATTTAAATGCTAGCAAAAACGTAACTGCTAACACCTCTTATTCTAAATATATATAAAACTTAAAGTGGCTGCTCCATTATTAGGGGCGGTGGGCGGGCAGAAGAATGTTAAGTGTGTTATCAAAATGGCGTGTATCTGTAAGATATTTTTATGATAAAAAAGAATCAAGATGCGCCATTTTGCCTGTAGCGCGGCTCTGGAGCAGCCACTTATATTGTTAGCAGTTACGTTTTTTA
>JACPMQ010000035.1 GCA_016185955.1 Candidatus Woesearchaeota archaeon | reverse complement strand
TAAGGCTCCGCACAAGCACGAATTAGACTTTCGCAAAAACCCCGCTTTTCAAACAAGGTCCTGTTAGCAGTTACTAAAAAACGTAACTGCTAACAATATAAGTGGCTGCTCCAGAGCCGCACTATAGGCAAAATGGCGCATCTTGATTCTTTTTTATCATAAAAATATCTTACAGATACACGCCATTTTGATAGCACAATTAACATTCTTCTGCCCGCCCACCGCCCCTAATAATGGAGCAGCCACTTTAAGTTTCATATATCTTTAGAATAAGAGGTGTTAGCAGATACTGCAGTATTGTTGCAAAATAAATTACTTAAAATAGATTGCTTAAATAAGTTACTTGCTAAATATTCTTTTTATAATCAGTGTTGCATAGCTTCCTTTTGGCAGGGAAAATGACAGAAGAACCTTGCACTTGTTCTTATTTTTGCTGTTTAATTCGTCTGTTAAAGGCTCTGACATATTAAAGTTTGAAGGCTTTGCTAAAATTTCCCTTTCATAATCCGCAAAAAAATTTCCGCTTTCCCTTATATCAAAATCTGCAAGAGAAATATTTTCTTTTTTCAGCAATTTATCAATGATGCCAGATTCATATTTTGAAGCTTTCATGTTTTCTCCTATAATCTTGAAAGTTTTAGGTATTCTTATTATTTCATCTTCGCTTAAAGAGCTGTAAAATAATAATGAGCCAACCTTGTATTTTACAGAATAAAGCCTTTTTTTATCTATAGTCTGCATCAAAACTTCCTTAATGCACTCATTCCACAAATAGCTCTGGTAAGCAGAAACTATAATCTGGCGTATGCTTGGGTTTATTTTTTTATATGCATTCAGCCAGCTTTTGCTTTTGCTATACTCATTTATTACATCAGCCAAAAATTTAGTTTTTATCTGCAAAGTTGGAAGAGCATTCCAGTTTTTAAGTATGAGCCTTTTTTCCTCTTTAATCCTTTTATTTTCCGATTTAGGATAAAGGGTTAGGTAGGTTTTAACAGCAAGCTCATATCCTTTTTTAATTATATGCTTAGCAATAAAGTTATTATGGATGACGCTGCCAAATCTCTGTGAATCAAAGTAATTGGGAATGCCAAAGTTTATTGCACTTTCAGCGCGCTGCTTGATTGCATCTAGATCAGTTTTTTTTATATCCCTTGCAGCAATCTCAAATTTATTTCCTGCCAAATCTCCAAGCTTAAGCTTTTTGTCTATGTAGCCTAAAAAACTTATGGCAAAATTTTTCTCGCAAATGGTATTTATATCATATTTTGAGGGTATTGTGAGGTATTGCTTTGTTACCGCATGCTTATCTTTGAGCCCTGCAATGCCGAATTCAGAAAAAGGTATTTTATTTTTTGATGAGAGGTATCTTAACAAAGAAAATGTCTCAAGGCTTCTCTTTTCAAGAAGGTAAAGCTTACAATCGCCTTTACTTAAAATGTCAAAGTTATTTATTTCCTCTACTTTAAAATCTTCCGGGAGTTGTCTTAATTTCATTTTAAAAATTCCGCCGTTTGCGAACGGCGGAATTTTTACAATTTGGCATTATTTTCTTTGGCCGTTGCTCGTCATTGACAAAAATTCCACCAATCTCGGATTGGTGGAATTTTTGAAATGGTGTCTTATTGCCCTGTACTACGAAATTTTTTGCCGACAAAAAACTAAGGGCATAGGTAAAAATTCCACTGTTTACAGAACAGTGGAATTTTTACAACGAAACTTTTATAAAAACATTGTCTTTCTCGTCTTGAATGGAAAATCCAGCTAAAGGTGACAAGGAGCTAAATTCTTCTGGTATCAGCATTATAATTAAATCAGTTAAAAATGTTTATGAAAACCACTACAAAAAGCTTTTGATAATTCCGTTTGCGCTGCTTCTCATTGCTTTAATCTTAATTGGGATTAAATTCGCTAACAGCAACGATTTTATGAACAGGGCTGTAAGCTTAAAAGGAGGAGTAACTATAACCCTAACCCCAGCTCAGCAGACAGATACTCTGCAATTAAAAGAGGCATTATTATCAAAATTCCCTGAAAATGATATATCCACCAGAGTTATAAGCCAATTTGGCAGCCAGGCCGGAATTATTGTTGAAGCTGACATAAAGGAAGATAAGGTAAATGAGTTTATAGGGGAAATACGCAAAGCATCAAACCTTAAGCTGGAAAAAAATGACTATTCTGTCGAGATTGTAGGCTCTTCATTAGGAGCCTCTTTTTTTAAGGAAACTATGTTTGCTCTGCTTCTTGCATTTGTTTTTATGTCTTTGGTTGTTTTTATTTACTTCAGGACTTTTGTCCCGAGCATGGCAGTGATATTAGCAGCCTTTTCCGACATGGTTGTGACATTAGCAATAATAAATTTTTTAGATATCAGGATAAGCGGTGCAGGAATCGCTGCATTCCTGATGCTCATAGGCTACTCAGTTGACACTGACATTTTGCTGTCAACGCGGCTGCTTAAAAGAAAAGAAGGCAGCGAGATGGAAAGAATTTACAGCTCTATAAGCACGGGCATGATGATGAACACCACAACAATTATCGCTGCTATAATCGCATTAATATTCACACAATCAGAAGTTATAGACCAAATAATGATAATAATACTTATAGGAATGGCTGTAGATATGATAAATACATGGATACAAAATGTCGGCATTTTAAGGCTTTATTTGGAGAAAAAAGCCAGAAAAGCACAATGAACCAATGAACCAAAAAATAAAAAAAGTGTTTACAAATTTCAGGGTAATAATATTGCTGATTTGCATAGTTCTGGCTCTAGTGGCAATTAACCCGAAAATTTCTGCAGAAGGCGTCGCAATAAGAAATGTTGTGGCTAATAGCTCTGCAACAGAAGCCGGCATTCCGCAGCCTGCGCCAAATGTAAGGCCTGTGGCAAGGGAAAGAATATTGTCTATTAACAACAAGCCCGTAAAAGACGCAGAAGATTATTATAATTTTGTAAGTTCATTAAAGCCAAACCAGTCAATACAATTAAAAACAACAAAGGCTTTATACAAATTAAAAACAAAGCAAGCAGGCAACGAAACGCAAGACCTTGGAATCAGAATTTTCAATCCTCCGAAAACAAACATAAGAAAAGGGCTTGACTTGCAAGGAGGCATAAGAGTTCTATTGCAGCCGGAAAAGCCTTTGCCGCAAGATGACTTAAGCTCTTTAATAGACACGATGCAGGAAAGGCTAAATGTTTATGGGCTAAATGATTTAATAATAAGAGACGCAACAGATCTCAGTGGAAAGCAATACATTCTTGTGGAAATTGCAGGAGCAAGCGAAGACGAAATAAAGGATTTGCTTGCTAAGCAGGGAAAATTTGAGGCAAAAATAGGCAATGAAACTGTTTTTGTAGGCGGCAAAGACATTGTTTTTGTGTGCAAGTCTGCAAACTGCGCAGGAATCGATCCTAATGTTGGCTGCTCATCCTCTCAAGGGCAATCAATCTGCAGATTCAGGTTTTCAATTTCAATAACTCCGGAAGCAGCACAAAAACAAGCCAGCATAACAAAAAATCTTGAAGTAATAGAGGATAACGGCAAGTACCTGTCAGAGCCAATAGTGCTTTACCTTGACGATACTGAGGTTGATAAGCTTAACATAGGAGCAGAGTTGAGGGGAAATGCAGCAACAGAAATACAGATATCGGGAAGCGGCATAGGCTCTACACAGCAAGAATCCATTTACAATGCAATGAGCAATATGAAGAGGCTTCAAACAGTTTTAATTACAGGCTCATTGCCTGTGCAGCTTGATATAGTGAAGATAGATACAATAAGCCCGTTGCTTGGAAAGGAATTTTTGAGAAGCGCTATCATTGCAGGGCTGCTTGCTTTAATCGGTGTTTCTATTACCCTCTTTGTAAGATACAGGAAGCTTCAAGTTTCCATACCTATGGTTTTCACTTGCAGTTCAGAAGTGATAATGCTGCTTGGAGTAGCTGCTTTGATAGGCTGGAATATTGACATTGCAGCTATTGCAGGAATAATACTTTCTATAGGAACCGGAGTTAATCATCAAATTGTTATAGCAGATGAAATCTTAAGAGGAGAAAAATCATCTTATAATTGGAAGGAAAAAATAAAAAATGCATTTGCCATAATTCTTGGCTCTTATTCAACAGTTGTTGTTGCTTTGATTCCATTAATATTTGCCGGAGCCGGCTTGCTAAAGGGCTTTGCAATAACAACCATTCTTGGAGCATCTATTGGAGTCTTTATTTCAAGGCCGGTATTTGCAACAATGATTGAGATATTGGTTAAGGATTAACGATAAGATTAATCAACATGGAAACTAAACCTTGGGCTATTGCCACTGTGCTTTTATGCACGCTGTTAATTTCAGTTGCGCAGATATTTTACAAGTTAAGCGTCAAAACACTGGATTTTAATCTTATAAGCGCAATAACCAATATTAATCTGCTTATAGGCATCGCTTTATATGGCATAGGAGGAATTTTGCTTGTATTGAGCTTTAAAGGAGGAGAAGTCTCTGTTTTATATCCAATAATAGCAACGGGCTACATATGGGTTAGCTTTCTTTCCAAATATTTTCTTAATGAAGAAATGAATTATTATAAGTGGAGCGGAGTTTTTATAATAGCCTTAGGAATAATGATTATAGGCTTGGGCAGCAAAAAAAATAAAAAAATCAGCCTGAGCGAGGTGCAGAATGTCAGCTGAGCTTTGGGCAATTGGGCTTGTAGTTTTGGCTACTGTCGTAGGCTCCTTTGGGCCTATACTGCTTAAAAAAGCGTCTGTAAAAAAATTTAATTTGCATTCACTGATTGTTAACTACCATCTGTTTGGAGGAGCCTTCCTATACATTTTAGGCACGATACTTTTCATACCCGCGTTAAAGGGCGGTGATTTGTCAATTTTATATCCTTTTGTTGCCCTAAGCTATGTGTGGGTGAGCATTCTCTCAATAAAATTCCTCGGAGAAAAGATGAATTTAGCCAAATGGCTCGGTATATCACTCATTATAATAGGAGTCACATTAATAGGAATTGGAAGCTAAGAAGCTAATTTCTATTGCAAAATTTCTTTGCCTCTTCCAGATAAAATTTTACATCCTTGTCTTCAAGCTGCGCAAATTCATGGTAAAAAGAGCTGACTGCGCCAAAATTTACAGGAACATGAATATATACTGTTTTATCAGCTAATTTCCTGATTTTTTCAAGGCTGTCATGTGCAGCTACCGGAACTGCAACAACAATCTTCTTTGGAGATTTGCTTTTAGCATATTTAATGGCTGCAAGCATTGTGT
This sequence comes from Candidatus Woesearchaeota archaeon, assembly GCA_016185955.1. GTDB lineage: Archaea > Nanobdellota > Nanobdellia > Woesearchaeales > GW2011-AR4 > JACPJP01. Next base: position 10,522 of record JACPMQ010000035.1, on the reverse strand, counting down.
AGCCTGTTGCTAAGCCATCATCAGCAATAATAAGGGTTTTGCCTTTAAATTCAAAATTTTTTTTATTGATGTATGGTTTATATTTTCTTTCCACTTCAAAATTTATTTCCTTTATCTTTTTTTCAATAAAATCCTTGCTAATGTTATCTATATACTTTTCATCTAAAATATAGCTGTCAGGGCTTACAGCGCCTATAGCAAATTCAAGATTAGAAGCATAAGTTAATTTTTTGGTTGCAATAATACTTAAAGGAACTTTAAGCATTTTTGCTATTTCAAAAGCCACTTCTATGCCGCCTCTGGGAATTCCAAGCACTAAAACATTTTTTAATTTTTGTCGGCTTTTAAGCTCTTTAAACCTATGCAGTCTTTTAGCCAATTCTTTTCCTGCAGCATGCCTGTCTTGGAATATCATATTTTACATTATTACGGGGTTGGTGCGAAAGTCTAATTCGTGCTTGTGCGGAGCCCTACATTCCTCTCAACCTCGCAATGCTGCGGCATTGCTCGGGTCATTTATCACAATCCTACGGAGTTTTCTGAATTGGCAAGGACGCACAAGCACCGACTTTCGCACCAACCCTCATCATTACGAAACATTTATAATAAGCTATAATTTAAGTTTTTCTAATGGAAAAGACAGTCATAATGTCATTAGGAGGCTCAGTAATAGCTCCTGACAATATAGATATAAAATTTTTGAAAGAGTTTAAGTGCATTGTTGAAAACTTTGTTAAAAAAAGCCATAAGTTTGCAATTTATTGCGGCGGAGGAATTACTGCAAGAAATTACCAAAAAGCTGCTTCTAAGATAATTAAATTAAATAATGAGGAATTAGACTGGCTTGGCATATATGCCACAAAATTAAATGCATATTTAATGAAAGCCATATTCAAGGAGAATGCTGAAGACATAATCGTAGAGAACCCGACAGAAAATATAGCATTTGAGAAAAAAATAATTATAGCAGCAGGGTGGCTTCCAGGATGCTCAACTGATTATGACGCTGTGCTGCTTGCAAAAAACCTTAAAATAAACACTATAATAAACATGAGCAATGTGGATTATGTCTATGATGCGGATCCAAAAAAGAACAAAGATGCAAAAATATTTGAGAATATGGCATGGCACCAATACAGAAAAATAGCTGGAAGAAAATGGAAAGCCGGATTAAATATGCCTTTTGATCCAATTGCCGCGAAAGAAGCTGAAAATTCAAAATTAAAGGTTTACATAATCGGCAAAGACTTAAAAAATTTTGAGAATTTGCTTAACAACAAAAAGTTTAAAGGAACTGTAATTGAGTAGTGGATTAAATAAGACATACACTTTAAATAAAATAATAAAATGGAAACAGAATACAATTGGAAAGCAGTTTTAACAGGAGCATTGCCCGTTTCCGCAATCATAATATTTATTTTTTATTCCAATATTTCAAAAAACTTAAAATGGCTTTTTTTAATAGTTGGCATAACTATATCTTTTGGAGTAACTTATTACATCGACAGAAAGAAGCATAATGTCTTTACATCCCCTCTTATAGTTATTGCTGCCGCATTGCTGGTAAACGCATTAAAAAATCTTGGTATCATCTAAATTAAAACTCATAAATTCACTCCAAGCCATTTTTTATTTGCAATTTCATGCCTTTCCAAATTGCCTATATCAAACCATTGCCCTTCGCTTGTAAATCCTCTTAATCTTCCTTCTTTTGCAAGCTTCGGAAAAATATCCCTTTCGAGCATGGAATGCCCTTCAGGAATCATTTCTATAACTTCCGGCTCAATAATATAAAAGCCGGCATTTATTAAGTTAGAAGGCGCTTCATCTGGCTTAGGCTTTTCCACAAATTCAAGAATTCTGCTGCCGCTTACTCTCGCAACTCCATAGTTTGTAGGGTCTGTTACTGTAGTCAATGCAATTGTTGCCAGTGCGTTTTTTCGCTTATGCAGCCTAAACATTCTCGGTATGTTAATGTTTTTAAGCTCGTCGCCATTTGTAACTATAAAGCTGTCTTTAAGGAAATCCTTGCCTAATCTTAGAGGGCCTGCAGTTCCTAACTGCTCGTTCTCTTCCAAATATGTCAGGTTAACTCCAAATTTGCTGCCATCGCCATAAAAATCTTTTATCTTTTCTTTTAGGTAGCCAACACTCATTATTATATCTCTTATGCCATATTTCTTTAACAAGTCAAAGATATGCTCAGCCACTGTTTTTCCTTGCACATCTATCATACATTTGGGAGTGTTTAAAGTTAATGGCAGTAGTCTTGTTCCTTTGCCGCCAACCAGCATAATAGCATTTTCAGGCTTGTAAGCTCCAAGTGCGTTTGTTAGCAACAGCTCTATCTGCTGGCTTCTGTTTTTTATTATGCTTCCATCTATTCTTTTGTCTATTTGCTTTACAAGTTCGCTGTCCAAGGTTATTGTGACTCTTTCTTTCATCTTTGCGGCTTTGCCAATGTGTTTAGTTGCCTGTTTTTTATTGTAAAAACTCCTGGAGTTTTTACAAACATGCGGTTTATTGGTTTTGCAGTTTTGCCTTTTTTCGGCTTGATTTTCGGTTAGTCATTGACGTTTTATAAACTTTTTTATTTTTGTATGACAATGTATGACAATAGAAAAATTTATATATAAGGCAAAATCTTCGCGGAATAGGGTGGTTAAGTGGATAAGAATCTTGCGCTTGAGTTTGTAAGAGCTACAGAAGATGCTGCTTTAAGCGCCGCAAGATTAGTCGGTAAAGGTGATGAAAAAGCAGCAGACAAAGCAGCAGTTGAAGCCATGAGAAATCGTTTTTCTGATATATCTGTTAATGGCACTGTTGTAATAGGCGAGGGTGAAAGAGACGAAGCTCCTATGCTCTACATAGGAGAAAAAATTGGCTCGTCAAAAGGAATTGAGATTGACATTGCAGTTGACCCTTTGGAAGGCACAACCCTAACAGCAAAGGGCGATTTTAATGCTATGTCAGTTCTCGCAGCTGCGCCAAAGGGGCATTTATTGAATGCTCCAGACACTTATATGGATAAGATTGCCGTTGGCAGAGAAGCAAAAGGTGTTGTAGATTTAGATGCTTCTGTAAAAGAAAACATTCAGGCTGTTGCTGACAAACTGGACAAAAAATGCGAAGAGCTTACTGTAATCATACTTGAAAGGGACAGGCATAAAAAGCTGATAGAAGAAGTTCGCGCATGCGGCGCAAGAATCAGGCTTATAAGAGATGGTGATATTGCCGGAGCTTTAGCGCCAGCAATATATGATTCAGGAGTTGATATTCTTATGGGGATAGGCGGCGCTCCAGAAGGTGTTATAGCAGCCGCAGCGCTAAAAGCCCTTGACGGAGAAATACAAGGAAGGTTAAAGCCCAGAAATGAGCAGGAAATTGAAAGGGCAAAAAAAATGGGCATTAAAGACATAGAAAAAAAATTGATGATAGATGATCTTGTTAAGGGCAACAAGGCAGTGTTCGCAGCTACAGGCGTTACAGATGGCACAATACTGCAAGGAGTAAGGTTTACAGGCAATGGCGCAATTACCCATTCACTTGTTATGCGAGCAAAAACCAAAACAGTAAGGTTCATTGAAACGCATCATGTTTTTAATTAGAGGTGAAAAAATGAAAATACTAAGCAAAAAAGATGTTCAAGTTCCTGCAGATGTTCCTGCAAATATGAAAGAAATTTATGCTGCTAATTTTCTTAAGATGACGCATAACACTGGCAGATTAATGCTTTTTGCAGGCGACCAAAAAATTGAGCATCTTAACGATGATTTTTATGGAAACACTAAGCTAGGGCAGATTCCATTGGAATGCAACAATCCTGAGCACTTGTTTAGAATAGCAAGCAGCTCGAAAATAGGTGTTTTTGCGACACAGCTGGGGCTTATTGCAAAATATATCGGATATAATAGCGATTATAAAAATCTGCCTTACCTCGTAAAGCTAAATTCAAAGTCTCATCTTGTAAAGAATGAGCAAAAAGATCCTTTAAGCGAAGCTTTATGGAATGTGGATGATGTTGCTGAATTCAAAAAAAATTCTAAAGCTGATATTATGGCAGTCGGCTATACAGTCTATGTGGGCAGTGAATTTGAAGGCATCATGCTAAAGGAAGCCGCGCAAATAGTTTATAATGCGCATAAAAATGGCTTGCTTTCTGTATTATGGATGTATCCAAGAGGCAAAGCTGTAGGAAGCAAGGATGATGAATTAAAAGCGCATATTGTTGCCGGTGCTGCAGGTGTAGGCTCATGCCTTGGAGCAGATTTTGTGAAGGTAAATTACCCCAAGGAAGAAGGAAAAAAATCCGAAGAAATTTTTAAAGAAGCTATTGAATCTGCTGGCATAACTAAAGTTATTACTTCCGGCGGAAGCTCAAAAAACCCAAAGCAGTTTTTGGAAGAAACATGGAATCAGATACATGTGTCTGGCGCAGTTGGAAACGCAACTGGAAGGAATATTCATCAAAAGCCTCTGAATGAAGCTATTAGGATGGCAAATGCAGTATATGGAATAACTGTTGAAGATAAATCCGTAGAGGATGCTTATAAGATATATCAAGGGAGTAGCAACGCAAGTAAATAAAAGTAAGCCAAAGCGGCGGAATTTTTACGAGCCACCGCTTTGGCTTTTGTTACAATAAACTAAAATTTTGGAGGTAAATAAAATGGCAATCAAAGTTGGAATAGTAGGCTATGGAACTATTGGCAAAAGAGTTGCAGATGCAGTAGCCTTGCAAAAAGATATGGAGCTTATAGGCGTAACAGCCCATACTTATAACTATAAGACAGAGGTTGCAAAGATTAAGGGCTATAAGATTTTTGCAATGAATGGAATGGAAGACTTTGTTCAGAACGGAATTGAGCCAAGTGGCAATATAAATAATTTGCTGGACGAAGCTGATGTTATAGTTGACTGCACTCCGAAAAAGGTTGGCAAGGAAAACAAGGCAAAATATTACCTGCCTAAAACTGTTAAAGCTGTTTTTCAGGGCGGAGAAAAGCATGAGGTTGCTGACGCAAGCTTTGTTGCGCAATGCAATTATAAAGAAGCATTAAGCAAAAATTATGCAAGAGTTGTAAGCTGCAACACGACAGGATTATGCAGGACGTTGCATCCGTTAAGTGAAAATTACGGCATTGAAAGCGTGCATGCTACTATGGTAAGAAGGGCTGTTGATCCCTGGGACATTTATCATGGGCCTATAAATGCAATAGTTCCTGTTTTGGAGCTTCCATCGCATCACGGTCCTGATGTGCAAACCGTATTGCATCATGTAAACATATTCACAACAGCTATGTCAGTTCCTACAACTCTAATGCACATGCACAGCTTAATAGTTGATTTAAAAAAAGAAGCTTCCTCAGAAGAAATCTTGGAGCTTTTTAGAAATACCACAAGAGTAAGGGTAGTAAGAAATGCTGAAGATGTCAGATCTACTGCAGAAATAATGGAGCTGGCAAAAGACATTAACAGTTTCAGGGGAGATATGCCTGAAATATGCATATGGGAAGAAGGCTTGGGCGTCAAGGGAAAAAAATTATTTTATTTGCAGGCAATTCATCAGGAATCTGATGTTGTGCCTGAAAACGTAGATGCGATAAGGGCATTAACTGGCTTTAAGGATGCCCAGAAAAGCATTGAAATGACAAATGAGTCTTTAGGTATTAATAAATATTAAAAAACAATAGGGGTTGGTGCGAAATCCGTGCTTGTGCGTCCTTGCCAATTCAGAAAGCTCCGCAGGATTGTGATAAGCGACCCGAGCAACATGAAATGTTGCGAAGTTGAGAGGTAAGTTAAGGCTCCGCACAAGCACGAACTAGAATTTCGCACCAACCTAAAAACACTAAATAAATATTAAAATAGAATATTAACGAGGACGATATTGATGAAAATAGGGCTTGTTAAGGAAATAAAAGACAAAGAAAACAGGGTTGCATTGACTCCGGAAGGCGCAAAGAAATTAATTGCTTTGAACCACGCTGTTTTAGTTGAGAAAAATGCAGGCTTTAATTCCGGATTTAATGATGAGGAATACAAAAAAAATGGCTGCGAAATTGTAGATGCAAAAACTGCTTGGAGCGCAGATTTAGTCATAAAAGTCAAAGAGCCATTGGAAAGTGAATATAAATTTTTGCGCAACAATCAGATGATTTTCACTTACTTCCATCTTTCTGGAGTCACTAAAACATTGACAGAATCTTTATTAAAAAATAAGGCTATTGCAATTGCCTATGAAACCGTGCAGGATGAAAATAAAAAATTGCCATTGCTTGCGCCAATGTCGGCTGTTGCAGGAAACATGGCTGTCACAATAGGCAGCTATTATCTTGCTAAATTTAACAATGGCAAAGGCATGCAGCTTGGAACCGTAATGGGCAAAAAATATGGAAAGGTTGTTGTTATAGGCGATGGTGTTGTTGGAAGGCACGCAGCAAGAACTGCTTATGCTCTCGGCTCAAATGTCTATCTTTTTACCTTATTTACGGAAAAAGAAGCTCAATTTAAAAAAGAAATAGGAGCAGAGCTTGATGTTCTATTTTCTGCCAAAGAAAATATTGCAAAGCATTTGAAAGACGCTGACTTGGTTGTAGGCGCTGTGCTGTTGCCAGGGACAAAAGCGCCTTATGTTGTGACAGAAGACATGGTAAAGGCAATGCAGCCCGGCTCTGTCATAGTTGATGTAAGCATAGACCAAGGTGGCTGCATACAAACATCAAAGCCAACAACCCATTCAGAGCCTGTATTTGTGAAACATGGAGTTATACATTATTGCGTTACCAATATGCCGGGAGCATACCCAAGAACTTCCACAATAGCTTTGACAAATGCAACATTGCCTTACATCATAAAGCTTGCAGAACAAGGAATTAATGCATTAAAAGAAGACAATGGATTTGCAAAAGGGCTTAATACCTATAATGGCTTTATTGCTTACAAGCCAGTTGCTCAGGATTTGGGCATGATGGATAAATTTAAAAGTGCGGAAGAGCTAATTTGATATTGCTTTCTTGTAATTTTCTTCCACTTGTTTCCAATTAACTACGTTCCACCACGATTCAATATATTTATTTCTTTGGTTCATCCACTTGAGATAATAACTATGCTCCCAAACATCAATGCCAAGAATTGGTATTTTGCCTTCCATTAAGGGGCTATCTTGATTTGCAGTGCTGTAAATTTCTAATTTGCCATTGTTTAATACAAGCCATGCCCATCCAGAACCAAATCTGTTCAATCCAGCATTCGTAAATTCCTCTTTAAATTTTTCAAAGCTTCCAAAAGTTTTTTTAATTTCATTTGCAGCTTTTCCTATTGGATAACTGGCATTTGGAGCCATTATCTGCCAAAAAAAAGTGTGATTGCTATGGCCTCCTCCATGATTTCTTACAGCAGCCCTTATATTTTCAGGAACATCATTGATTTTTTTTAGCAGCTCGTTAACATCCATTTCCTCAAACTCAGTTCCTTTAATAGCAGCATTTAGCTTGTCAATATATCCCTGATGGTGCTTTGTATGATGAATCCTCATAGTTTGCTCATCTATATATGGCTCAAGCGCATTATATTCATAATTTAATCTCGGCAATTCATACATTTTAACCAACCTCCTAAAAAATGAAATTTTCTAATTAACTATAGTTAATATGCAAGTGCCTAATGTTTAAATAATTTTCTGTAACATGTAACTGCTAACAATAATAAGTGGCTGCTCCAGAGCCGCGCTTTAGGCAAAATGGCGCATCTTGATTGTTATTCCAGCAAAAAATTTGCGCATACACACCATTTTGATAGCACAATTAACATTCTTCTGCTTGCCTACCGCCCCTAATAATGGAGCAGCCACTTCAATGTTCCATACATATTTAGAATAAGAGGCGTTAGCAGTTACTGTAACATCTAAATAAAAAATAGAACTCACATAAACTTTCTTATTTTTTGCTGTATTTCTTCCATTTCGCCATCTTCATATTTTTTATGAGACCATTTAATCCTTAATCTGTCGCCTTTAAATCTTGGGATTATATGGAGGTGAGCATGATTCACAACTTGCCCTGCTGCTGCCCCATTGTTCATAACAAGGTTAAAGCTGCCATTGCCTATTGACAAAGACAATGATTTTGCAATCTTTTTTGTAACCTTAACAAGATTTTCAAGCTCTTTGTCTGCTATATCAAGAAAAGTTTCACAATGCATTTTCGGAAGCACTAAGCAATGCCCTCTATTAGCAGGCATTATATCAAGAAAGCTTATAATAAAATCATCTTCATAAACTTTAGCGCAAGGTATTTTTCCTGCAACAATCTTGCAAAAAACACAATCTTCCATGTTTTTAACCTCCTTTGTTCTAGGTAAAGTAATTCTAACTATAAATATGGCATAAAATAGAAATATACAACCCTATTTATTGTTTTTGATTATAAAAGGTTAGCCAGCTTTTTTATATCTTTGTTTGCAACATGCGTGTAAATCTGCGTTGTTTGCAGATTTTTATGGCCTAAAAGCTTTTGTATATGCCTTATGTCTGCTCCTGATTCCAATAAATGCGTTGCGAAGCTGTGCCTTAAAATGTGAGGGGTAACTTTCTTGCTTATTCCGGATTTTTTTGCAGCATTTTTTACAATATTCTGCACCGTCCTTTTATCATATTTTTTGCCAAAATTAGAAAGGAAAACATATTCTTCTTTTTTCAAATTAAAATACTCGATAAAGCTTTTCAGCTTTTCATGAAAAAATACGATTCTTTCCTTTCCGCCTTTTGCTGTTTTAAGATGCATTGTGCCTCTCTGAAAGTCAATATCGTCCCATTTCAGGTTTACAAGCTCATTAGCTCTTATTCCGGAATAATAAAGGAACATCAAGACCAACCTATGCTTTAAATTAAGAGTTGATTCAACCATTTTATTTATTTCATCTTTATTCAAAACCACAGGAAGCTTTATTTTATTTTTCGCCAGCGGGATTTTTTCATCAAACTTTTGGCTCAAAACATTTTCATGGAAGAATTTCAATGCAAAGTAAGCTGACCTTAAGTATGACCTGCTTTTATCGGAATATTTCAATAAAAATTCTCTTGGCGATAGATCAGATTGAATAAAATTTCTGATTATAGAAAGATAAGATTTTCCAGTCATTTTAGAATATTTCCTGAGCTTCAATTCTTCTGATAGTTTATTAAGGTAGATTTGCATATCTTCCATAAACACCAGAAATAACTCAAAGTATATAAAAATTTCGCTTTAACATATCTAACAAACTATTAAACGTCAATTAAAACTGCGTTTAATAGTTGTTTCTCAAAATTTTTCGTCTCTCTTTAGTAATTATATTATAAAGACAAACAAAAATTATTTTATTCCGCCGCCTTCGTTAAATCGGCAAACGAAACGGACTAGGAAATGCTATCGCACTATCCTTTAACATTGGAAACAGTCTCACAATTAATTTTTAATCCAGTAATCAAAAACAAAAAATAAAATTCAGCAGCCTTTGGCTGCTCTCAATCTCCAGATTTTCTGTAAATTGTGCGCAATGCATGCCAAATTAAACTCGATCTTCACATTATCCAGTCCACGAAGCAAAAATTCTCTAAACCCAAGATTTTGCTTAATATTCCCAATCACTGGCTCAACAGTAATTTTCCTCAAGCCATAAGTCAATCTTCCTTCTTTAGTATCCATCTTTTCCTTCATCCTTAATCTCTCCCTGAAATAAAAAGGAACATCCTTTTTCTTTTTTAGCTTATCATTGTAGTACATAAGAATTTTCTTTCCGTTTTTTCTTGTATAGGCATACTTAAAATAAAATCTATGTTTGCCAACAATCAACTCATCCTTCTTCCAGTCATATTCATATTTGTCATGGTTTAATGACTGCTCTTTGCCGTCAAACTCTTGTGCTTGCGCTCTTGACGGTACATACAAGTCAAAATTATTATCCTCTGCAAACCTGATGTTTTCTCCATCGCTGTAAGCACAGTCAACTCCAACTTTGGTTTTTTTCTTCAGCTTTATGTTATCTTCGATGTTATTTATTTGAGGCATAAATTGATGGGCATCATGCCCATCTTGGCAGATATCATTTGCAACAATAATCTGGTTTCTTGAAACTGAAAGCTGGGCATTATAGGAAGGCTCTACGAACGACTTTGCAGTTTTCATCATCCTGCTTTCAGAGTCAGTAAGAGAGATTTTCTTTTGCGCAGTGTCTTTAATTTCTTTCTTTGCTTTCTGGATATTTTTCTTTACTCTCTTTTTGTCCTTACTCTTATTAAACTCCCTGACTATTCTCTTTAAGTCTTTCTTGTCCATGCCTGTAAGCCCTTCTTCTTTATCGCCGAATAATTCTTCTTCCAATTCATCTATCTCAATGTCTTCTTCTATCATCTTTTCAATTGCTTTGTCCAGTTTTTTGTTGCTCTTTCTGAATCTTGCTATCTAACAAAGTTTTCCCTGCAGGATGCGGCAAGCTTTCTTGAGCTTCTTACTCTTGAGAGCATTCCCTGGATTATTATTTT
>JACPMQ010000036.1 GCA_016185955.1 Candidatus Woesearchaeota archaeon | reverse complement strand
GAAGGAAAAGGCGAAATTTCAATGCTTGACCTTCTTGTAAACTCATTAAGAATGAGGCCTGACAGAATCCTTGTTGGAGAAATAAGAAGAAAAAGGGAAGCTGAGGTTTTATTTGAAGCAATACATACAGGACACTCAGTTTATGCTACAGTTCACGCTAACGACACAAGGGAGACAATAACAAGGCTCACAAATCCTCCAATACAAATACCAATAACTATGCTGCCTGCTATTTCCATGATTATTGTGCAGTACAGAAACAGAAGAACAGGAATAAGAAAAACATTCCAGATTTCCGAGATACTCCCAAATTCAGAAACTAATGTTTTATTGCAGCTTGACATAAGGTCGGGAAAATTAAATAAAATAAGCAAGTCCAAAAGCCTTCTGAGCACTATTGAGCTTTTTACAGGCTTTACTGAAAATGAGCTTAACCAATCACTGCAGGAAAAAGAAGCTATTCTTAAATGGCTTGTAAAGCAGAATATTAATGAAGTGGACGCTGTTGGAAGAGTGATGGCAGAATATTATACACAGCCGGAATATCTTATGAAGTTTGTAAGAAACGACAAGCCGTTGGTGTAATGCAAAATTTCCGCCAATCGTTGTTGGTAAAAATTTTGCAGTGACGAACCACAAACTATTGGTTTCGGCTGAAAATTTAAGTACCCTCTTTCCAAGACTTTAAGTATGTTTCCTGCTCTTTGTCTAATTTGTCTATCTCGACTCCCAGTGCTTCGAGTTGAAGCCTTGCTATTTCATTATCTAATTCTTCCGGCAATGCGATAACTTTTATAGGCAGTTTTCCTTTATTTTTAGCTAAGTATTCGCATGATAATGCCTGTCCGCAAAATGAGGTAGACATAACTTCGCTCGGATGCCCCTCTGCAAGACTTAAGTTTACCAGTCGGCAATTTCCCAATGCAATAATCCTTTTTCCGTTTTCCAAAGTGAATTCCTCAACTAAAGCCCTTATTTCCCTTGAGCTTTTTGCTATTTTCTTTAAGCCTGCATAGTCAATCTCTGCATCAAAATGCCCGGAATTAGCTACAATTGCCTTGTCTTTCATTAATTTCAGATGCTCTGCTTTTATTACATGCTTATCTCCAGTTACCGTAATAAATATATCTCCTATTTTTGCAGCTTCTTTCATGCGCATTACCAAAAATCCGTCTAATTTTGCCTGTAGCGCCCTAAAAGCATCAACTTCTGTGATTATAATATTGGATCCCATGCCTTTTGCCCTTAAAGCCACGCCTTTGCCGCAATCTCCGTATCCTGCAATAACCACATTTTTGCCGGCAAATAGAATGCTTGTGCCGCGAAGAATGCCGTCAATGGTGCTTTGTCCGGTGCCATAATAGTTATCCAAAAGATGCTTGGTTTTATTGTCATTTACAGCCACAATAGGATACTTTAATGCATTGTCTTTTTCCATTGCCCTTAACCTTATGACTCCTGTTGTTGTCTCTTCTGCACCGCCAATAATATTTTGTATAAGATGGGAATGTTTTGTATGTATTTCTGTTACTAAATCACAGCCGTCGTCAATTGTTATATTTGGCTTAAAATTAATGACATTATTCAAATATCTGTAATAATCCTCTTTTGTTTCGCCCTTGTATGCCCATACATTAATATCCTCTTTTGCTAAAGCAGCAGCAACATCATCCTGTGTGCTTAATGGGTTGCATCCGGTAATTGCAATTTCCGCACCTCCAGCCACTAAAGTCTTTACAAGAACGGCAGTTTCTTTTGTTACATGCAATGCAAGCCCTATTTTTATGCCCTTAAACGGCTTTTCCTTTTCAAATCTTTCTTTGACTTTAAGCAATGCACTCATTTGCATCTCTGCCCATTCAATGTTTTTTCTGCCTTGCTCTGCAAGTTTTATATCTTTGACCTCATAGTTTTTTCCTTTGTCCATAAAAATCACTTATATGGATATTTTAAACTATTTATATACTTTTTTAAAACTGATGGTGTAGCATCCGGAAACTATTACTTCTTAAAAAACGTATCTGCTAACACATCTTATTCTAAATATGTATGGAACATTGAAGTGGCCGCTCCAAAATAAGGGGCGGTAGGCTGGCAGAAGAATGTTAATTGTGCTATCAAAATGGTGTGTATGTGCAAATTTTTTGCTGTAATAACAATCAAGATGCGCCATTTTGCCTATAGCGCGGCTCTGGAGCAGCCACTTATATTGTTTGTAGTTACTAAAATGTATCTGCTAACAAAGATTTGTCCGAGAAGCAGGGTTTTTGCAAAATTCGGTGCTTGTGCGTATTTGCCAATTCAGAAAACTCCGTAGGATTGTGATAAATGACCCGAGCAATGCCGCAGCATTGCGAGGTTGAGAGGAGTATAAGGCTCCGCACAAGCACCGAATTTACACTTAGTAGATGCCGAATGCTTTTCAAGCATCGCAAAAACCCTTTATGCTGTGTTAGCAATTACCTAAAAAACAAAAAATTTATATATCAGAACATCACTAACCAGTAAGAATATTAGTATAATTCAAAAGAGGTTCTTAGTTTTTGTAGTATAAATTAGCAGTTTTTTGCTAATTGGGGTGGTTATGATACTAAAACCTATGGTGGTTAAAAATGGAAGAGTTTTTTGATGAAGATAACATTGAAATAGAAACCATGAGGGAAGAAAGGAAAAAGATGGGCAATAAGGATTTTGCCAAGCTCATCAACAAGAGAGACCTTTCTGAATTCGAGATGGACGAGCTGTTTATGTAATCAGAATAATTTTTATATTACACTAATTTCTTTTAATTTTATGGAGAACTACAATTTAGAGCTAAACAAAGCAGTAGAAGAAATCAAAAAAAACAACGCAAAATTAGTATGCATACAGCTTCCTGATGGATTAAAGCCTAAAGCTGGAGAGATACAAAGCTATATCGAAAAAAATACTGATGCTTCTGTTGTAATATGGCTTGGAAGCTGCTGGGGAGGCTGTGATGTTCCTTTATCAGTGGAAAAGCTAGGAGTGGATTTATTGATACAGTGGGGGCATAGCGAGTACATAAGGAGCTGGTAATATGCTTTGGATTGTATTTGGGGTAAAAACAACAAGTATTAAATAACCAATTTATTTGTTTTAAATTAGTTTTGCCAATATAAATCAAAATTTCCACCAATCTACGATTGGTGGAAATTTTGCAATGAGTAACGACGAGCCGAGCGATAGAAAAGCAAACCCGTAAGGCTCGTAAACTGCGTTGGTAAAAATTCCGCCGTTCACAGAACGGCGGAATTTTTACAATAATGGATAATATGAAGCTAAAAAAAATAATTTTAGGCAGCGATCATGCTGGCTTTGAGCTTAAGGAAGAAATTAAATTATTTCTTAAAGAGCTTGGATATAAATTTGAGGATTTGGGCGCATACATCAAAGAGCCTTGCGATTACCCAAAAACAGCTTTTGAAGTAGCTGAAAAAGCAGCAAAAACAGGAAGCTTTGGAATCTTAATGTGTGGTTCGGGCATAGGGGAAGCCATAGTTGCGAATAAGGTTAAGGGCATAAGGGCAGCAAACTGCTTTAATGAATATACTGCAAAAATGGCAAGAGAGCACAATAACAGCAATATTCTTTGCTTAGGAGCAAGAATAATAAGCACAGAGCAGGCAAAAAATATAACTAAAATTTGGCTTTCAGCAGATTTTAGCAAAGAAGAAAGGCATATAAGAAGAGTAAAGCAAATAATGCAAATAGAAAAGAAAACATGCAAATAGATTACCTTACATATTTTTTAGCATCAATAGCGTCATATTCAGGGCTTCTATTAGGCATAATCTTAATTAAGCTGGCACCAGAAGAGCAGAATCCAGGAAAAAGATATTTTATTTTGCTGCAAAAAATTATTTTATTAGCTGCTTTAATTTTTTTATTGGCATTTTATAAAGTGGAGCTTATTATTTCTGCAATAATTATTCTTGCAGCTATTTTACTGCTAAACAAAAAAATAATCCCTGAAAAAACAGGATTTGCTTATATTTTTCTTGGCACTATATTTTACTTAAGCAGCAAAATTTTTGATTTGTTTGTTATTGAAGCATCTCTTATATTTTTATTTGGAGTTCCAACATCATCTTTAATATTTAACTATAAAAAGAAAAATTATAATGATGTTTTTACAAAAAATCTTTGGTTTTTTGTTTCTGCGATATTGATTTACTTTATGTTTTAGCCGAGTTTGTCGATTAAATTTCTTGGGTTTGCTTATTTAATCGACAAACTCGTTTTAGTCACCACTTTTCCTGCCTTATTCCTGTGTAGAAAGCTATGTGATTGACTGTAATGTGAAGCGCAAATGTAATTAGCAAGATTATTATTATTTTTTCTAAAGTCAAAAATTCCTTAGCCAAGGGGTAAATGAAAATTAACGCTCCTGCAATAAAATCAGTTTGGTCAAAAGGCACAAAAGGCTTTCCAGGATTATATCTTAATCTTCTTTTTATAAAGCTCTTTATTAAATCGCCAAAAATTGCGCCAAAGCCCATTAAAAACCCTATTAAAATCCAGTTAGAATAATCTATAGCTGAAATATCTATAGCTGAAATCCCTGCAAAAATATTCTTTTTGTAAAGAATATACTGAAGGTATGCTATCACCATTGCAAATAAAATGCCGAAGATAAGCCCTCTGAAAGTTTTGTTTTTCCCTAAAACAGGATTGTTGTTTAAGGTTTTGTTGAAGTCAATGGGAAAAGCCAGCCCTTTAAACAATTTTTTAACTATAACAGGGGCCATATTCGCAAAATAAGCCGGCAGTATAAAATAAAAGCATTGAATTATTATTTTAAGCATGTAAATCACTTTAATGCCCTTTTTCTTAAAAAACTCAACAATCCAAAAAATGGGCCATATAGACTTGTCCCAAAGATTTTTGTTTTTCTGTTTTTTAGCGCTTTTCTCAAATCACCTTCAAATAAAGTAAATGCGCTTGCTACTTCAAATTTAAAATGCGCGTCGCTTCCCGCAGTTTTTGCAATTCCTAATTTATTTGAGGCTTCATTGGCTTTTTTATTGTCCCACAGAAAAGTGCGGGCATTGAAGCATTCAACCGCATCAATTTTACCTTTGATATGCTCTAGAGGCAGCTTAAACTTGTGCATTGGATTTATTGAGGTTCTAAAAGGGTGAGGTATGACTATAAGCCCATTTTGCTTCCTTACTTCTTCAACCATCTTAAAAAAATCAATGGAATTAACGGGCTTCTGCAAATAGTATGCAAGGACATCTCCTCTTGTTGTTGTTACTTCCTCTCCTATAATAACTTCAAAGTTCTTGTCATTGTTAAGTTTTTTTACTGCCAACGCGCCATCTATAGTATTATGGTCTGTAACGGCTATGCCGTTAAGCCCTCTTTTTTTTGCCGTTTTCAGCAATATATAAGGCTTCATATTACTGCATTTAGAATATGATGTGTGTGTATGTAAATCATATTTAAGCATTGAAAGGGAAAGACAGAAAATAGTTAAAAAGTTTGTGGTTTTGCGGCTCAGTAGAAATCCTTAACAAATATAAGTGGCCGCTCCAAAATAAGGGGCGGTAGGCAAGCAGAAGAATGTTAATTGTGCTATCAAAATGGTGTGTATGCGCAAATTTTTTGCTGTAATAACAATCAAGATGCGCCATTTTGCCTATAGCGCGGCTCTGGAGCAGCCACTTTAGTTTTTGACTTTTAGGATTTCTACTGAGCCGGTTTTGCAAAAAAATTTAAATGCTTCTATAAAAGAGGTTATTTTAGAATACAGTTTAATAGCCAAAGAAGACTTAGAAAAAATACTTTCGCCAAAGGAAATGACGCAGCCGAAGGAGCCTGATAAGGAATTAATCAATAAGATAAAAAGCGGTAAAGGCTATATGGAGTTTTTGAGCAGGCTATAGGCAAATTTTATAAACTAAAAACTGATTCGTAAAAATTCCACCGTTCTGCGAACGGCGGAATTTTTACCAGTTATGTTGGTAAGCGTTGCACTGAGAAATTTGGCATTGTTTTTGCTTTGGCCGTTGGTCGTCAATGTCAAAATTTGCATCAACCTGAGATTGGTGGAAATTTTGATTATAATCTGTTATGCAACAGCCCCGTGGTGTAGCGGTCAAGCATTTCGGCCTTTGGCAAATTGCTAAATTTGCAGAAAGCCGGAGACGGCAGTTCGAATCTGCCCGGGGCTATTTCTTCTTTCGAATGAAATGAGTAAACAATAGCTTTATAAACTTCTGATAATTTCTCTGTATGTAAAAACTTCCGCTCTACGAAGGTGGAATTTTCGTTTTAAAGATAGCTCGGTTACGGCTTGGCTATGCTGGATGCAAGTCCCGCTTGTTCTCCAGAATTTTTATTGATTTCCAATTTGTATTGATGTTGCAAAAATGGCACGAATGCATTCAAGGAAGCACGGAAAAAGCGGCTCAAAAAAGCCTCTGAAAAAGGCACTGCCTGTTTGGCTTAGGTACACACCAAAAGAAGTAGAGCTTTTAATATCAAAGCTGGCAAAAGAGGGCAAAACATCTGCTGAAATAGGCATTACATTAAGAGACACTTATGGAATACCTGATGTAAGAATTTTATGCAAGAAAAAAATTTCTGAGATACTAAAAGAAAAGGGAATGGCTCCTGAAGTTCCGGAAGATTTGCAGGCTTTAATAAGAAGGTCTGTTTTGATAAGAAAGCACATAGAAAAAAACCATAAGGACGAGACAGCAAAAAGAGGCTTGCTTTTAACAGAGTCTTTAATCAAAAGGCTGACAAAATACTACAAAAGAACCGGAAAGCTTTCTTCTGAATGGAAATTTGACCCTGAAAGAGCAGGCTTCTTCATGAAGTGATTTAATGCAAAAATTCCACTGCTATAAGAACAGTGGAAAAATTCGTTTTTTACTTGGCGAAAAATTTGATTTTATCCACCACCTCACTTATTGTCACATCCGGAGTAGAAGCGCCTGCGGTTACTCCAATCTTCTGCTTGCCTTCAAACCACTCTTTCCTAATTTGGGATGCTGACTGAATAAAATATGTCTCAACATTCAGCTCTTTGCTTTTTGCAGCAAGCTCTTTTGAGTTGCTTGAGTTTTTCCCTCCTATTACGATCATTATGTCTGCTTTTTGCGCAATTTCTTCTGTATCATATTGCCTTTGCTTTGTCGGATTGCAGATTGTATCGACAAAAACAAATGGCTTTGAAACATCATTAAGGCTTAAATGCATCTGCTCAAACTTGCTATTTGAAAGCTTATTGACATTTTCAATGAGCTGTTTGTAGCCGCTCACAGACATTGTTGTTTGGGAGATAATTGCAGCTTTTTTAAAATCGTTTTTTTTAATGTGCTCAACAATAAAAACAGCATCTTCAGGGTTTTCTGCAATAAATGTATCTTTTCCCTTTATGCAATAGCTTGTCCCTATTGATTCCGGATGGTTTTTTTTCCCGAATATTATTACTTCATAGCCATTATTTTTCAGCTTAATTGCGACATTATGCACTAATGTTACTAATGGGCATGTAGCGTCATATAAATTGCTGCCTTGAAGAATTGATTTCTGCTTTAATCTTTGGTATGTTGTTCCGGGCTCACCATGCGCCCTTAACACAGTCACTTCATTATCCGGAATTTCATCAATGTTTTCAACAAAATTTATGCCCTTTTTTTGCAAGTCTTTTATTACCCTTTCATTATGCACAAGCTGCCCGTAAACATAAGCCTTGCCTTTATTTTTTAACGCAGTTTGCTCTGCTATCTCTATTGCTTTCTTAACTCCAAAGCAGAATCCTGCATGTTTAGCAACTAATATTTCCATTTTCCAATTTCGAGAATTGCTCAGATTATTTTTTCTCCCGTGTCTTTTCTTATTAAATGAATCACATTTACGGGGCACGAATCTGCAGCCTCTTTATTTGCCTGAAAATTCTTTTCTTCTATCTCAAGCTCCTGCCACTCATTAGGCATATGCTTGCCATTTTTAATATCAGACTTGCCGTCAGAATTCATCTCCCAGAAATCCGGCGCAACTGCCTCGCATGCGGCGCAGCCAATGCAGTTCGGCCTGTCGTGCTGAAGGATATACTTATTTCTAACAGGGTTATTTTGAGGGCTATTTTGCGGATGTTCTTCAATCTGCTGCGGCATTTTAGCATTGAAAAACTCGACAAGGATATATAAAATTTTTGTTTGTGATGAGTAAATTTTCAAGTACCCGGTCAAAGCTTTTTGCAAAGGGAAGTGTACCTTCAATAAAAGATTAAATGTCAGAATAACATTTTTAGCCTTTTTAATACACGATTTAACTCTCAAATTATAGCTACAGTCAGATTCCTGGAATCAATCAAAGTACCATTTCTTGCGCTGGCATTAACATTAAACGTCCCTGTAGCAGTAAAGTTATAATCTACATAAACAAACATTTGCTCGCTTGGCTGAAGCGCAGTTGTTAATGTGCTATTTATTACATTGCTGTTTTTAGTGTCAAAAATCCAAGAGACATTAGTTAAGTTCGTTGCTAATTTGTTTTCAATAATAAATTCAAAAACTCCTATGGTTCCGCTTATGTTTAAAACTGATAAATTGCTTACTTCTATAGCTTTAACATTTACTGGCAAACTCTCTGAGTCTGAGTTAGTTCCGTCTGTTGCAGATGCAACTGCATTAAATTCTCCATTAGTGGGATACTTATATTCCGCAAACACAAATATGCTTTCATTTGGCTTTGTATCAAATAATTCATTGGCAGTAATTGTTTCTGTTCCTGTATTTAAGCTCCAGTTTAGGTTTGTTAAGTTTATAGTTCCTGTATTGTTTATACTAAATCCAAATACCACTAAAGTGGAATTTTGATATAGAACTGAAAAATCATAAACATTAAGACTTGTTACGTTGCCTACAGTTACTGTTGAAGTTAACGAGGCTGTTGTAGTAGTGGATTGGCTTATTCCAGTAGCGTTTGCTTTTACATTAAAGCTCCCTGAGCTGCTATAGTTGTATTCTATGTAGACAAATGCCATTTCATTCACAGCTAAAGAGCTAATGTTTATTGTGCTGTTTATTATGTGACTGTCATTAGTGTCAAACCACCATTGTATGTCTACAACTGCGGTGTTGCCATCATTCAAAATAGTAAATTCAAAGATTTTTGATGTACGTATTTGACGTGTTTATGACAAAAAATCTATAGGTCTGAGATTCATTAACATTTATTATAGCACTATTATTTACTGTAGAGAATGTTTCATTATTAAATGTGTCAATAGCTACATTAAAAGCGGGAGACTCACCAAAATTGGTTATATTAACTATGATATTGGAGATATTAGTTGTTTCATTAAATGCTACACTTATACCTATTTCTAATTCAGGTAGAAGCGGTCTCTCAAAATCTGTATAGGTTAAATTTTGTATTGTGTGCGGCTCAAATTGCTTGTCTATGACGTTTCCATTTTCCACTAATTTTGTTATGCTTATTATATAAGGCCCGCTTATTTTTGTAGCATAGATATCAGAGCCATTAATCCTAACGTTTACTGTTTGATTACCTACTAATAGGCTTTGAGATGTAGACAAGTTTTTTACAAAATTATTAAATTGGTCATAGATTTCAAAAATTATATCGTAGGTACTAGAATTTGTCACAGCTATGGTAAAGTTAATTTCCAAAAATTCCGATAAATTATTGGCATTTATATCAATTCCGGAACTACTATGATTTCTGAAATAGGATGTTTTTGCAAAATCTTCATAATTATAAATAGAGGTTGTATAACCAGGACGAATAAGCTTTTTGCCTATTAAAACAGAGTCCAAGGTAAAATTTCCATTGTAATGAGTTGACTTTATGGTCTCGTTATCAAAGTCCAGAGAAACTGTTTGCAATCCAGATGCTAGTGTTATTTGGTCGGTAGCACTAATTGCAGTTTGGTTGAACTTTAAATAAGCAGTTATGTTTACGTCTTGGCTTTGAGTTGCATTAAGTGTCAAATTAATTCGGATATAGTTGTTATTAACATTTTCATCCGTAATCCTATTTATACTTGTACCATTTTCAAATTGGTTATAATTATTAGTCTCAACATTATATTTGCTAAAGACTAGCAGATTAGTTGAGTTATAAATCCTAATAGAGTAGTTGTATTTATTCTTTGTCAACACTCCAGTATCAAAACTAATGTTGATATTTGATATGCCTGAAGGCAGGCTTTGATTAATTTTATTTGACAAAGTTCCACTTTCTTCTGCTAAATCAAAATAAATTTCAAAAAAGGCAGTGTAGGTGGAATTTGCTGTAAGGTTTATTATTAGGGTATCATTTTGTCCATTTGAGTTGGAATCAGTCATATAATCAGAAAATTGGTTTATATTGAGCGTGCCATCATTATAACCAAAGTTATAAGAGTCTATAAGTTCTTGGAGTGTAAGCGCTAAGGCATTCGGAATGGACAATATTACAATTAAGCACAAAAATTTTGTTTTTGAATTATTGAATTTCATATTCTTCCCTGAAATCAAGTTTAGTATTATTAACTGTTACTTTCTCAACATCAATTAAAGCTGTGATGTTAAATTTACCTCCTTGAGATTTTATAGCTACATCTGATGTTTTAATTGATAAGTCAGTTTTGTTGATGCAAATGTTGCAATTAAAGATTAAGGAATCATAATCACCTTCGCTGTCTATTGAAGAGGATTTTGTATCGCAAGTTGTATCATCACTACACTTGACAGTTATTGATTGGCTGCTTCCGCATACCACATCAGTATAGTTTATTGTTCTTGAGCCGTCAGCATCAACCGAGCCGTTTAAAATACTGTTGCTATAGAGTTTAACATCTGTTAAGGGATTGTTTTTGGTGTCTG
>JACPMQ010000039.1 GCA_016185955.1 Candidatus Woesearchaeota archaeon | reverse complement strand
AAGGCTCAGTAGAAATCCTAAAAGTCAAAAACTAAAGTGGCTGCTCCAGAGCCGCGCTTTAGGCAAAATGGTGCATCTTGATTCTTTTTTATAATAAAAATATCTTTATAGATACACGCCATTTTGATAGCACAATTAACATTCTTCTACTTGCCCACCTCCCCTTATTTTGGAGCAGCCACTTATATTGTTAGCAGATACGTTTGTGTGGAAGCTTACTCAAAAATAGCGCTTTAGCATTGCTTTGATAACCTAACTACATACTTTTCCTTAATATTACACAAAGGCACAATTCCCTCTAAAAATGTAGTAGTTATGCTAAAAGTTCCGCCTGTTTTTCTGGTATCATCGACTAAGGTAATGCAGGAAGATGTTAAATCAGGTTGTTTTAATGGTCGGACATCCATATATGTGCCGCTTCTGCTAACCAAGTAGCCAAGACTATCAGCAGGCTTGCCTTCTAACTGTTTAGGGTTAATGATGCCAAATGTAGCACAATCTGGCATTTCCTCTATAAATAGTTTAAGCCCAATGAGGGCAGCATACGCTAAAAGCAAGGGCAATCTTTCATTGGAATAAATATCTCTTGCAATACTTTGAAATTGTTTATCAACAAAATCAAAGCCGATTCTTGAGATTTGCGCAACCTTTTTACCTTGTACATTAACATTTGGCATGTTATCCAAATAAGGAAGAACTATACTGCTAATACCCCTATAGGTTCTTTCTGTATGGAAATGATTCACAAGCTCTGTAAGCAATGCTTGCTGGTTTTCAGGATTGCCGTCTAAGGCTTTTAGGGCTAGATATGTTCCAATTCCGCAGTATTCGGGTTTTTGAAGGGATATTAACTCGTCTATGCCAAAATTGCCTTCACATTGACTTAGAGCGTAACGCACATCCCATGGCAAAATTGGTTGTTCAACACTACCATTATTAGACAGAACATTCTCTTTATTATTTTGAACATCACTGTTATTATCGTTATTATTATTAAACAATCCTCTAACTTTACTAACAAGCCCACTAAACCCATTTGTTTGTTTTATTTCCATTTCTTTGAGAATTAATTTTTATGATTTTTATTTTACAAATACGCGCCTGATTTTTGCAAATTAAGCAATCTTGGAATGCGGTCATTTGTTTGGTGCAAGCCTTCAAATGGCTTTAGGTATTTAGCAAAATGTATAACACCTCCGCCGTTAACGCCTGCATACAAATTTATGCCCCAGCTGCTAAGCACTTCTATAAGCTTGTAGTTGCCACTGTCATCAATAAGCATATGGCTTTCCAAATCAGCATTCTCTGACTTATTCAGTTTAGTCAGCTTGCTCACTGCCAATTTTGGTTCCATGCTTACTTGTCCTCAAATTCTTCCATTATGTCGTTCATATTCATGGTTTCCAACTCAAATATTTTTTTGAATTGCGTCATTTTTATCACCTCGTTTTTAAAATTTTATAGAGAAATCTGATGCCCTTACATTTTTGCAGTAGGAACATCAGAAATTTTTAAAGGATAGTTGGCACTCTAGTAGTAATAAGATGTAGAATACACCATATCTGTTTTTTACTTGTTTGTGCCATTCTGTTTTTATTCCCTTATTTCAATCTATTTTGTTATTATAATTTTGTTATTTATTTTGTTATTATAATATTTTATTATTGCACTGAAAAGTATACCTTGTATTTAAAGATTGCGATTATGGGGCTCAGTAGAAATCCTAAAAGTCAAAAACTAAAATGGCTGCTCCAGAGCCGCGCTGTAGGCAAAATGGCGCATCTTGATTGTTATTACAGCAAAAACTTTTTGCACATACACGCCATTTTGATAACACACTTAACATTCTTCTGCTTGCCTACCGCCCCTTATTTTGGAGCAGCCACTTATATTTGTTAAGGATTTCTACTGAGCCGATTATGGAAAAATTTATAAAGAAATGTAAGAAGAATAAATTAATTAATTGCGGTGCTAATGATGAATAAAAAAAAGGTGCTGATATTTATTTGTTTAGTAGTTCTTGTTGGCATGCTTTCTGTAAATGTTTTTGCAGCGCCAAATCTTCTTGATACAGCTTTTAAACCGCTTGGAGGGCTTAATGTAGCTAAAACTTACAATAACTATTGGCAGATAATAGATACCCTCCTATATTTGTTATTTTTTATGGGGGTTGTGCAATTTGCTTTGGAAAAGCAGTTTGAAGGAAGAGCTGGAAAGACAATAATAATTGTTTTTGGCATTATGCTTGCTATAGGGATAACAATCTGGACGTCAAAAATCGGATTTAAATTGGGAGAGCGTCTTGGTCCGATTGCTGGCTCTGTGTTTGCTATTCTTTTTTTTATATTCCTAGTGAGATTGTTTAGGGGTAAAAGTGAAGAAGGATTTATCGGACCTTCTTGGTGGCTTGCGCTGGGCGCTGCTTACCTTTTTATAAATATGATATTTCCTGAATTGCTTAGCCAACTTGAAAAAAGTGAATGGGGGGCATTTGCAGTAGCAATATTCAACTTTCTTTTTTTAATTGCTTTGTTTTATGGTATTCCTACATGGTTCAGCAAACATTTCCGTGGCGAAGGTGATGAAGGGACAGGAGACGGAGGAGGTGGTGGGGGTGGAGGAGGCGGTGGACGCGGATTTTTGGGCAATTTAGCCAACCTTGTAAGTTTTCGTGCAAAAAACCGTGCAAAAAGAGAACTAGCAAGACAACAAAAGATTATAAGAGAAATAACAGAACTAACCAATAGGATTAATGCTAGATTTGGGCTTATTAACCAAATTTGTAATACTGGAAGAATTGCGCCAAATAATGCTTTCCGATTTTTAAATGGAGCTCCTCTTTTTGCTCCTTTGACGCCAGCTCAACAAAATTATCTTAATTCAAATAGAACCCATTTAATAGATCTGCATACTCGTTTGGTAGCAGACGATATAACAGGATCTCAACAAGCGCTATTAGGAATTAACAAAGAACTGCCTGGATTAATCCAGAATGTTGAAGTGGTAGCCCAAATAGAGGAGAGAAAGGAAAGAAGGATGAAAGGAGGAACCCGCAAAATAACAACTTCAAACCAATATAAAAAACAATTAGAAATACTTGAGAGTATGTTACCAGACATTAACTCCATGGAAGCGGAAATAAAGGAAATAGAAAAAAAAGGCGCTAAGCACGTTGTTGTAATATGGGCTGAAAAGTTGAAGGCTATAGGAAAAAAATTAAAGGAATTAAATAAAATCTCGCGTATGGATTTGCCTCTGTATAAGGAATTTTTTGATAACTTGGCACTTATTCAGGGTATTTTAAAAAAAGGGCTTGTACATAAAGATGAAGTAAATGCAGCTATTGGGTACATTGAGCAAGCCAAGAAAGCACTGAATAACCTAATTGCTATAACCTTGAAATTACAAAAAAAAGTTAGTTAGACAAAGAATTTACCGAGTCTCAACTTAAGTTTTATTTTTTAAAATATATTGCGTTTTCTGCCTGATAATGGAGGTAACTGCTAACACTCCATAAAGGGTTTTTGCGAATTAAGTGCTTGTGCGTATAGTGGCGCAACTAAACAATGGAACAATAATTATTGCGATAGATGTTCCGTTCCTATATTTAGAGGAATTTAACAATTATTATGGATATTAAATACAAATATTCCATCAGTTTTTAACTGATGGTATAAGTGCACCGTCAAACTGCAGGAATATTTGTAGTCTTAGAAATCCGACCGAGCGACCGAAGGGAGCGAGCAATCCGCCAGTCATAGACTGGCGGTGTCGGATTTCTATTGAATTCCTCTCTTATACTTCAATAAATTATTTGTGTTCTCCGCTGAAATTTGCCAATTCAGAAACAATTAAAAAACATAGCCCTCTGCAACAGAATTTAGATGAAAATAATTGCAGATTTACAGGTGCATTCAAGGTTTAGCAGGGCAACAAGCAACGAGATTAATTTAAGCAATCTGGAAAAATATGCAAGAATCAAGGGGTTAAGCCTTTTAGGGACTGGCGACATAACACACCCCTTATGGCTTAAGGAATTAAAGAATGAATTAATTGAAGATGATTCTGGAATTCTAACGACAAAATCAGGATTTAATTTTGTCTTGCAGGGAGAAGTTTCTAACATTTACACACAAGACGGAAAACAAAGGAGAGTCCACACTGTTATATTGGCAAAGAGCTTTGATGTAGCTGAGCAAATACAAGATGCATTAAAAAAAAAGGGAAGAATTGACTATGACGGCAGGCCTATTTTTGGATTTAGCTGCTGTGAATTGGTTGAAATGCTAAAAAGAATAGATGAGAATATTGAGATTATTCCAGCGCATGCTTGGACGCCTTGGTTCAGCTTGTTTGGCTCAATGTCAGGGTTTGATTCTGTGGAAGATTGCTTTAAGGAGCAAACGAAGCACATTTATGCAATAGAAACAGGATTAAGCTCAAATCCTGAAATGAACTGGAGGCTTTCCCAGCTTGATAAGTATACTTTAATCAGCAATTCTGATGCGCATAGCTTTTGGCCATGGCGTCTTGGAAGAGAAGCAAATGTTTTTGATATCAATTTAACTTATGAGAGCTTAATAAATGCGATAAGGAAGAAAAAAGGATTCTTATATACATTGGAGGTTGATCCAAATTACGGGAAATACCATTTGGATGGGCATAGGGCATGTGATATTTGCATGGAGCCTAAAGACTCTTTAAAAAACAAAAATATCTGCCCTAAATGCAAAAGAAGCCTTACAATAGGAGTTTTGCATAGAATGGAGCAGCTTGCAGATAGGGAAGAAGGATTTATTCCAAAAGATGCAATAGAATTTAAATCATTAATTCCGCTTTCAGAAATATTATCTGTTTTGCTAAATTCAAGCCCGGCTTCAAAAAAAGTGTGGCAGGAATACTATAAGCTTGTTAATAATTTTGGTTCAGAGCTTAATGTGCTTCTTGAGGCAGAAAAAGAAAGCATTGCTAAAGTTTGCGATGAAAAAATTGCAAATGCGATTGTTGCAGTGCGGGAAGGAAAGGTAAAAATAAAAGCTGGCTATGATGGTGTTTACGGACAGCCAGTTTTTGAAGAAGATAAAAATTATAAGGTTGCAAATGAGAAAATTAAAAGCAATAAAAAAAGCATAGCTCAAAAAGGATTAGGGGATTTTTTCATACAAAAGTTTTAACGCTCTTAGCGGTGAAACTTTCGTTTAAAACCCATCAACAAACAGCGTATGTTTTTCGCTGCCTTCTAACTCCTGAATAATCCTTCTGACTATTAATTTTTCAGGATCAGGCATAAGCTTGACTCTTTTCTTAATGTCTTCAAAGCTTTCAAAAGGCTTTTCTTCTCTTGTGTTTATTATTTCCCACATGTGCTTTTTTCCAACGCCCGGAAGAAGCTCTATCTGGTGCATTCTTGTGCTTAACGGCCTTGCATTATTAAAAAAATCAGTAAACCTCTTCTCATTTTTCTTTATAATATCCTTTATTACAAATTCCAGCTCGCTTTTTGCAGTTCTTGTTAGCTTTGATGTGGGTATTTTTCCGACTATGTGGTGCACCTTATCCCTTTTTCCGTCGCCTATGTAAACTTCTTCATAAAGCTGCAAGTGAATTCCTTTTTTTGGCACTAGCTCCAGCAGCACAAAATGCTCCCTGCCTATGGCTTGCGCTACTGCAGTCTTCATATACATTGGCCTTTCATCAAATGCATACCCATTTGGCAAAAAATCCAATATTACCGCGTATTCTTCCTTGCTTTTTTCCATTTTCACATGCTTGCGGCAGACACATATTCATGCAGTATCTGCCTGTAATCATTTCCTGCTGTCGAAAAATTTTTCATGGCTAATGCCCTTTTTTCCTTTATTTTAAGCAGCTTTTCCTTTTCCTCAATGATATGGCTTATTTTTCCCTCAATTTTTTTTCTCAGCTTCTTATTTTTCTTAATCTCCAAAAATATCTGCATTTCTTTTTTATATTCTGCCTCAAAGCTGGAAAGCAATGCAAATACCATTGGAATCCATGCATTAAATATTTCTTTTTGCAGCAGCTTTGCCTTTACCCTGCTGGAAGGAGGAATTTTTGCTTCCAGCGCATCTATAATCTCAGTCTCAATTTTAAGTATGTTTTCAAGCTCGCTTGCCCCCATGTTTTCAGTATTTACAATCTTCACTTCCTTTTTTTTGTAGTCCTTAATCAGCTGCTTGTCTAAAAATATAATCTTTTGCATCAGCTCATAAACAATGTGTTCTATCCTGTTAATGTCCTCTTTTTGTATTAGCTTTCTGCTTTTTTGCAAATATTTTTCCGGAATCCGTGATTTTAATGCCTCAACCACCAGCGATTTCTTGATTATGCCCATTTCCCTTAACAGCACTTCTTCAAGATAATTATTGATGGATTTTATTTTATGTATCACTTTCCTAATTAAATCAGCATTTTCTTTTATATGCCCTATTCTTTTGGCTTTAGCATTGCTTGTGTTCAATGAAAAGGCTGAAATTATAAGCTGATGCAATAGTTTTACAAGCCTTCTTTTTTTGTTTTCCGCGCTAGTGTTTTTTTGCAGCAATGCTCTTTCATAAGCATCTTTTTCAATAGTTTTAGCTTTTTTTGCATTCCTATTGCTCTCATTGGCTTCTTTTGCTATCTGTTCATAGCTCTGAATATGCCCCCTTTCTAAATCCACCCTCATTTTAATAGATATTAACTGATTTATTTATAAATATTTTCAATGTAAAAATTCTACTGTTCTAAAGAAATCATTTCTTCGCTAGGAACTCATTTAGAGTATCTACAATTTTTTTCATATTATCATTGCTTAAGCTAAGGGTGTATCCCTGCAAAACTACCTTAAGGCTGTTAACTGTTGCAGGCATTACATCAATAATCTTGTGTATATGCTGTTCCTTCAATCTCGGAATACCCATCTCATTTATTTTATTGAAAAGCCCACTTGAATTGCTTAAAGTGGTTATGTGCTCCAGATGCTCTTCTGTTTTTGCTGCCCTAAAGTTTATTTCTTTATCTCTTTGCCTTACTCCAGCTATTTTTTCCTTCAGTTTAGATGTATTAATTGGGTTTTCCGATATAATTTCCAATGCCATTTTTTCATTCCTTGCCTGCAGATTTTAAGTGTACTGGATGGACTATAAGCAGTTTTTCCTTGCCCCCATCATGTATGCAAACCTCATAGCAATTTCCCCTTTTGCCTTTTATAATTCCGCTTTTGCCGATAAATCTTAAGTGGTAAGCTCCCTTATGTATGGAAGGTTCAATGGATAAATTAACTCTTTGCCCGGCTTCAAAAGACTGCATGAACCTGCTTACGCTTATCTTTCCTTTTTCTCTTCTTTCTTTTTTCAGCTTATACCTGCTTTTCCTTCTAGGACCACCGATTTTTCTTACCATAAAAACTCGAATTAAATCCAAATTTAAAAATGTTTCGTTAGAAAGTTCAATTTACGTGAACAAAACCTTTTTATACATAGCATGTACTACTAAAATCATGGCCAAAAAATCTGAAAGCCAGAAATTAGAAGCAAAAAAGGCAGATAGAGGCAATAAAAGTATAAGCTTTAAATCTACTGCCGATGTTAAGGTTTCAGCAACTCTTATAGAGCAGATCATAGGGCAGGAAGAAGCTGTTCAGATAACAAAAAAAGCTGCCGGGCAAAGAAGGAATGTTCTGTTAATTGGAGAGCCCGGTACAGGAAAAAGCATGTTAGGCATGGCTCTTGCAGAACTTCTTCCTAAGGAAAAGCTTGCTGACATAATCTCTTTTCCAAATCCGAATGATGAAAATATGCCTTTGATAAGAACAATTCCTGCAGGGCAAGGCCGCGATTTAATTGCGAGAGCCAGAATACAAAGCATGAACATGTTTAAGAACCAAAATATAATTTTGTTCATTCTTGTTTTGGCAGCTATGTTTGCGCCGTGGTGGGTGCGCTCTTATTACAAATCTGACATTATGTTCACAGCTTTTTTTCTTGGAGGGATGATATTTTTAGGCGCTTTTGTCATATTCCTTAACTTAGGCAAAAAAGTGGAAGGCAGAATTAAAATTCCAAAAGTTATAGTTGACAATTTCAAGAAAAAGCAATCGCCATTTTATGATGCTACAGGAGCGCATGCAGGTGCGCTTCTTGGCGATGTGCTTCATGACCCTTTTCAATCAGGCGGCTTGGGAACCCCTGCCCATGAAAGGGTTGTTGCAGGAATGATACATAAGGCGCATATGGGCGTTTTGTTTATAGATGAAATTGCAACTTTGGATGCTGCCACGCAACAGGAGCTTTTATCGGCAATGCAGGAAAAAAAATTTGCTATCACAGGGCAATCTGAAAGAAGCGCTGGCGCAATGGTTCGAACAGAGCCTGTGCCATGCGATTTTATTCTTGTAGCAGCTGGAAATACAGAGACAGTGAAGCATATGCACCCTGCTTTAAGAAGCAGAATAAGCGGCTATGGCTATGAGGTATTCATGAAAGACACTTTTCCCGACACACAAGAAAACAGAAGCAAGATTGTAACTTTTGTAGCGCAGGAGGTTATTAAAGACGGAAAAATACCGCATTTCAGCAAGGAAGCAGTTGATGAGATAATAGAAGAAGCAAAAAGAAGAGCAAACAGAAAGGGCCATCTTACTTTAAGGTTAAGGGAGCTTGGAGGCTTAATAAGGGCAGCAGGAGATTTAGCAAAAGAGAAAAAGTCAGCAGTTGTCACAGAAAGCCATGTGAGGGAAGCAAAAACTTTAGCGAGGACTTTAGAGCAGCAGATAGCAGACAAATACATTTAGCAGAAAAAAGAATACGAGGTTATTGTAACTTCAGGAAAAAGGATTGGCAGGGTTAATGGATTGGCTGTTATAGGAATAACTCCGCCTTACTCTGGAATTATTTTGCCGATAGAAGCTGAAGTGACTCCTGGCGGAAAGGAAAGTGAAATAATAGCGACTGGCAAGCTTGGAGAAATAGCAAAAGAGGCAATTAAAAATGTCTCTGCGCTTATCAAAAAATATTTTGGGCAGGATATAAAAGAAACTTATGATTTGTATGTGCAGTTTTTGCAGACTCATGAAGGCGTTGAAGGTGACAGCGCTTCAATAGCAGTCGCAACAGCTGTTATATCAGCATTCAAGGAGATACCTGTTAAGCAAGATACTGCAATGACCGGCTCCTTGTCTGTGCGCGGTGAAGTCTTGCCTGTCGGCGGAGTAACTTCAAAAGTAGAAGCTGCAATCGAAGCAGGCATGAAGCAAGTAATAGTCCCGAAATCCAATTTTAAGGATATAATTATCCCAAAAGAAAACATAAATAAGATTAAAGTAATTCCCGTAGAAACAATTGGGGATGTTTTAAAAGAGGCTCTTGATTGGAAAGGCAAACAACATATATTAAAAAAGATATTAAAGAATTAGATAATCACGGGTGATTTTATGGTAAAAGCCATTTACATGGATGATTGTTATGTTAAGGAATTTGATGCTGTTGTTGAAAGCGTGAAAGATGACAAATATGTTGTTTTAAACCAGACTGCCTTTTATCCTCTTGGCGGCGGAGTTGCTTATGATACCGGCAGCATTTTAAGGAATGGAGAAGAATTTCCAGTAGCTTATGTTGGTAAATTTGACAACATAATAAGCCATGAGGTTTCCAAAACAGGATTGAAAATAGGAGATAAGGTTGTAGGAAAAATAAACTGGGAAAGGCGCTACAAGCTGATGAGGCTTCATACAACTGCTCATTTGCTTGCATCGATATTCCATTCAAAATCAAATGCTTTGATTACCGGCGGTCAAATTGAGCCTGAAAGGGGCAGAATGGATTTCAGCTTGGAAAATTTTGATAGGCAGCTCATCGATGAATACTGCAAAATTGCAAATGAAATAGTTCAAAAGGATTTGGCTGTCAGTATTTCTTATATGAAAAGGGAAGAGGCTTTAAAAATGCCGGATATGGTTAAGCTTGCCAACAAAATGCCTCCTGATGTAGGCACATTAAGGATTGTAGAAATCAAAGGCGTTGACAGGCAAGCAGACGGCGGCTGCCATGTAAAAAGCACGAAGGAAATAGGCACAATAGAAATATTGAAAGTTGAAAATAAAGGCAAAGACAACAGAAGGGTTTATTACGATGCCAAATTGTAGAAATTCCGCAGTTCACAGAACGGCGTAATTTTTAAGAGAAACCTTTTTATATATTCTAATAAGCTTTTGGATAAAATGCCCACAATTAAGTTCATCAGGGAAAATCCCGATGCTGTAAAAGCAGATCTTAAAAAGCGAAATGATTTGGAAAAGATAAAGTGGATAGATATTCTCATTAAAAAAGACAAGGAGTATCGTGAGCTGCTGCAAAAAGAGCAGGAATTGCGGCATAAAAGGAATATTCTTACAGATGAGATAAGGCAGCTGAAAAAACAAAACAAGGACATAAAAGAAAAGGTAAAGGAAGCGCAGGAATTTCCCCAAAAAGTTGATGAATTAGCAAGCAAAGTTGAAAACTTAAAGAACGAGATTAATAATTATATTATGCGAATACCTAACATACTGCACGATTCTGTCCCAATTGGAAAAGACTCAAATGATAATAAAACCTTAAGGGAATCTGGAAAAATAAAGAAATTTGATTTTGAGCTAAAGCCCCATGGCGAGGTTATTGAAAGCTTAAAAATTGGCAATTTTGAAAGCGCAGCTAAAGTTTCAGGAAAGGGATTTTATTATTTATTGGGAGACTTAGCCTTGATGGAGCTTGCGTTGCAAAGGTTTGCAATTGAGCTATTAACAAAAAAAGGGTTTATTCTTGCAGAAGTGCCTTTAATGATTAGAAAAGAGTTTTATCAGGGCGTTACAGACTTAAATGATTTTGAAACAATGATGTATAAGATTGACAAGGAAGATTTATACCTTATTGCAACATCGGAGCATTCTATAGGGGTTATGTATGCTGACTATGTCTTTAATGAAAATCAATTGCCTCTTAAGCTCGCAGGAGTAAGCCCGTGCTTCAGAAAAGAAATTGGAAGCCATGGCGTTGATGAAAAGGGGCTTTTTAGAGTGCATCAATTCAACAAAATTGAGCAGTTCATTTTCTGCAAGCCAGAAGACAGCTGGAGCATATTTGAAAACTTAATAAAAAATGCGGAAGAGATTTTCAGGAAATTAAAATTGCCTTATCGTGTTGTTAACATATGCACCGGCGACATAGGAACTGTTGCAGCAAAAAAATATGACTTAGAGGTGTATATGCCGCGTGAAAAGGCTTACAAGGAAGTGGTTTCATGCTCAAACTGCACATTTTATCAGTCAGAAAGGCTTAACATTAAATATCAAAAAGGCAGTGAAAAAGAATATGTGCATACCCTTAACAGCACTGCAATAGCAACATCAAGGGCATTGCGCGCGATACTTGAAAATTGCCAGCAGAAAGACGGCATGGTAAAAATTCCAGATGTTCTTGTGCCTTATATGAATGGCATGAAAGTTTTGGGAAAAAATTAAAAATATAAAAAATTGCATTGTATGCTATGGAATCAATCTACGACGCAGTTATCATAGGAGCAGGTGTTGTTGGTTTAGCCACTGCAATGTACGCAGGCAGATTAAACCTTAAAACAGTGGTGTTAGGAGCAACTTACGGCAATGAGCTTCCAATAGGAGGAGTAATAACTTTAACAGACACCGTTGATAACTATCCTGGATTTAAGCATCTTACTGGGCAAGAGCTTGCGCAAAAAATTGAAGAGCATGCGCGTGATTATAATATAGAAATCAAGGAAGAAAAGGCTGTTGGCATAAACAAGCATAAAAAACTAAGTTTTTTTATTGTCAAAACCGGAAAAAATTCCTATACTTCAAAAACAATTATTTTTGCAACAGGAGCAAAGTGGAAGGAGCTTCCAATGAAAGGCTCTTCAGAATTTAAAAATAGAGGAGTGCATTATTGCGCGCTTTGCGATGGTCCCTTATTTAAGGATAAGAGGGTAGCAGTAATCGGTGGAAGCGATACTGCAGCAAAAGAAGCTTTGCTTCTGGCGCAATACGCAAAAAAGGTTTATATAATCTATCGCGGCGATAAAATAAGGCCAGAGCCTGTAAATGCAAAACTCATTGAAAAAAATCCAAAAATAGAGGTAATCACAAACACAAATCTTGTAGAAATAGTTGGAAACAAAACAGTAACATCTGCAATTCTCGACAAAGAATATAATAAAAGCAAAAAACTTGAACTTGACGGCATTTTTGGCGCAATAGGCCATAGCCCTTTATCAGAGTTAGCAGTTAAGCTTGGAGTCAAAGTAAATAAAAGCAACGAGATAATTATTGACAGGGACAGCAAAACCAATGTTAAAGGCATTTTTGCTGCAGGCGATGTTGTTGACTCCTCATTTAAGCAGGCAATTACAGGAGTAGCTGAAGGCGTTATTGCTGCGCACTCTGCTTACACTTATATAATGCAAAACACTAAAAAATCTGCTTTGCAGATTTTTTAGTGTTTTGCAATGCAAGGCTTATCAACATAACTCATAAAAATTCCACCGTTCGTAGAACGGTGGAATTTTTAAACGCAAAATTTATAAACAATACTATTCTGCTTATTTTTTTTAATATGCTGCTTAAAAGAAATGCAAAGCTTGTTCTTGAGGATAACTCAATTTTTCACGGATTTTCATTTGCGTCTCAAAGCTCTGTTTCCGGAGAAGTAGTTTTTTCAACAGGAATGGTCGGCTATCCGGAATCTTTGACTGATCCAAGCTATCAAGGGCAGATATTATGCTTGACTTACCCATTAATAGGAAATTATGGTGTTCCTGCGATGCAAAATGATGAATTCGGCTTGAGCAAATATTTTGAGTCATCAAAAATACACATACAGGGGCTTTTAATAGATGATTACTCCTTTGAATATTCCCATTGGAATGCAAAAAAAAGCCTTGCTGAATGGCTTAAGGAATATAATGTTCCTGCAATATGCGGAATTGATACAAGGCAGCTCACAAAAAAGTTAAGGGAAAAAGGCGCAATGCTCGGAAAAATAGTAATAAATGATAAAGATGTTAAGCTTTACGACCCAAATAAAATGGATATTGTCAAAGAAGTTACAGTAAACAAGCCGGTATTTTATGAGAGTTATGATGGCGCAAAACAGAATAAAAAAAACAAAAAAATAATTTTGATAGATTGCGGCGTTAAGAATAATATCATAAGGAATCTTCTTAAAAGGAATTTAGACGTCATAAGAGTGCCTTATGACTATGATTTTTTTGATTTTGATTTCAATGGAATTGTAATAAGCAACGGTCCCGGAGATCCAAAGATGTGCAGAAAAACAATTGAGAATACAGAAAAGGCAATGAGGCAAAATATTCCTATATTTGGAATTTGCTTAGGCAACCAGATTTTAGCTCTTGCTGCCAATGGAAACACTTACAAGCTGAAATACGGGCATCGCTCTCAAAACCAGCCTTGCACTCTTGTTGGCACAAAAAGATGCTTTATCACAACACAAAATCATGGTTTTGCTGTTGACACAAAATCTTTAGATGAAAATTGGCAAGAATTTTTTGTCAATGCAAATGACGGAACGAATGAAGGCATTAAACACAATGCAAAGCCTTTTTTCAGCGTTCAGTTTCATCCTGAGGGACATAGCGGTCCTGAGGATACTAATTTCCTATTTGATGATTTTGTTAAGATGTTGAAGTAAAGTTAAATAAGCTCAAAAAAATAACTGCTAACACAACATAAAGGGTTTTTGCGAATTAAGTGCTTGTGCGTATAGTGGCGCAACTAAATAATGGAACAATAATTATTGCGCCACTATGCTAGAGAACACAAAGTATAGGAACGGAAGTCAATAATCGTAATAGATGT
>JACPMQ010000038.1 GCA_016185955.1 Candidatus Woesearchaeota archaeon | reverse complement strand
TGTGTTAGCAGTTACGTGCAATATAAAAACCTTTATATATAATCAGCATGTGATTTTAGGTTTATGGGAGAGCAAACACAGCTTCAAGTTACAGTGAATGAGCAAAAAGGCACAAAGATAAACAAAATAATAATGAATGGTTTTAAGAGCTTTGCTAAGCATACTGAAATATTATTTAATGGAAGCTATAATTGCGTTTTAGGCCCTAATGGCTCTGGAAAAAGTAATATTTTAGATGCTTTATGCTTTGTTTTGGGCAAATCATCTTCTAAGTCATTAAGGGCAGAGAAATCAGCAAACCTTATTTATAATGGCGGCAAGTTAAAAAAACCTGCAAAACAAGGCGAAGTTTCCATATTCTTTGACAACAACAAAAAAGTTTTTCCTACGGAAGATGATGAAGTCAAGATTACAAGGATAGTAAGGCAAAGCGGACAATCTGTGTACAAAATAAATGATGAAATCAGGACACGGCAGGAAATCCTTGACTTATTGTCAATTGCAAAAATAAACCCTGAAGGCTATAACATAATTCTGCAAGGTGACATTGTGAAGTTTGTGGAGATGCATCCTGACGAAAGAAGGGACTTAATAGGCGAAATAGCGGGCATAACCGTCTATGAGGAAAGAAAGCACAAAGCATTATTAGAGCTGCAAAAGGTTGATGAGAGGCTTAAGGAAACTGAAATAGTCCTTATGGAAAGAAATACTTACTTAAAAGAGCTGAAAAAAGACAGAGATCAGGCATTAAAATACAAGGATATGAATGACAGGATAAAGCAAAACAAGGCTTCTTATTTAAAGCTGCAAATTGACAAAAAGGAAGAGGAAAAAAATGAGTTGCAGTCCAAGCTTGAAGAAACAAATAAGGAGCTTGCAAAGATAAACGAGAAAATAAAAAATTTATGGCAGCAGAATGAAGAAAAAAGAAAGGAAATAGAAACCATAAGTAAGGAAATAGAGGAAAAAGGGGAAGTGGAGCAAGTAAAGCTCAATAAGGAAGTTGAATCACTTAAAATAGAGACTACAAAGCAGAATTCAAGGATAGAAACTGTAAAAAGCGAGATTAACAAAATAAAAAACAGGAGAAATGACTTAAAAAACAGCATTAAGGAGATAGAAGAAAAAAATAAGGAGCTTGAGGCGGAAAAAGAAAAATTAGAAAAAGAAATAACTTCAAAGGAAAAAGAAAAGGCACTAATAACAAAAAAAATCCAGGAATTTAAGCAGAAAAACAAGCTGGGAGATATTCCTAATATAGAAAAGCAGGTTGAAGAAATTGACAGAAAATCAGAGGAACTGCAAAAAGAAGTGCAGGCAGCAAGAGAGCAGCAGCACGCATTGATTAGGGAAAAGGATGCAGTAGCGCATGAAATTAATATAATTAACGCGCAGATAAGCAAGGTAACAGAGATAGAAAAAAGCAATAAAAAGCTTTTAGGGGAAGTAAAGGGCAAAAGAGATGAATTTAAAAGACATACATTGGAGCTTAATAAAAAGCTGGAAGAAAATTCCATGCTATCTGCGCAGCTTGCAAATGCAAGGAAAAAAGCTTATGATATAGAAGAGGCGCTTGCAAAATTAAGAATAAAGGATATAAGCACCAGGGAAATAAGCTATGGAGATGCTGCCATAAAAAGCATATTGGAGCTGAAAGGCAGAAAAGCAGGAATTTACGGAACGATTGCAGAGCTTGGAAATGTAAAATCAAAATTTGCGTTGGCTCTTGAGATATCAGCAGGGCAAAAGCTCAAGGGAATTGTTGTTGAAGACGACAAAACGGCATCAGAATGCATTAAATACCTGAAAGACAATAAGCTGGGGGTTGTAACATTCTTCCCTTTAAATAAGCTGGAAACAAACGCCCCAAGAGCTGAAGTAAAAAAGATTGCGGATTCTAAAGGGAGCTATGGATTGGCTATAAACCTTATTTCATTTGACAGCAAGTTTAAAAGGGCATTCGAGCATGTTTTTGCAGACACCATTGTTGTTGAGAACATTGATGTTGCAAGAAGGCTTGGCATCGGAAATGCAAAATTTGTCACTCTTGACGGCGACCTAGCTGAAAAAAGCGGCGTAATGCACGGCGGTTTTAGACTGAAGAGAAAGCACAGCATGGGCTTTAAGGAGGAAGATATTGCTAAAGACATTGAAAACTATGAAGAGCAGACTGAAGAAATGAAGAATTCAATTAACTCTTTGGAAAAAAAGAAGCTGGAAAATGAGGAGATTATAGCAAAATTAAGGACATTGAAGGCAGATCTTGAAGGGGGAATTCTGAACATGGAAAAGTCCCTGCATCTTGAGGCAACTGATCTTGAGGCAAATGAGGAAAAAAAAGCCAATTTAATGAAACATGAGCAGGAAATTGACAAGAAAATAAAGCTTTTGCAGGATAAAATAAATTCGTTAAACACGGGGCTTGCGGCAATTAAAACAGAGAAACAGAAGTTACGGGCAAATATTTCCCAGCTAAGCAATCCAACGCTTATTGCAGAGCTGAATGCATTTGAGGAAAAGCTGAAAGAATTGACTGAAACTGTGATAAGGATTGACTCTGAAATCAAAAATATGGATGTGCAGTCAGAGAGCATTTACAGGAGCGAAGCGGAAAAAACCGAGAAAATAATAAAACAGCTTGAAAAGGAAGATGAGGAATTTAACAATGAGCTAAAGGCTTTGATGGATTCTGTAAAGCAAAAAAATTCAGAGCTAAAGAAAAAGGAAGATACCGCGCAGGATTTATATGCCAAATTTAAAGGGCTTTTTGTTAAAAGATCAAAAATAGATCAGGATATACAAAAAAACCAGATAACAGGCAATAATTATCAGGACGAGGGCAGGAAGGTTGAGGTTAAAGCAAATACATTGTCATTAAAACTTGCGGAGATAACTTCCATATTGGCAGGCTTAAGTCTTGAGTTCCAGCAATATGAGGGCATCAAGTTAGATTTGGGCAAAAGCGAGGAGCAGCTTAAGAATGACATAAGAAAATTTGAAGTGATGCGGGAGCAAATAGGCTCTGTTAATATGCGAGCATTGGAAATCTATGAGGAAGTTGAGAAGCAATATAAACTCTTAATTGAGAAGAAGGAAACGCTTTTCAAGGAAAAGGAAGATGTGCTTAAGATGATGCGGGAAATAGAGAGCAAGAAAAAGGAGCTTTTTATGAAAGTGTTTTCTGTCATTAATGAAACCTTCAAAAGATTTTTTTCAATCCTCAGCACAAAGGGGGAAGCTAATCTAATTATAGAAAATGAGGAAAACCCGTTTGAGGCCGGAGTCAGGATTAATGTCAAGATAGCAGGAAGCAAGTTCCTTGACATCAGAAGCTTGTCCGGCGGTGAAAAAACAATGACGGCTCTTGCATTTATTTTTGCAATACAGGAGCATGAGCCAGCCTCATTTTATGTTTTAGATGAAGTTGATGCTGCCCTTGACAAGCATAATTCAGAAAAATTTGCAAAATTAATAAGGAGATACTCTGAAAAAGCCCAGTATGTGATAATGAGCCATAATGACGCGGTTATATCGGAAGCAGACAGCCTTTATGGAGTTTCAATGAATGAGCATGGCATCTCACAGCTAGTGAGCTTGAAGATTTGACACAAAATTTCCGCCAATCTTTGATTGGCGGAAATTTTGCAATGGCAAACTGTGGGTTTTGGCGCACTAAAAAGTCTGCTTTGCAGATTTTTTAGTGTTTCGCAATGACAACCTATGAGCAAGACAAAACAATGCCAAATTGTAAAAATTCCGCAGTTTTATCTTTCTTCGGCTTGATTTTTGTTTTGCGACTACGAATTTTCCACAGCTCTATGAGCGGTGGAAAATTCGTTTTTAATGGCTTTAGCTATCTCATCAAGCGCTTCTTTATTGGCATATTTTTTGTAATTCGAAAGATTTTTTTTAAATTTCGGGATTTTTTTTATAAAATTTTCAATAATCTCTTTGCTGGATTCTTCTGCAAATATGCCATAACCTAATCTTTCAAGATAAATTGCATTTAAAATCTG
The DNA here is from genome assembly GCA_016185955.1 of Candidatus Woesearchaeota archaeon. GTDB lineage: Archaea > Nanobdellota > Nanobdellia > Woesearchaeales > GW2011-AR4 > JACPJP01. Next base: position 2,096 of record JACPMQ010000038.1, on the reverse strand, counting down.
CTCAAACTGCCCTTTGATTGGCATTGACAAAACAGGCTTTTTTAGATATAAAGCTTCGCTGATTAAAACAAAGCCACCGGAGGTTATTACTGCTTTGCATGATTTTAAGTCTTCTAAAAAATTGGATTCATCCACTTCTTTAAGAAAAACATTTCCAAGCTTCTTGTTTTTATGAAATCCATAGACAACAAACTTTTCGCTTATTGTCTGAAGAATTTTAATGAGTTTTTTATTGCTCTCAAAAGTCTGATATACAAGTATATGCTCTTTGACAGCAGTTTTTGCATTTATTATTTCCTTTCTTAATAATGGCTTTATTAAAACTGAATTTTTGTCTTTTAGGCTGCAATTGAAAAATGAGTTGATAAAGTATTTGTTTGACTTTATTATGAATAATTTCATGACAGCTAATGTCAAAAATGCCTCAAACCGGTATTTTTTAGGCATTTTATCGGATGTTTTGGTTATAATATGCTGGTTGTCTATTGAAATTACAGGAATGTTGCAAAAAAATGCAAAATAATCCACTAATGGCTCAAAATCGGTTATAATCATATCTGGCTTAGATTCCTTGATTATTTTATAGATTTTTAAAGATTTTAAAAATATTTTTGGAAGCCTTACTATGTTGTTAAGCAATGTCAAAGCAATTGAGGTTTTATTGTTTTTATAAATCAGCCTGAAATAATCTATTTCCTCAACATTAAAAAATCTTGTTAAGTAAGAATATGCTTTGCCTGAAGTTGCTATTTTTATTTCATTTTCTTTGCTTAAATGCTCTATTACAACTCTGCTTCTTACAGCATGTCCCATGCCTTCGCCCGCAATTCCATAAAGTATTCTTGCCATAAAAAATAAAAGGCATTGTGAATTTATAAATTTATAGAAATAAAATATGCGCCGGCCGGGACTTTCACTCAAAAATTTTTTTATGAAAAAATTTTTGGCTTTGAACCCGGATAAATGGCTTTCGTCAAGTTTAAACAACTCCTTTTGGCAATCTTTTTTAGGTTAACAAAAAAGATTGTTGGAAGGCCATTGTCTTAGCCATTGGACCACCGACGCATGTGCAAAATTAAAATTGCTAAATTGTTTATAAATTTAATTGTTTCAAACCGAAAATTACGCCGCTCTAAAGAGCGGCGTAATTTTCGTGATGACGGACCACAAATTTTCCGCCAATGGTGAAATTTTGCTGTTTTTCAACAACGGAATTTCACAAGCGAAACCATTAAATACTGCTCTCCTCATATTGCATTTTGGGGTGGAAGATATGGAAATTAATGATAATATTATCTATAAGAACCCTCTTTCTCATATTAATATTGATAGGAGCATAAATTCTGTTGAATACTTCAGCTTTAATGACTTAATGAATGATGCCAGATTTAATGAATTTATGAATGATATAACCCATAATAACGACGAAATAGAGCTTAACCTCATAAGAAACAAGGCATACAGAGAAGCGGTTATAATATCATTAAACTTGAGCAGAAAAAATAATGCTGTTATTGAAATGCTGGGGGAAGAGCAAAAAACCTTTGGAGGGAACAAATTGTTTTACCTAAATGAAATGTTTGATAAAATTCTTGTAGCAGCTGTCCATGGGGGAATGGAAGGAAAGCTTAATATGGTTATTAACAGGCTTAATAAAATAAATGAGAAGATAACAAGGATTAATTTGCGCATAAAAAGGGAAAACCTGGAAATTTATCTCAAAAGGCAGCCTATCAAAGACAGAAAAGACAGCATAGTGAATATGATAAACAGGAATTTGAAGGTGTAATGCAGGATTTTGGTTGATGGTAGTTATATTCAATTTGAATTGTGGTAAATATTTTAAACGACGACAAAGAGGCAGTACACAGTAACATCTCTTTAAACATCTAAAAATTGAATCAAAGTATTCTGTGCTTACTACAAAAAAGGTAACTGCTAACACAACATAAAGGGTTTTTGCGCATTAAGTGCTTGTGCGTATAGTGGCGCAACTAAATAATGGAACAATAATTATTGCGCCACTATGCTAGAGAACACAAAGTATAGGAACGGAAGTCAATAATCGTAATAGATGTTCCGTTCCTATATTTAGA
>JACPMQ010000048.1 GCA_016185955.1 Candidatus Woesearchaeota archaeon | reverse complement strand
TGACTTCCGTTCCTATACTTTGTGTTCTCTAGCATAGTGGCGCAATAATTATTGTTCCATTATTTAGTTGCGCCACTATACGCACAAGCACCGACTTTCGCAAAAACCCTGATTCTCGGACAAATCTATATTACCAGATACATTTTTTAGTAACTGCTGACAATATAAGTGGCTGCTCCAGAGCCGCGCTACAGGCAAAATGGCGCATCTTGATTCTTTTTTCATCATAAGAATATCTTATAGATACGCGCCATTTTGATAGCACAATCAACATTCTTCTGCCAGCCTACCGCCCCTTATTTTGGAGCAGCCACTTCAATGTTCCATACATATTTAGAATAAGAGGTGTTAGCAGTTACACACAAAAAAAACCTTTATAAATACCAATTCTTTCGCTTTTGATATGCCTCTTAATTACCAACAAAGGGAATCAAAAGCTGTTGATGCTATTAAAAAGGCAATACCCCTTTCTCTAAAAAAAGATATAGTTGAAGAAAGCAAAGGAATGTTCGCTGAGCTTTATGAAAACAATGAAGTTTTTCCAGAGCATTATATTGCTTCTGCCATTGACGGAGTTGGAACAAAAATACTTATTGCAGAGGCAATGGGCATTTACGACACAATAGGCATTGATTGTGTCGCAATGTCAGCAAATGATATTGCAACATTGGGAAGCGCAAGCCCTTTCTTGTTTATGGACTGCATTACATGCCAATCACAAATAGAAGAAAGGGCAATTACAAGCAGCATAGTTAAAGGCATGTCAAAAGCATTGGAGCAATGCAATGCATCAAAAATATTAAAAAATTCCATAAGAATAAACTTTGGCAAAGGCGAAACAGCATCCGCAGACGAGTTATTAAGCTCCGCAAAAGAAGGCTATGGCTTTGATATTGTAGGATGCATGATAGGCTTCATAAAAAAAGAGAAGGCAATAAAAAAAATTTCTGTTGGCGACAAAATAATCGCGCTGCCAAGCTCTGGGGCGCATAGCAACGGCTACACCTATTTAAGGCATTATCTGCTGAATAGCGACTTTGAAACAAGAAAAAAATTCAAAAAGCTGTACAAAGGAAAATATTCCCTTGATTCTCAATTTAATAACTCCACAATAGGAAAAATGCTGCTGCAGCCAACTAGGATTTATTTGGAGGATATAGCTAAAATATCAAAAAGCTTTGATGTAATTGGAATAAATAACACGGGCTATGGATTAAAAAATTTTAACAGGCTCAAAGGCAATTTTGAGTTTAGAATAGACAATCCATTAAAGCCCCACCCAATATTTGAGCTGATGCAGGAAGAGTCTAAATTCCCGCATAAAAAAATGTATGAGACTTTTAACATGGGCATGGGCTTTTTCATAATTTGCAAAAATAAAGATGCCGACAAAATTCTTCAGATTACAAGCGACGCTAAAATCGTCGGAGAAGTAAAAAAAAGCGCTGCAACTCTTACTGCATTAATTAAAGAAAAGCAAAAGATTATGTTTGAAGGGTATTAACACTTCTCGCGATTGTTACATGCTTAATACAGTTCTTGCTATGTACTTTATGAAAGTCAATGTTGCCTTAGTGTACTCCACTATCTTTGCAATGGATGTGTTCATGCTCTGAAAAGTTTCAGGATTGCTCTGATTGCCCTTTTTCATTTCTAACCTGCTGTTCAATTTAAGAAGTTGTGAATGGCATTGGGCGCATGTGCTGATGCTCATATCTTCAAGGAATTTATCGCATACTTCAATTAATGCCTTGTTTGTCGTCTCTATATTATAAGCAATTGTTTTGTCATTGTTATAATAAGCTTTCATTGCATCACTATACCTTTGCTTAATCTCTTCCTTTAGTTTCTTAAAATCCTTGATAAGCTTGTTTTTGTAGTCAATTTCCGCTATCAGCCTTGATATCCTCTTTTGCCTGTCAGCGATTTCCTCTATCCTTGTTAAAACCATCTTGTCGCTAAAAAGCCTCCAAGGATCTGTATTCAGCTTCTTCATAAGCGCTGGATTTTCCATAATATTTTTTATTATCCTGAATCCGAGGTAATAAAGCCTGTTGACATCAACATCCCTGTGCCCTATGCTTTTTGGATTGCACTTTCCTTCTATGCACAAAATTGTATCATCCATCATAGACCTTGTTATGACATCCATCCTGCGTATAAGGCTTTGCACAGATATATTCCCGACGTCAATAAGGTCTTTTGCAACTATTCTGCTTCCTGTCTGCTCTATTATTTCCATCCCTGAAAGATTCCTTAATATGTCTTTTATGGCAAGCGCATTATTTTCAAGATTGTTAGAAAAAATTTCTATGGTATTATAGTTGTTAAGATAAGCTACTACTATCTCTGCTTTTATCTTTACTAAGTTTTTATCATCTGCATTTATAACAATGGACTTATCTTCCTTCTTGACTTCTTTTGTGTTTGCATGAAAAATAATATTCGTGCTGTTTTCTTCAATGCCTATCATATCTCCTTTTTTTAGATTATTTTTCCCAATCCAAGATTTTGGCATTGTCACAACGAAAGAGCCGTTGCTAAATCCTATAAGTTTCCTGTAATCAATATTAACCACCCCTTATGTTAATTATTCCAAAACACTAAAAAATCTGCCTTGCAGATTTTTTAGTGTTTTGTTTTTATAGTATAAACATTTAGTGTATATAACAAATAAGTTGTATATATAGTATAAAGAATAACTATATATATTTAATTCTTTTGATTTAAATTATAAATAAGAGCTAAAAATATATAAGGGGGTGGTAAGGATGGGAAAAGAAGTTATGTGGGACGACGAGCTAGATACTATTTTAGAAGATGACAGCATTTATTCTGAAGAGGTAAGAGAGCAGCTTTTAGAAGATGATGAAATAAGCTCAAATGAGCTTGGATTTATGAAAGGTTATGAGGAGGCTGATGCGCTATGCAACGAAACAAGTGCATAAGTTGCGGCTATGTAATTTTTAAAAGCGGTCATAGCGATCCGTACATATGCCGCGATTGCGAGGACATAATGATTGATGAAAGCTCAAGATATGCGTACCTTGACAGCATATAATAAAATAGTATGATAGTGCATAACAAAATAACACAATGTAAACGTCATATTCAAAACATTTAAATAGAAGTACACTTCTTTCAAAAAATCTAAAAAACACTATATATCGTGTTTACAGAATAGCTAATATACAATATATAGTATGTATAGCATGCGCGGTATATTATAAAAATTTAGTTTATTTTTTATAAAGAGGTTGAGAAAATGTCCCAAAATATTTCTGAAATAAGGAAGCGTGATGGAAGCATAGTGCCTTTTGAAAAAAGCAAAATAGTGAATGCTATACTCAAGGCTGCAATATCTGTTGGAGGCAAAAATAGGGAAGAGGCCGAAAAAATAACAGATGTGGTAATAGAAGAGCTTGAAAAGAATTTAGAGGGCATACCTACAGTGGAGCATGTGCAGGATACAATAGAAAAAGTCCTTATTGAATTAGGGCATGCTAAAACTGCGAAAGCTTACATTGTGTACAGACAAAAAAGGGCTGAGCTAAGAGAGCAAAAAATGAGGCTCTTGGAAAAGGATTTTTTAGATGATGTTGACAAAAACTTTGATTTAAACGCGCTAAGGGTTTTAAAGGCAAGATACCTAAAAAAAGATGAAAAGGGAAAGCTAATAGAAACGCCAAAGCAGCTTTTTACAAGGGTTGCAATACATGCCGCGCTTCCTGACATTTTTTATGACGAAAAGGTTTATGACATAAGCAGCAAGCAAAATTCCTTTGAGCTGCCTGATTTTAATCAAGCAGAGTTCGACAATAAGTTTTCTATTGGCAAATACAAGCTAAACCAATACCACATGGAAGGAATAAGGAGAATTTATGGGAGATATAACAAGGAAAAAAATATGAAGGTGTCATGGAGCCAGTTTTTGGATTTATTAAATAATAATTATTTTAATAAATATGAAAAGGCAATAGATGACTTTTACGGGCTGATGGTGGAAAAAAAATTCATGCCTAATACTCCTGCTATTGCGAATTTTGGGAATTCATTGGGAATGGGCTCTGCATGTTTTGTTTTAGGTATAGAAGACAGCATGGAAAGCATAATGGATACCTTAAAGCATACTGCAATTATACACAAAAGTGGTGGCGGCACAGGATTTAATTTCTCAAAAATAAGGCCAGAAGGGGATTTTGTCTCTTCAACTTCAGGAGCAGCCTCAGGCCCCTTATCATTTATGAAGATGTTTGACACAATGACAGAGGTTGTAAAGCAAGGGGGCATAAGGCGAGGAGCAAACATGGGCATTTTAAACAGCAACCATCCTGACATTGAGAAGTTTATAACAGCAAAGGAAGGCAACAAGGGATTAAGGAACTTCAACATATCCGTGCTTATAATGCCTGACTTTTGGGATTATTACAACAAAAATGAGCCTTACCCCTTAATAAATCCAAGAAATGATGAAGTGGTAAGAACAGTAAACCCAAAAATGCTGTTTGACAAAATAGTTTATCAGGCATGGGAATCTGCAGAGCCCGGCGTGATATTTCATGATACTTCAAATAAGTATAATCCATTTTATGAGCATTTAGGGCCAATTGTGACAACTAACCCTTGTGTTGCAGGAGATACTTTAGTCCCAACAAAATCTGGCTTGATGTCAATTAAAGAATTATCTGAAAAGTATCCAAATGGTGGAATTAACATTGCCGTGGAAAGAGTAGTTCAAAGTGGAGATTTATTATTGAGACAATCGGTTTACACTTCAAAATTCAGGGCATTCAAAACTGGGAAAAAACAAACAATAAACTTAATAACAAAAAATGGATTACAATTAAAATGCACACCAAACCATAGAATACTGACTTCTAACGGATGGAAAGAAGCTAGTAGATTAACAACACAAGATGATATTTTTGTTAATTCTGAAGAAGGTATTGATAATTTAGACAGAATTGAGCAAAATGGTGTTGAAGAAGTCTATGACATAACAGAACCGATGACTCATTCATTCATAGCTAACGGTATAGTTGTGCATAATTGTGGTGAAGTTCTGCTTTACCCAAACGAGCCATGCAACCTTGGAAGCATAAATGTATGGGCATTTGCAAAAGAAGATGAAAATGGCAATGTTTACTATGACTGGAATGGCTTAAAAGATGCGGTGCATAAATGCACAAAGCTCCTGGATAATGTGATAGACATAAATAAATTTCCGTTAAAGCAGATAGAGGAAATGAGCCTTGCCACAAGAAAAATAGGCTTGGGTATTATGGGATTGGGAGATTTATTGTATGAATTAAGGCTTTCTTACAACACAGAAGAAGGAAGAAAATTTATGGAAAAGCTCATGCAATTCATTGCATATTATTCTAAAGTAGAGAGCATAGAGCTTGCAAAGAAGCGCGGCAATCTGCCATACTACAATAAAAGTTTTTATAATGAAGGAAAGCTGCCATTTGCAGGCTTTGAGTTAAAAGAAGAATGGGACTTTGACTGGAGCAAAATAAGCCAAGACATTAAAAAATACGGCATAAGAAACGGCTACACAACAATTATTGCTCCTACAGGAAGCATTTCAATGATTGCAGGCTGCTCTTCTGGAATAGAGCCTGTTTACAGCTTGGCATTTGAAAAAAATGTTAAAGTCGGAAGCTTTTATTATGTGGATCCTGCTTTTGAGAAAGCTCTCAAGAAAGAGGGCATTTATTCAGACGAGTTAATGGAAGAAATATGCAATAATAAGGGCACTGTGCAAAACCTTGAGAATTTTCCAAAAAAGCTGCAGAAAATATTTGTAACTGCATTGGGTATAACCCCAGAGGAGCATATACATGCGTTAGCGTCATTCCAAAAATGGGTTGACTCTTCGATATCAAAAACCAATAATTTTCCTGCTGATGCAACTATAGACCATATGAGGGAAAGCTACTTGCTTGCTTACAAGCTTGGCTGCAAAGATGTTACTGTATTCAGGGATTCCAGCATTAAAGACCAAGTTCTGGTCGCGCCTAAGAAAAAGGAAATAAAGCAAGAAATTGCAGAGGTGAAGCAGCAGCAAACATCTATATTAAACAAAGAAGGCATATCAGAAAATGATCTTGAATCAGGAAGATTAGTTGCTAAAGGCGCGCAAGCAAAAGCAAAGACATGCCCTGAATGCGGAGCTGCAACACAGATACAGGAAGGCTGCGTTTCATGCAAAGACTGCGGATGGGCGTTATGCAAGTGATTTTTTATTTCATATAAAAATTTGTGTCTTCCCCGTAACTGCTAACACCTCTTATTCTAAACATATATGGAACATTGAAGTGGCTGCTCCAAAATAAGGGGCGGTAGGCTGGCAGAAGAATGTTAATTTTGTTATCAAAATGGCGCGTATCTATAAGATATTCTTATGATGAAAAAAGAATCAAGATGCGCCATTTTGCCTGTAGCGCGGCTCTGGAGCAGCCACTTATATTGTCAGCAGTTTCTGAATTGGCAATGACGCACAAGCACTGAATTCGCAAAAACCCTTTATGTTGTGTTAGAAGTTACCCCTACAGCAAAGTATAAATACTTCTGTTAAAATTATAATTTTATGGCAAGAGGCAGGCCTGTAAAATCTGAAATACGGCAGAGCATTGTAGAGATTCTTTATTTTATGAAGGAAGGGTATGGCTATGAAATTTACAAGGCTTATGTTTCAATTTTTCCAAAAGTAACAATGAGAAGCATCTACTACCATCTTAAAAAAGGCGTTGCTTTAAATGAGTTTAAAATAAGCAGAATAGAAAAGGAAAAAGGGCATTATTCTTGGGGCCCTGAAGCTGAAAAAGTTTATTATGCGCTGGGAGATAAAGCGAAGCCTATTGGAAATGAAAAAGCCAAAGAATATTTTGACGGCAAAAAGCCTAAAGCTTAACCTTTCAAAACAAATTGATCAGTCTAAACAACGGCAAAAAGATTAATATTAAAAGAGAGCCTAATGCCATCCAGTTTACAAAAAGCCATGCGGATATGCTTCTTTGCTTGTCTTGGATTATTTTCTCAAAAAAGACTTTCAGCATTCTTGCGCCGTCTGTAACAAAAACCGGAAGCAGGTTAATCAAGCCTATATTAAGGCTGAGGAATGCAAGCCATCCTAAAAGCTGCTTGCTCCATTTAAGCATGCTAAACAAAATTTCATTAAAAAAAGTGCTGTGCTTCAATTCTGATTTTTCTCCAGTAACCCAAACTCCCAAATATCCTTTTGAATGCTCATCCGGATTTTCTGTTGTTGTGACAATGTATGACTTATCATTTGATTTTATCTCAATCTTTTTATTTGGCCCTATATCTTTCATAATCTCTTGAAAATCCTTGATTGTAGAAACGCTTTTGCCGTTTATTGCTGTAACAACTGTATCATTTAAAATGCCTGCTTTGTCTGCAGGCAGCCCGGGCTGAGAATAGATTATTGCCCCTTTGGAAACGGACAAAGAGCTTAAGGCAGGATTTAATAGGAATGATACTATTAAAACAGCAATCACAAAACTTAAAAAATTTGAGAACGGTCCTGCTGCAAATACCGAATATTGTATCCAGCTTTTCTCTTTTGAAAGTTTTTTTTCATCAGGTTCGACAAAAGCTCCAAGTATCGGGCCAAAAAACGCCATGCCTGAATTCTTAACTTTAATATTATGCGCAGATGCTACAATTCCATGAGAAAATTCATGCACTGCTATGATTATAAAAAGCACTATCCAGCCTGTTAGTAAAGGAAACACCAAGCCGGTGCCTGCAATCGGCAATCCAGGAATTACTGGACTTGCTCCATTTGTCTTTGAGCTGTCAATTAACATGCCATAAGCAGAGAACAGAATAAAAATAAAGGTAAAAATCATTCCTAAAAAGCCAGTTGCAGCAGCTATATGCCCAATTGCCTTAACAATCTTTGTTGCTCTTTTAGCAACTATACCCATAAATTTTATGCCGATTTTTGTTCTGTAAAGGAATATAAACTTCCCGTGAATATCAAATTTCTTCCTGTTAAGGTAAACAAATAGAAAAACCAGAAAATAAAAAATAAGCGTAACCTTGTACTCAAGCAGTGCTAAAATAAAACTCATTTTTTCCTTACAGCCCTAAATCTCTTAAAATTGCATCTTCTGCATTTAACCTTGCCTTGGATTATTTTTGCGTTTTGTGTCCTCATTTTAGTGCTGCATTTCTTGCACACAAAAATACTCCTGAATTTTCTCCCGTAAGCTTCTTGAAACTTTACCATTTTTAAATTTAACCGCTGCCCTTTATCTGCTTCATTACCTTATCATTTAGTATCGTCCAATACAAAACATTTGCTCCTTCTGTTACTTGCCCTTTTAATTCCTCAGGAATCGCTAAATCAAATGTCTCATATGTTTCCGAATCCATTACATTTGCCGCATTTTCATGCACAGACAATACTTGCGCTGACCTTTTCTCAATTATAGGCACTTCAACATTGTCATGGCCCGGCATTACTACAACCCTTTTTTTCCCGTCAACTATGCCCATGCCGGTAAACCTTACCTTTGAATGCCCATGCTTTCCTGACTTTGAAACGATAACATCAACAACCCTGCATGCTACTCCATCCATGATTACATAGCTGCCTTTCTGCAAGCTGCCTACACTCTCAACCTTTGTTGCCATAATATACCGCTAATTATGTAAAAATTCCGCCGTTCTATGAACGGCGGAATTTTTACCAGCGCGGTTTATTAACCTTCGCATTTTGTCCACCGTCCTACTTGAGTTGCTCTTCATCTCGTCATTGCGAAATTTCCACCGCTCTTAAGAGCGGTGGAAATTTCATTTATAGAAGGGAAAATAAAAGATTTATAAATGTTTAGTTTTAGCTCTTCGCCGCAAGCTTGACATCATCTGCTTTTACAGTCACTCTCCCAGCATGCTTTGCAAGGTTCACTGCCTTAATTCCTATTTCATTTGCAATCTCTTCTATCCTGTTTTTAAGGGCAGATTTAGACTTGTCAGACACTCTGTCAGCGCCGCATTTCTTAAGTATTTTTTCCATGGCTGCCAATGGAATTAGCCTTAAATTCTGATTAGTCATTTTGCCTCAACATTAACTCATCAAAAAGCCACTTTATATTTAAATGTTTTTATTGTAAAAATTCCACCGTTCATAGAACGGTGGAATTTTCGTTTAAAATGTTTTGGATGTAAAAAATAAATTTCTTTTTTCCTGCCTTATCAGATTTTTTATTTTCCCCTCTATTTCTTTGCTGTTTTCGTACATGCTCTCCAGTTTTTTGAACTCTTTTGTATGATGGCATGTCCTTCCGTTACTGCTATGAAACTTGTGTTTTTTATGGAGCATTTCATGGTACATTACATAATCAAGAATCTCTTTATCATTGCTTAAAACCTCGCTTATTGAAATTGTGTCTGTGCCATATTCATAAGAGCCTAATTTTCTTAAGGAGTTGTGCCACATCAAATTAGGCTTTTCCAATAATCCAAAAAAATACTGCTCATTAAGCTTATTGAAAGACTCCTCAAGCAATTTATCTGTTCTAACTTTAGGAACGCTAATATGCAGATTTTTGATAAAATTGTTATATAAGTCAATGTTTATCGTGCTTTTCTTTTCCTTAAAGACTTTGAGCATAAGCTCCTGTATTAATCCAATTTGTATTTCCTTGCTTACCTTTTTCCATTTCCTGCTTAAATTAAACTGCAGGGAATTTTTTGTATATCTCACATTAGCATTATACGGATTAAATTTATCATGGTATTTGATTTTTAGGTTATAATTGCTTATGCCCTTATCAGAAAACAATAACTCAAAAGCTTCTTCTGCTATGCTCATTAGCTATGCACCTCGTACCTTAATATTGCAGCAACCTTCCCAATATCCCTTAACTGTATGCCTTCCATTGTTTCTGTTGAAATGATTTGCACATTTGTGCCCATTTTCTTAGCTTCATTTTCAAATTCTTCTATCTTTTTGTCTTCTAACTCTTCTGACAGCAGTAAAGTGTCTACAATGCCTAATTTTAGGTTCTTCATAACTTCATCCACGCCATAAGAAACCTTTCCTGCTTTTGATGATAACAGCTCAAAAAACTTTGCCATAATTTTCTTTTCAGCCATTATGCTTTCATTGGCAAGTATATCCTCGCTTTTTTCAACCAATTCCCTCAAGCCAAATTCTCCTGTATAGCTCAAATCCTTAATTCCTATTATCTTATTCCTTACTTCCGTTGCTATATAGCCAGTATCAATAAAATCATATTTAGTTGGTCCTGGACCTCCAACAATTATGCCTTTGAGGCTTTTATTGCCTAAAAACTGCTCTTTCATGTATTCTGCTACCTTCTTAAAATGCTCTTTTTTTGCTCCCTCCCTTAACCTTTCGTATCTTGCGGCTGAATTATGCACGAATATTCCATTCGCTATGAAATTTTGATCTTTAACTGAAACATCAACCATATCAGTTATTTTTTCTATTACCTCTATTTTGCTTATTTTTACTGGAAGAAGCGGCAAATCGCAAATTTCCTTCAATTGTTTGTAAAGGGTTTTATCCTTAATATTAGCCAGTATTGAATTCTTAAAAATCTCCTTGCTCATCATTCTTTCGTTTCTAAAAAAAATGCTTACTTTCGGAAATAATTTCAGATTATAGCCTGCTTTTTCTATTATGCCTCTTATTTTAGAGCCATGAATTAGTATTTGCCTTACATAACTAATATTGCTCTTTTTTTCAAGTACCCTATCCAATTTTTCTATTTTTTCTAAAGAAGTAAAGCCGACTTTTTTCTTAAACAGCTCTAAAGATTTTTTTTCTGAAATGTCCAGAGTGTATCTAGCATTTTTGCTGTATGGATTTCGCCTATTATCATACTCCAAGAAAGAGGAAATTATGCCATACCTCAACAACAACATTTGCAGTTGTTTAGCCAATAGCCTATTATTTATGCCAATGCCTACTCTCTGGTTTTCTGAAGAATATCCTTCCGCATCAAAAAAACCTCTTAAGAAAGATGCTGCAATATTGTCTTTAGATTTTAGGATTTTATGGGGTATCTCTGAATTCAAAGCCTTTTTAGTCTCTGGAAAGTTATCTCTAATTAATCTTACAAGAGGCCTGCTGGTAATTCTTAATTGATGATAGTTCTTATCTTTTCTAAACCTGTAGCTTATATTAATACCAAAATATTTCTCAAACTTATTCTTATAATATGCTGCTACTTTTTTGTTTTGTTCAAAAAAGGTTATCCTATCATTCTCTATGCATCCATCGCCCATAAAATAGCCAATAAATTGGGCAAAAGTCTCATCTATTTTATCAGGCAAATTTATAGGCCTATACAAATAAGGCTTGCAGTATTTTTTTAAGAATTCTTCAAAGTTTATGTCTAAAAAATTGCATAATCTCCCCAATAAAGCTCCATTAATATTTCTTTTTCCTAATTCTATGACAGAAACTCCTGTTTGTGTTATATTTAATTTTTTTGCTAACTGCCTTTGGTGCAACCTTTTCTTCAATCTTTGTTGTTTTAGCAATTCTTTCCCGCCTTTATTTATTGTAAATGAATTGCAACACCTTAAGGAATTTATATGCTGAATTTCTCCCTCAATGCTTATTTTTTCTGGCATTATCAGTAAATCGCCAATTTTCAAGTCTTCAGCAGCTTTTTCTATAATTCCGCTAGTAGTAACCGCAAAAAACACGTGATCTTTAGAGGATTCTACCTCAAGGCGAGGATTTTTAGTGATTATTTTGTAAATTTGGCTCTTCTTTACATCCCATTTATCTAATATGTTCGAATTTCCAATTGAGCTATTGTTCATTATGCTCTTAACCTTATGAGGGTTATGGATTAGCTCTATCTTAGAAAGAGAACCGTCAGACATTTGGATTAGAGAGCCTTTTACAAGGCATTGCCCTCCAGCTTTGGTTTTTCCCGGCACTTCAGAATGTGTTTTTAGTGTAGGAATTATGCTTTTTCCTTTCAAAAAAGCTATATTTGCGTCTCTTCTGTCAACAACAACAAGCCCATAAACTTCCTTTGTCTCAAGCATTTCCCTTAACAATTCAAGAACAAATTCCTTATCGCACCTGTAAATCCTTGTCTTTAAAGGCAAAGGAGGCTCTATGCTCCACACTTTGAAGTCTTGCTGCCCTTCCCTCTCTGCAACATTGCCGGCAAAGGCAGCAAGCCCGTTTTCTGGAGTTCTTTTATATAGCCGAAGATGCTGTGTCATTTTTTCAAGGGCATCTATCACATTCTTTCTTGTAGCAGTTGATTTTATGTTTGTTGCCGTTCCTTTTTCCTGCTCCAGATGATTAATTACCTTGATAATGTCATAATCTTTTGGAATGTAAACTGACACAAGCTCTGTATGCCTTCCTTTATACTGTTCCATTTCCTTTATGAATTTTTTCAATCCATACTTTTGTTTTTCGCTTATATCCATATTAACCACTTTGAAAAATAATTAAAATAGCTATAAAGACAGAACAAGTCAATCCCATATTTTAACATTTTTAGCAATCATAACATATAAATAAAACATTCTATTTATAAATATTTTTGTTAGGTTAACTTATGTTAGCGGGCAAAACAATTTTGTTATATAGGCACGGACATTAATTTCCGTAAATAAATTATCCGTGCCTATATACTGCGGACTTTGACAATTATTACGGAAATCAAAGTCCGCTCGTATAGTAAGAAGAAAGATGCGCCATTTTGCCTACAGCGCGGCTCTGGAGCAGCCACTTTAGTTTTTGACTTTTAGGATTTCTACTGAGCCATGTTAGCACAAGGTTTTTATATAAGCATTCCAATAATTTCAATAATTTTAAAAAAAGGTGATATAGAGATGGAATTAATCAAAACAGGCACAGAAGGGTTAGACCAAATACTTAAAGGCGGCTTGCGAAAAAATTCTTCAGTTTTAATTACAGGAGCTCCTGGAACCGGTAAAACAATAATGGCACTGCAATTCATCTACTATGGCGCAAAAGATTCCAACGAAAATGGCATTTTTATCTCAACAGAAGAGGACCTTAATGACTTAAGGGATTATGCAAAGAATTTTGGCATGGACTTTAAGGAGATGGAAAAAAAGGGAAAAATATTTCTTTATGAAAAGCCCGTTGCTATGCTTAGGGGAGGTCTTGTTTCCCTTAGTGGTTTGCTTAACCTCATAAAAAAGAAAAAAATTCAAAGGATTGCCTTTGATTCCATCATATTTTTTGAATATTTGTATCCGAAGCTTAGCAACAACACTATGGAGTTCCGAAGGCAGGTGCTTTTGTTTATGCAAAAAATGAAAAGGGCAAATGTTACCTTGCTAACGGTGTCTGAAAGGAAAATAACCGATTTGGACAGGCTAGAATATGACATGATGGATTTTGTATTTGAAGGATTTATCATGTTAAGCAGGATAAGAAAAGGCAGCTATTTCGAAAGAGTCTTGACAGTAGAAAAAATGCGAGGACAAGAGCATAATTTAGACATTTATCCTATTGCAATTGATAAAAAGGGAGTAAGGATTTTGCATGATCAGGTTCCATTCTCTTTAGTTGAAAGACAAGAAGAAAAGATTGATTTTAAATAAGTGAAAGCATCTTAAAATGGCAATTCAGTTTTTTCAGATATTAGCGAGGAGCCTTCCTAATCTAAAGCACAGTCTAAGAAAGTCTGGCATTAACTATAAGCCTGAAGATTTTATCAAAAGGACTTTCTTGTCTGCATTTTATATGACAACAGGCATTGCAATTTCTCTGTTTCTCTTGCTTGCAAAGTTTAAGGCATTAAAGGGCATAATGATTATTTTTGTCCCCGTAATATTTATTATACTTTTTGCATATCTAATGAAGTTGCCTGATGTAAAAATATCCAGAAAAGAAAGAGAGATAAGCAAGGAAATAATATTCGCTGGAAGGCACTTAATAATCGAGCTTGAATCTGGAGTTCCCCTATACAATGCACTTGTAAACATATCCAAAAATTATGAAGTGATTGGAAGGTATTTAAAGGACATAATAGACAAGGTTGATCTTGGAATGAGTGTGGAAGACGCTTTGACATCGGCTGTAGAAATTATACCATCTGACGATTTCAGAAGGCTGCTGTGGCAGATATTAAATTCCATAAGAACAGGCTCGGACGTCTCTAAATCTTTAGCATCTGTATTAGAGCAGATTGCAAGAGAGCAGATAATAGAAGTAGGAAAGTACAGCAAAAAGTTAAATCCTTTTGCAATGTTCTATATGATAATAGCGGTGATACTACCTTCATTAGGAGTTACAATCCTTGTAGTGCTGTCATCTTTTATAGAGTTCCAGCTTACGCTTACAGTATTTATGGTTATAGCTTTCCTGCTTGCCTTCATCCAATTCATGTTTTTATCCATGATAAAATTCTCAAGGCCGTCTGTCGAGTTTTAAAAAATGCTTAAGCTCAATATATTCAACAAGATTCTGAAAAAAAAGAAGAATGCGCAGCAAGATAGATCTGCCAATATCCAAAAAAGAAGGCATAAGCTAAAATCTTATCTTGAAAAGGCTGGATTTAATATATCTCCAGAAAATCTGTCAAAAAGGCTTTTCAATGTATGCATTCTTATAAGCCTTGCAATATCTTCTTTCCTTCTATATCATTTTTCTGTTACCTTGGGCATTACTTGGTCAACTATACTCCTCTCAATATTTGCTCTTTGGGTTTTAGTCTTTATAATACTCCTATTTATGCTATGGTTGCTTTTTTACATAATTATCGACTTAAGGATATTTAAAAGAAAAATAGACATAGAAGATGTGCTTCCCGATTATCTTCAGCTCACCTCATCAAACATAAAAGCAGGCATGACCATAGACAGGGCATTATGGTATGCTGTAAGGCCTAGATTTGGAGTTCTTGCAAATGAAATAGAGATGGTTGCAAAAGAAACAATGAGGGGTGAGGATTTAAAAAATGCCTTGCAAAAGTTTGCCGACAAATATGATTCTGTAATGTTAAAAAGGTCGATAAGCCTTCTGATAGAAGGGATAGAAGCCGGCGGTGAAATCGGAGAGCTTCTTAACAAAATCGCAATCAATATCCAAGAGAATAAGCTTATGAAAAGGGAAATGGCTGCCAATGTGATGACCTACATTATTTTTATTTCCTTTGCCACAATTGCAGCTGCTCCTGTGCTGTTTGCGCTTTCAGGAGTGTTAATAAAGGTCATTACAAATTTAGGAACAAACTTGGGAGGCGTTGGAAGTGCTGCGTCATCTGCCGGCTTTTCAATCTCTTTCTCCACCACAAAAATCAAATACAGCGACTTTAAGATTTTCGCGATAGTTTCTCTTCTAATAACGTCCTTTTTTTCAGCAACCATTATATCAATCATAAAAAGCGGCAACGCAAAGTCTGGCTTCAAATACATTCCAATATTTATGATTACCTCCATAGTCTTATTCCTGATTGCAGACATGGTTTTAGGCAAATTGATTGGGCTTTTTTTATAGTAAAAATTGTGTTCTACGAACGACGGAATTTTTACTAGCGTGGTTCACGAGCCTTGCAGTTTTGCCTTCCTCAGGCTTAGCTTATAGTTCGTCATTGCGAAATTTCCGCTGCTCTTTAGAGCAGCGGAAATTTCGTAGGCTCAGTAGAAATCCTAAAAGTCAAAAACTAAAGTGGCTGCTCCAGAGCCGCGCTACAGG
>JACPMQ010000041.1 GCA_016185955.1 Candidatus Woesearchaeota archaeon | reverse complement strand
ATCTTTATTCTTTTTTTAACTAAATTTTTTGCACATACACGCCATTTTGATAGCACAATTAACATTCTTCTGCCCGCCCACTGCCCCTAATAATAGAGCAGCCATTTCAATGTTCCATATATATTTAGAATAAGAGGTGTTAGCAGTTACCATTTGAAAAGCCTAAACTTATACGTTTTTTTCTTATAAGCCTTTTATAAGTCTTTTTGCATTTCCCTTATTTGCCTATATTCTTGAGCCATATTTAAAAAATATTTATGGACTCTTGTTTCGTTAGCAAGTTCAGGATGAAATGTAGTTATTAGAATGTTATTTTGCCTTACCATAACAGGCTGATTTTTATATTCGGAAAGTATTTCCACTCCATTATAAATATTTTTGATGACTGGCGCCCTTATAAAAACGCCCTTGGACTTGCCAATGCCTTTTATGTCAAGCTCAGTTTCAAAGCTGTCTATCTGCCTTCCATAATCATTTCTTTTTATGCTTATATCAGCCAATCCAAGCTTTGGCTGATTGCTTCCTATTATTTCCTTTGAAAGCAAGATTGCTCCAGCGCATGTTCCGTAAATCGGCATTCCTTGCTTATGCCTTTCTTTTATTGCCTTATCCACTTTATATTTTTTCATTAAAAAGCCAATAGTCGTGCTTTCTCCTCCAGGCATTATCAAGCCATATACATCATTTAAGTGCTCTGCCAATTTAATCTTTATAGGCTCAGCGCCTATCTTTTTTAGCATTTCAATATGCTCTCTTACATCTCCCTGAAAAGCCAAAACTCCTATTTTGAGCATATTAATCATTAAAATCCTCTTGTCTGCATTTTTACTTCCAGCTTTTCGATTTCAAGCCCTTTCATTGCCTCTAAGCCTTCGGAAGCTTTTGCAATAATTTTCGGATTATCATAATGAGTAGTAGCTTCAACAATTCCTTTTGCTGTTTTTGCAGGATTTTCAGACTTAAAAATTCCTGAGCCGACAAAAATGCCATCTGCGCCTAAAAGCATCATTAAAGCAGCATCGGCAGGAGTTGCAACTCCGCCGGCAGCAAAATTTACTACTGGAAGCCTTTGAATATTTCTCGTTTCCTCAACAAGTTGGTAAGGCACTCTCATTTTAAGCGATTCTCTTTCAAGCTCTCTTTTTGAAAGAGTTTTTATCCTTTTAATTTGCTCATTAATCATATTAATGTGCTTAACAGCCTCGATAATATTGCCTGTTCCCGCTTCTCCTTTTGTTCTTATCATTGCAGCGCCTTCATTTATTCTTCTTAATGCCTCACCTAAATCTCTTGCGCCGCATACAAAAGGAATCTTAAACTTATGCTTGTCAATATGCTTATTGTCTGCAGGAGTGAGCACTTCGCTTTCGTCAATGTAATCAACATTTAGGCTTTCAAGTATTTGCGCTTCTGCAAAATGGCCTATCCTAACCTTTGCCATAACAGGTATTGTAACAGATTTCATAATCTCCTTTATTTTTTTTGGATCAGCCATTCTTGCAACATTCCCTTCTTTCCTGATATCAGCAGGAACCTTTTCGAGAGCCATAACAGCAACAGCTCCTGCATTTTCAGCTATTTTAGCCTGTTCGGCAGAAACCACGTCCATTATAACGCCATTTTTGAGCATCTCTGCTAAGCCTTTTTTTAGCCTAAAAGTGCCTGTAATCTCATTTCCTGTTGCATTACCAACTGTCTTACTCATTACATTATCCATGTTTATGCTAAAAGCCATAG
This sequence comes from Candidatus Woesearchaeota archaeon, assembly GCA_016185955.1. Classification (GTDB taxonomy): domain Archaea; phylum Nanobdellota; class Nanobdellia; order Woesearchaeales; family GW2011-AR4; genus JACPJP01. Next base: position 15,974 of record JACPMQ010000041.1, on the reverse strand, counting down.
CTATTTAGGAATATGAGTGAAAATTTAAAGGTTTTGGAAACATCAGTTTCCAAACACCTAAAAAATCTATGATTTTTCGCTGGTTTTGGAAACTTACTTGACAGCAAAATATTTATAGTAGCTGATAAAGATAAATCTTAATGATAATAATATGGCAATAACAATAAAAAGGCTATTGATTTTGCAATTAGTTTTTTTGATTATTCTTTTGATTATTATCCCTATAGCCTTTGGCGAAATAACTATAACATTGCCAAAGAAAGATATTTACAATTACGGTGAAAAGCTTGCGCCTGATGTTTCTATTAAAGAAGAGCAGGACTATAATGGCATTTTCAAAATTAGTTTGATTTGCAATGAATACAGCCTGCAGTATTATACAACGCCTTTAAGCATTAAGGCAGGATTTAGAACGCAGTTAGATGTTCCGGATATAGCATTATTTAGCCCTATAAGCGGCAAATGTTTTTTAGAATCAGATTTTGAGACTGTTGATAATGAGAAAATTGGAACTTCGTCATCAAATGAGTTTACTGTAACCAATTTAATAAACTTGGAAATAGCTGACACTTTAGAAGCAAAGCCAAGTGAAGATGTGCTTTTAACCGCAGAAATAAAAAAGCACAGCAATGAAATAGTGGCTAGCGGAGAAGCTGAAATAACTTTTTTGGATAAAAAGGATAATGTGGGGATAGCATTAGGAAGATTAGAGCATACACTGCACTTAAGCAAAGATGCTGAAATAGGAAACTTTCCGATTTTTATAAATGCAAAAGACAAATATGGAAATTATGGAGATAAAACAATTTTTCTCAGTATAATGCCAATACCCACAAAAATTGAAAATCTTTTGGAAAATGATGTTATAATTCCCGGAAATGCCTTAAAGGCAAAGATTGCTCTTTATGACCACAGAGGCATTGTTATGAATGAGAGCATAATAAATGTCAAGCTTTTTGCTCCAAGCGATAAGCTTATTGCTGAAAAAGAAATAATTGGCCCAGGAACGCTTGAATTTAAGACGGAAAGGAGCCAGTTGCCCGGAACATATCTTATATTAAGCACATTTAATGATGTTAAGAGGCAAAGCAGCTTTACAGTGCCGGAAATCAAAAAAATATCTGTGAGCAGCAGCAATAATTTTATGAATCTTGAAAATATTGGCAATGTAAAATATAGCGATAAGGTAATGCTGACTTTAGAAGGCAAAAATAAAAAATACACGATACAGAAAAAAATCGCGCTTAATCCCGAAGAGGAGACTTCAATTGAGCTTTCAAAAGAGGTTCCAGAAGGCACTTATGACATAATACTGCCTGAAAATGCAGTCAATTTAGAGGCAATTAAAAATGAAAGCAATTTTATTGCTAAGCCGAATGTGCTGAAAGGCGTAAATATTGATGATAATAGGCCTGTAATAAAGAAAGCAGCGCATGCGTTTTCTACAGTTACCGGAGCTGTTGCAGGAACTGCAAGTTATGTGGCTTCAAATCCAACACTTGCAACAATAATAATAACCCTTATAATTCTAGTAACTGTTGCTTACTATAGCAAAGGCGTTATAGCCAGAAGGGTAAGGAGAAAAAAACAATATAATGACTCTAATTTATTTCACGACTTTAAGCTTGAAAATAAGAAATAATATCTTCCAAGTGAGGAGGGTTGGTGCGAAAGTCAGTGCTTGTGCGAAATTTGCCAATTCAGAAAACTCCGTAGGATTAGGATAAATGACCTGAGCAATGCCGCAGCATTGCGAAGTTGAGAGGAGTATAAGGCTCCGCACAAGCACGAACTAGACTTTCGCACCAACCCCTAACTAATACCTAAGTTTCCACTTCATCTATATAATTCTGCGCAGTTTTGTATGGAAGTATTGTGTTACTTTTACCGCAATAAGGGCATCTTCTTGGTATTTTTGGCTTATCAAACTGAAAATTGCATTTCCGGCATTGCAGTTTAACCATGCAAATTGCTTTAGATGTCAGTATATTTAAATTTTATTTTATTTTACCCTTTGCTTGCGATTGGCTGTGAGGCTGGGCCTTATTTTTTCAGCGCCCTTGCCCTTGTTTAACAAGCCTCTGCTTTTTTTATCAGCCGAAGTCAATCCTCGGAAAGCTCTTCTTGTGTGTTGAGGCATAACTATCCAATTTAGCCTTGAATCAGCAAGAACACTTGGATGCGCCTTATCCAGCATAATTATCTCATACCAGAAGTATCTTCCATCTTCTCCCACATAATAGCTGTTCAAAACTTCACAATTAGGATACTTCCTTGCTGCCCTTTCCTCTGCAATCGATTGGTAGCCTTTACTTACTATCTTTTTTCTGCCAAAAGCTTTGCTTCTTCTTCCTTTTCTTATTTTTTCTCTTTGCCTGCCGCCTCTTTCTAATCGCTGCCTGACCAAAATAATGCCCTGTTTTGCCCTGTAGCCCAATGATTTTGCCCTGTCAATTCTCGTAGGCTTTTCAATCCTGACAGTTGCTTCATCTTTTTTCCATTCCAGCATTCTTTGCTGCCAAAGACTGCCAAGATTTTCTTTAGGATTTTTCCAAAGTTCCCTGACATATTTATACATTCCCATTTTAGCTCTTAGCGGAAAGGAAACAGGGTTAGTTTATAAAAGTTTTTTTTTGGTAGCATAAAACAGGCTCAGTAGAAATCCTTAACAAATATAAGTGGCTGCTCCATTATTAGGGGCGGTGGGCGGGCAGAAGAATGCTAATTGTGCTATCAAAATGGCGTGTATGTGCAAAATAATTTGGTTATAGTAAGAAGAGAGATGCGCCATTTTTCCTATAGTGCGGCTCTGGAGCAGCCACTTTAGTTTTTGACTTTTAGGATTTCTACTGTGCCATAAAACATCAAAATTTATATATTCCTGAAAACTAAACGCAAAAAAATGATAAACACACAGAAAATGCGGGAGCTTGAAGAAAGCTGCGGCATTCCAAAACGTATCCTCATGGAAAATGCAGGCAGGGAAGTTGCCAGCGTTATAAGCAAAAAGATTGATACAAAAAACAAAAAATTCTTGGTTGTGTCTTACCATGGCAGCAACGGAGGAGATGGTTTTGTGGCTGCAAGGCATCTCTGCAATGATGCAGAAGTTGATGTTTTATTTGTGGGGGATGAAAGAAAGCTTAAACATGCTTCTCTGACCAATTTTAGAAAAATAGAAAACAATGAAATGATTCAGCTCCTTAATATGGAGACAGTGGATTTTGATGAGTATGATATAATAATAGACGCTATATTCGGCACAGGAGTGAAAACAGAAATAAAAGAGCCTTTAGCAACCTTAATAAAAAATATTACAAATTCAAAGGCATATAAAGTTTCAATTGATGTTCCTACAGGCATACATCCTGATACAGGAGAAAAGGCAAATGTGCACTTTGAGCCTGATTTGATAATAACACTGCACGACATTAAGGAAGGGCTAGCTGCCTACAAGGATAAAACTGTTGTTGTGGATATAGGTTTGGGCAAAAGTCAATAAAAAATGGATTATATTTCAAGCAACAATATTAAATTGCCAAAAAGGGCAAAAAACAGCAAAAAGGGAGATAATGGCAAAGTTCTTGCTGTGGCTGGCAGCAAAGAATATGTTGGCGCAGTTGCTTTGGCAGGCATCGCTGCTTTAAGAGCAGGCGCTGACTGGGTTACAGTTGCAGCTCCAGAAAAGGTTGCATGGGCAATAAATTCCTTAAGCGCTGATTTGGTAACTTTTAAATTAAAAGGAAATTATATTTCTTCAAATCATTATAAAAAAGTAAAGGAGCTTGAAAAAAAACATGATACATTGCTAATAGGCAACGGCATTGGATTAAAAAAACAAACAAAAATTCTTTTGAAAAAAATAATCAAGACAGCTATTCTAAAAGTTATAGACGCTGACGGCATAAAACTCCTGTCTGCCCAAGAGCTGAAAAATTCCATAATAACCCCTCATTCAGGAGAATTAAAAATTTTTATGGAAAATTCAGAGATCAGCAAAAAAATAATTAATAGCATACTGGCTGAAAAAAATATCCAAAAAAAAACCCTTTTGATTAAGGAGGCATTAAGCAAAAAAAAATTTTTTGAAAATAGCAATGTTGTGCTTCTAAAAGGCAGAATAGATATAGTAATGTCAAAAAATAGAACCATGTTTAACAGGACAGGCAACGAGGGAATGACAAAAGCCGGGACAGGAGATGTGCTTGCAGGATTAACAGCAGGATTTTTAGCGCAAAGCAAGGACTTATTTCAAAGCGCTGTTAACGCAGCATATTTCAATGGGTTAATAGGCAACATTTTATTAAAAAAGAAAAAGGGCTTTGCATATCTTGCTTCTGACATGGCTGCTGAAATCAAAAATTGCAAATTTTTCCGTCAATTATAAATCGACGAAAAATTTATCTTCTTTTTTTGCGATATTCTCAAGAATTTTTTTTATTAAATCCTTAACTTTAACGTCAAACTTAACTTTGCCGTCAAGAGTTCTTACTGCAACTGTATTCTTTTTCTCTTCTTTTTCCCCTATGGTTATAACTATCGGTATTTTTTGCAGCTGGGCTTCCCTTACCTTATAGCTGACAGACTCTGTTTTTGCATCAACTTCTGCCCTTATGCAATTTTTGCTTAATTCTTCCTTGACGCTGTTTGCGTATAAGTTAAACCTGTCAGCAACCGTTATCACTCTGGCTTGTATAGGTGACATCCATAATGGGAAATTTCCAGCATAATGCTCTATTAAGATGCCAAAAAACCTTTCCATTGAGCCATATATTGCGCGGTGAATCATCACAGGAGTGTGCTTGTTGCCATCCTCTCCTATATATTTCAGCTCAAATCTTTCAGGCATTGAAAAATCAATTTGAATTGTAGCGCATTGCCATGTTCTTCCGATGCAGTCTTTTATGTGGAAGTCTATTTTTGGGCCATAAAAGGCGCCTTCTCCGGGATTTAGTTTGTATTTTATATCTCTGGAGTTTAATGCATCATACAATGCCTTTTCTGCCTTATCCCAATTTTCTATTCTGCCTGCAAATTTTTCAGGCCTTGTGGAAAGTTCGATATGGTAAGTAAAATTAAATGTTTTGTAGATAAAATCAACCAAGTCAATAAGCTGGGAAACTTCTTGGAGTATTTGGCTTTGCGTGCAAAAGATATGCGCATCGTCTTGGGTGAATGCCCTCACACGGAAAAGCCCTGATAAAACCCCGGAAAGCTCATGCCTGTGGTCTAATCCAAATTCAGCAAGCCTTATCGGAAGCTCCCTGTAGCTTGGCAGCTTTTCCTTGAAGATTAAAACTGCTCCAGGGCAGTTCATCGGCTTAACAGCAAAATCCTTTTCGTCTACTCGAGTAAAATACATATTTTGCTTGTAATGCTCCCAATGGCCGGATTTTTCCCATAACGTTTTGCTTAATATTATTGGAGTAATAACCTCTTTATAGCCAAGTTTCTCCAATTCTTTCCTCATAAAATCCTTGAGGGCATTAACTATTACAACACCTTTTGGATGAAAGAATATAAATCCAGGAGCTTCTTCGTGCAATGAAAATAAGTCAAGCCGCTTCCCTATTTTTCTGTGATCGCGCTTTTCAGCTTCCTCAAGCATATGCAGATGCTCTTTGAGCATCTTTGCTTCTGGAAATGAGATTCCATAAACTCTTTGAAGCTGCTTGTTTTTTGCATCGCCTTTCCAGTATGCAGCAGCTATTTTCATTATCTTAAATGCCTTTATTTTTCCGGTATTCGGCAAATGAGGACCCTTGCACAAATCTATGAAATTTCCTTGCTTATAAGCGCTTGTCGGCTCATTAAATTCTTCAATTAGATCTATTTTATAATGGTTGTTTTTGAAGTTTTTTTTTGCTTCTTCCAACTTTAATTCAAGCCTCTCAACTTTATAGTTTTTATTGACAATCTCCTGCATCTTCTCTTCTATTTTTTTAATATCTTCTGGAGTAAAGTTATGGCTTATGTCAAAGTCATAATAAAAACCTTCTTCAACTGAGGGCCCTATTGTTGGCTTTGCGTCAGGAAACAGCTCGACAACGGCATGCGCGAGCAAATGAGCAGTTGAATGCCTAAATGCTTCAATTCCCTCTTCATCTTTCCATGTTATTATCCTTATTTTTGCGCCTTCATTGATTTTATATGATAAGTCAACAAGGTTATCGTTTACTTTAGCAATCAACGCATCTTCTGCGAGCTTTTTTCCTATGCCCAAAGCTACTTCAAGAGGAGTAATTCCTTTCTCAAACTCCTTTTCACTGCCATCAGGAAAAATTAATTTTATTTTTGGCATTTTGATATTGTATTATAATGTTGTACTATGCTGTGTTTTTATTGGGTTTATATATTTTATTGATTCATAGGAGTTGGTGCGAAATCCGTGCTTGTGCGCAATTTGCCAATTCTGAAAATTCCATAGGATTGTGATAAGCGACCTGAGCAACATGAAATGTTGCGAAGTTGAGAGGAATGCAAGGCTTCGCACAAGCACGAACTAGAATTTCGCATCAACCCCTGATTCATATTCAATCTGCCAAGATAGGGTTTAGAGCCACAAAACCGCAAAATTTATAAATAATAATATTCTTAAAACTAATAATATTTTTAATTTTAATTTTTTTATTGAAAAAATTACTTTTATTAATATTAATAACCGAATTGCGGGTTGCTAAAGAAGCGCGATAAAAAATGGGCATAAAATTTATCGGAAAGGCAAAGATAACCAAGCAAGGGCAAGTCACGCTGCCTTTTGAAGCCAGAAATGAATTAAACATTGCTTCGGACAGCGAAATTTATTGGTATCTTATTGATGATTTTTTGGTTGTTGTAAAAGATTTAGTGAGCACAGAGGATTTGGGAGCGGTTATATCGGGGAAAAAACGAAATAAAAAGAAATAAGGAAAAAGAAATAAGGAAAAAGAAAAAAGGAGAAAAAAGCCAACAATTTCAAAATGCCATTTGCAAATATTACCGGGCTTTTTGCATTGATTAGTTTAATACCTTTTATTGTATTATACCTCAGAAAGCCAAAGCCTCAGGACAGAGTTATTCCTTCATTGATGTTTATACTCCAAAATAAAAAAAAGTCAAATCAGTATGATTTCCTGCAAAAATTTTTGAGCAATCTCCTTTTTTTTATACAATTGTTTGCTTTGACAGGATTATCTTTGGCTATAGCAGAGCCGTTTATGAAAATACCCTATGATGTATCTTTGGAAAACACTGTTGTTATTTTAGATGTAAGCGCATCGATGCATGCAAAAGAAAATGGGATAGCAAGATTTGATAATGCCCTCAAAGAAGCAAAAAAATCCCTTAGCGGAAAGAACAGCATTATTCTTGCGGAAAATATACCTCTAATAGCTTTGGAAAATGAAGATGAAAAAATTGCAGCGACTGTCCTTGAAAATTTAAATCCTAAGGCAACTGCAACAAATCTTGGGGATGCGATGCTGCTGGCAAAAGATATATTGCAGGACAAGCCAGGAAGAATTGCAGTAATAAGCGATTTTAGCAATGTTGATGGCCCTGACCTTTTAGCCGTGAAAAAGGCTATAAGCTCTGAAGAGGTTATAGTGAACTTTATTGATGTTTCCAATAATGCTGAAAATGCAGGAATTATAGGCATGGATGTTGCAAAGCACAGCATAAAGGTTTTTGTCAAGAACTTCAACAACGCGCAAAAGCAAGTAAGCTTAAGGTTGGTAAAAGACGGAAAAACGCTTTCAGAGTCAGGAAAAATCACCTTGCTGCCCAACTCATTGGAAAGCTTTGTGTTTGATGATACGCCCATAGGAATAAGCAAAATCGAGCTGAAGCCAGACGATGACTTAAATGTGGATAATGTTGGTTATATAAGCGCGCCACTCAAGAAAAAAATAAATGTGCTTTTGATAACCAACAAGGATAATACTAATATTGAGAATGCGCTGATTGCATCAAAGGACATATCGCTAAATGTAGTAAATCCGCCGGTGCTTACGCTAAATACAAAAGGAGAAAAAATAGAGCCTTTCAGCCATGATGTTATTATAGTAAGCAGCATAAATAATATCGGCCAGAGGGACGGCATACTCCCTGGAACATTTCAGGATTTGTCTAATTATGTAAAGAACGGTGGAAAATTAATAATTGCCGCGCAAGATGATTTAAGCGCATTTAAAATGGCTGATGTTGATATTCTAAATTTTAAGGGAGCTGTTGAGCAAACAAAAAAAGTGTGCGCTACTGTTGTGAATGAGATAACAAAGCAGTTCCAGAATGAAGGGTGCTTTGCAACTGTATCAAAATATCTTGCAGCTTCGCCAAAAAAAGATACGAATGTGATTGCCTCTGTCGATGATGCGCCAATCATGGCATTTAAAGAGTATTCCAAAGGAAAGATTTTTTATTATGGGATTATTGACGCTGCGAGCGACTTTAAGACATTGCCTTCCTACCCTATTTTCTGGAATTCGCTGATAGGCTCCATATCCAATGCAGAAGACATAAATGATTTTAATGTGAAAACAGGAAAGGTTTTGGCAGTAAGCCAGCAGGAAGTTAAGACGCCAAGCTCTTCCCTTAAAACATCTAAGGTTATATTTGACGAAGCTGGAATATACGAATTTAACGGCAAAAAGTTTGCAGCCAATCTTTTGGATGAAAAAGAATCCGATGTAACAAAAAAAAGCGCGCTAAAGGAAGAAGGTAAAAGTGCTGAAGCGCTGAAAGACAGAAAAGCAGAAAGGGATTTTAGTTTTAGTGTTTTGCTTTTGGTTGTAGTTTTTTTACTTATGTGTTTTGAGGTGTTTTACATAAAATGGAGAGGTGATTTATAACCCCAATGATATTGCCAAATTTGCAGAGCGTATTTTGCATTTCAAAATTTTGCCTGAATTACTCTTATGTAGCTATTTTTATATTGCCTTTCATAGCATTGCTTTATTTTGCAATCAAAAGAAATTTTATAAGGTTTTTTGATAAAGGCGAGCAAACAGCCTATGAAAGGGGAAAATCCAGCCAGAGAATGATTTTCTTTTTGCTCCGCTCATTGATTTTTGCACTGGTTCTCTTTTCAATTGCAAGCCCATTTTTATTGGAAACAAAAACTGTAAAGGGAAATCCAAGAATTATGATTCTTGTGGATAACTCAACTTCACTTAATCTTTTTGAGGGAGGCATTGAAAAAGAGCTTGCGGGCAAGCTAAAAGGAAAGATTCCTGCAACTGTAAGGCATATTGCAACAGGAGATGAGTCAGCAATAGCAAATGGCATATTAAACAATTTGGAAAGGGATGAGAATGTTTTGGTTATAAGCGACGGCAACAATAATGAAGGCAAACTTCTTGGAGATGTTATGTTTCTTGCGTCTTCATTAAATGCGACTGTAAGCACAATTAAGATGGAGCCGATAAAAAGCGATGTTAGTGTTGCAATTGAAGGAGCAAATGAAGCAATAAGAGACACAGAAGAAACTTTTTTTATAAAGGTAAAAAATGTCGGCAAAAATGTGCCTTATATTGTTGAAGTAAGGTTTGACGATGAGATTGTAATATCAAAAAGCGATGATAAAAGCAATACGTTTACCTTAAGGAAAAAGCTTTCAGAAGGCTACCATAAAATAAGCGCAGAGCTTTTGAATGTTGGAAGCAACGATTATTTTGCGCAAAACAACCAGTATTATAAGGTTGTGAAAGTTGTTGCAAGGCCTAAGGTTTTATTTGTTTCAGAAAAAAGCTCGCTTTTAGCGAATGAATTAAAAGGCATTTATGATTTAACTGTTGCAAGCTCCATTCCAAATGATTTAAGCGGTTATCTAGCAGTTATATTGAATGATATAGATGCTAAGAAATTTCTGCCGCATGTAACTTCATTGAGCAAATATGTTTCTGACGGCAATGGGCTTTTTGTCATTGGCGGTCAAAATTCTTATGACAGAGGCTCTTATAAAGGCACGCTAATAGAAACACTGCTGCCAGTTAAAACCGGAACAGGCGAAGAGTCAGAGAAAAGCGATGTAAACATTGTAATTGTTATTGACATATCACAAGGAACGGCAAATTATGTGAGCATAGAGAAAGCGCAAGCTGTAAGCATAATTGAAAGCCTTGACAAAAAAAACAATGTTGGAGTGGTAGCCTTCAACACAGTGCCGTATAAAGTTGCGGATATAAAGCCATTGAGCGTGCATAAAAAAGAAGTCGTTGATAAAACATCAAAGCTGATTTTTGACGGGCAGTCTTTTTTTAATTTGGGGATTGACGCAGCCAACAAAATGCTTACAGGCGCTTCCGGCGGAAAAAATATAATTTTAATTACTGACGGAAAGACAACATTCCAGAAGCTTATGGATGACACAAAGGAGTCTGCAAAGGAAGCGGCTGCGCGCGGAATGAGAATTTATGTGGCTGGAGTCGGCGAGAGAAGGAATGATGTTTTCCTTGATGAGGTAGCTCATTTAGGAGAAGGCACTTATTTTCCAGTGGATGCCTCAAATAAGCTGAAAATATTGTTCGGAGAGCCTGAAAGCAAGGAAGAAAAAGAATTTTTCAACAGGCTGGTTTTATTGGACACTACACATTTCATAACTTACAACCAGAGCATTGATGCAGTTATAAGCGGATATAATTATGTTGTGCCAAAGCCTGCTTCAAGGCTGCTTATAACAACAAACAAGAACATACCAATAATGGTTGCATGGCGTTTTGGGCTTGGAAGGGTTGTGAGCTTGGCAACTGATGACGGAAGCAAATGGAGCAGCGAGATTTTTAATAAAGAAAATTCAAAAATTCTGACAAAGGCAATAAACTGGGTTATAGGGGATTTGTCAAGAAAAAAGGAGTTTGATGTCACAATAAGAGATGCAAGCTTAGGAAAGCCTTTGATTGTAAACGTTGTTTCTGCTGCCCTGCCAAAACATGAGAAGCTGAATTTTGTGAAAGCTGATGTCAATCTTTATGCATCCAAGTTTTATGCCGATAAAATCGGATTTTATAACTTTTTGGGAGCAGATGCTGCTGTTAATTACAAAGATGAATTTAAGAATTTGGGCGTAAATCCTGAGTTTTTGAAGCTTGTTGAGCAAACACAAGGAAAAGTTTTTGAAAAAGAGGATATTAACGGCATACTGGACTTTGTGAAGGAAAAATCAAAAAGAATAAAAATTGATAAAACAGAGCTTAAGTGGCCCTTTTTGATTGCAGCATTAATTGTGCTTTTAGGGGAAATAACCTTAAGAAGATTGTGGGAAAATAAGGATTTTAGAAAGTAAAAATTTTAGAGAGTAAAATGGCATTTATGCGAAGAGATGTGAACCTTGGACTTTTATTGCTGATTATTGTTTCAATAGCGTCATTCACGGGCTTTAGTGTTTATTACCAGAGCACTTTCCAGAATGTGTCGATGGAATACCAGAATAAATTGGAGCAGTTAAATAAGGTAACTAAGGATTTAGGCTTAGAAAAGCAGAAATTAAATGAGACTTATAGCTTAAGGGTTAAGGCAGAAGAAGATAGAAACACGCTTGATGCAAGATATAGGGAAGTTAATGATGAAAATGGAAATCTCAAGAAGGATAAGGCTAGTTTGCAGTTAGAAGTGGCTAGCACTAAAAGCCAGTTAGGGCAGAAAAGCGCAGAGCTTGAAGCAACCAAAACCCTTTTGACACAAATACAAGCCCAGCTTGCTGCCGCGCAAAATGAAATAAGCTCTTTAAAGGTAACAGTTGATAAGCTTGACAGCAAGCTAAAAACAATATGTACTGACTACAAGGCATTGAATAATGGGAATGATCATTCGAAGTGCTAAAATGAAAGACTTTATCAAAGCCATTCGCGAAATTAACAGGACATTGAACTTTTTGATTTTTTTTGAGGGAATACTAAATGCAGCTATATTCTTTCTTGTAGTCTATTTTTTGCTATCGTTAGTGAACTTATACCCAATAATGGCTATTATTCCTGCATTGGTGTATTTTGTGCTTATGATAAACTCAAAATACAGGCAGGACAAGAGAGTAGCGGTAGAAAGCAAATATGCGCCTCTAAAGGAAAAGCTTAGGACAGCGGCAGACAACATTAAAGATGAAAATCCTGTTGTCGATGAATTAGAGGAAGAGGTAGTGCATGAGCTTAAAAATGTCAATCTTTCATCTTTTATACAAACAAATAAAATATCCCTTAAAATTATTGCTGCTATATTGCTTTCATTTGCAATTGTTTTTGCAACAATGATGAACCTTTATATTGTTAATTTAAGCAAATTTTTGGGAAATGTGCCGCAGCTTTTAAATACAATAAACCCAATAAAAAAAGCAAGCAATGCTTTATTGGGGGAAATAAACGAAAGCAATGATATTTATGGTGAAAGCAAGCTAGCAGTTTTGGGAAATAAGCAAATTGACATAAAAATAAAGCCTGTAAACTATGAAGTCAATGTCAGGGAAGAAGGCGATGCTGAGCAAAAACAGTTTGATGAGATTTTTCCAGCCAATGTTAAGGTTGAGCAATCATCCGCACTTGAGGAAAAAATACCTGAAGAGCAGCAAGAGCTTGTAAAAAGTTACTTTAATAAGATTGCAAAACAATAAAATTATAAAATGAGGTAAAGATAACCTTTTGTATGTGAAGATAACAGTTTATGTGAAGAGGTGAGTTTATGAAGAGCTATAAACATGTTTTTGATGCTGTCTTTAAGGAATTAGAGAGAGTTATAGTCGGGCAGAAAGATGTTGTCGAGCAGATTTTGATAGCTATCTTATGCGATGCAAATGCATTGCTGGAAGGATATCCCGGGCTTGCAAAAACACTTACAGTTAGGACATTAGCGGATTTAATGGACCTTAAGTTCAGCAGAATACAAAACACTCCGGATTTAATGCCTTCTGACATTACAGGAACATACATCATAGAAGAGACATCCGGCAAAAGAGCGTTTAAATTTCAGCCAGGGCCTGTTTTTGCAAATATAGTTCTTGCAGACGAGATTAACAGGGCAACTCCAAAAACACAAAGCGCTTTGTTAGAGGCAATGCAGGAAAAGCAAGTTACAGTCGGCAATAATACTTTTAAGCTTGACTTGCCTTTTTTTGTGCTTGCAACACAAAACCCGATTGAGCAGGAGGGCACGTATCCCTTGCCAGAAGCTCAAGCAGACAGGTTTTTACTAAAAATAAAGGTAGGCTATCCGTCTTTTGAAGAAGAGACTGAAATTGTTAATAGGTACACAACTACTCTGAAAGACAACAAGCTAAAAACCTTATTTAACAAAAACCATCTTCTTACTTTGCAAAGCCTTACAAGGCAGGTTCCAATAGCGAATGACATAAAACAGAGGGCAATAAAAATTATAGCAGCGACAAGGACTAACAAGGATGTTATACATTATGGAGCATCCCCGCGAGCTTCTATCGGAATATTGCTGGGAGCTAAAGCCAGAGCATTGGTAAGAGGCAGAAATTTTGTGAGCAACGAGGATATTAATGAAATAGCCTATCCAATATTGAGGCATAGGATAATACTTAACTTTGAAGCAGAGAGAAAAGGAATGACTACTGATGATGCAGTCAAACACATTTTAGACAAAATTAAATAATGTTGGCTAAAAAATGATTAATGTAAATTTTCTTAATGAATTAGACAGATTTCATCTTGTTATCAAAAAAAGGGTTACATCAAATTATGTAGGGCCAAGAAAGTCAATGGCAATTGGCCGTGGCTTGACTTTTAAAGAGCACAGGATTTATTCTCCAGGCGATGACATAAGGCTTATTGACTGGAGAGTTTTTGCAAGGACTGATGACTTATACATAAAGACTTTTGAGGAGGAAAGGAATTTAACCGTGCATATTATCATTGATTCGAGCGCATCAATGGGCTTTGGAAAGCCAATAAGCAAGTTTGATTATGCTGCAATGATTGGAGTTGGATTTGCGTATCTTGCGATGCGCGAAAATGAGAAATTCCAGTTTTCCACTTTTTCAGAAGAATTGGATGTTTTTCAGCCTAGGAGAGGAATGTCGCAGCTTGCAAGCATGGTTTTTTATCTTAATAATGTTAAGACTCAAGGCAATTCAAGGCTTCTTGATTCTATGATAAAATACAGAAAAGTGATTGGAAGCAGGGCTATGCTTGTAGTAATATCTGATTTTTTAGTTGATATAAACGAGGTTGTAGAGTCATTATATACTTTAGGCAATCATGATATAAAGGTTATACAGGTTTTGGATCCTATAGAAAAAAACCTTAACTATCAAGGCGACTTTAAGCTTATAGACAGCGAAACAAAAGATAACCTTAGAACATATATAAGCCCAAGGCTTAGGGTTGAGTATCAGCAAATGCTTGACAGCCATTCTGTAAAAATGGAGGAAACCTGCAATAAATTAGGCATTAATTTTCATCAGCTGACAAGCAACATGCCTTTATTTGACGCTTTCTATAAGGTTTTGGAGTAAGAGTAAGAATATGAGATGCTGCCTAAATTTTTTTTAAGCTCACTTATCTTGTTTATTATCTGCTGGCTTTTTTTATGCCTTAACTTTAATGCGCTTTCATAAGCCCTTATTGCTTCTTTCTTTTTCCCTTCTTTTTCCAAAGCTATTCCGAGATTAAAGTAAGCCATAGGGTTTTTTGGATTGAGGCTTATTGCAACTTGCAAAACTTTAATTGCATTCTCATTTTCCTGCAATTTTTCATAAACAGAGCCTAAGCTTACGTAAACTCTTGAATCATTTGGCTTTAGCTCTAATGCCTTCTCAAAATTCTCTTTTGCAATGTCAAGCATGCCAAGCCTAAAAAAGCAAATGCCCAATCCAAATAATGCTTCAGGAATATCAGGCTTTATTTTTAATGCCTGCCTGTAAATTTTAATTGCATCATCATGTTTTTTTTGCGTTTGGAGAATAATGCCCAATTCAATGTAAGCAGGAACAAATTCTTTATTTATTTCTAATGCCTTTTGCAAGGCTTTTGCTGCTTCATCGCTGTTTTCCAGCTCCTTATACAGCATCCCAAGCTCTAAGAATGAACTTTCTGTGGGATTTGTTTTTATATTTTCCTTGCATATTTTTAGATAAACCTCTTTTTTTGCTTTTTCGTTTTCACTTGGAATGCGATGCACAGGCACATCTGCAAGCTCTACTCTGCCATTAATTTTTTTTATGGAATCTTCCACAAGCTCGTGCAGCATGCCATAAAATTTTATATTCCTATTATTTTGGAACAGCCTTATTTTGGCAGATGGAAACCATCCATTGTAATTTTTTCCTTCCTCATAAGAATCATCTGATGCAATAAAATTGCTTACCGACATGTTGTTTGTGTAATTTCTCGTTAAGAATCTGTAGCCAATAATGCTTTTGTTTGAAGCCAGCTTCCTGATTGTTTCAATGTCCCTGCTGCTTATTGACTCGTCAGCGTCCAAAACTAAAATCCATTCTTTTGTTGCATGCTGCAGAGAAAAGTTCATAGCGTCAGAGAAATTATTGTTCCATTTAAAATCAAATATTTTGTCAGTAAAGTGCGTTGCAATTTCTTTTGTGTTGTCCTTGCTTCCTGCATCAACAATTATTATTTCATCAGCTAGACTCTTTGCTGATTCAAGGCATTTTTTTAAGTTTTTTCCCTCGTCTTTTACAATCATGCATAATGAGATTGTCATAATAAATTAAAATTGGAGGGTATTATTTTAATTTTGTGATTTACCGTAACCGCTAACACCTCTTATTCTAAAGAGATATGGAACATTAAAGTAAGTGGCTGCTCCAAAATAAGGGGCGGTAGGCAAGCAGAAGAATGTTAATTGTGCTATCAAAATGGCGTGTATCTGTAAAATTTTTATTATAAAAAAGAATCAAGATGCGCCATTTTGCCTATAGCGCGGCTCTGGAGCAGCCACTTATATTGTCAGCAGTTACGTTTTTTAGTAACTGCTAACAGGACTTTGTTTGATAAGCGGGGTTTTTGCGAAAGTTTAATTTAGTGCTT
>JACPMQ010000040.1 GCA_016185955.1 Candidatus Woesearchaeota archaeon | reverse complement strand
TTTATTATTATGACAAATTTGGGTTTAGCACAATCACAATTAAAAAAATTTATCCAAAAACTGAAGAAACTAAGGAATGGCAAATCTATAACAGGATATTAGAATCCAAAGATTATACCAGGAAGTATTCAGAATTTGTCCCAATAATAATTTTAAATCCTATAGAAAATAAAAATTATTTTGGCATCATAAATGTTACAGTTTTTTTGAAGTAGAATGGCAAAAATAAAAAAAGCCCAGATGGAAATAATGGGATTAACAATAGTGATAGTAATTATAATAATAGCAGTCCTTTTTGTAATAAGGTTTGCTTTTAATAAAGAGCCAATTGAAACTAAAAAGGGCTATTCCCAAACAGAGCTTGCTACAAATATGATAAATGCGTTTCTTGAAACTACAAGCAATTGCAACGAGCTTTCAATGAAGAGGCTTTTGCAGGATTGCGCGGCAGGAAAAAATATAATCTGCAGCAATAAAAATTCATGCGATTATGTGGGAGAAGAAGCAAAAAAAATTTTTGAAGAAACCATAGAAAAATGGAATATTGATTATAGGTTTAAGGTTTTTTATGACGAAAAAAATGTTTTATTGCGTTTGTCGGGATGCAATCAAGGAGATAAGTCATGCCCAAATTCCTGTCCGGGAAACAAAAAATCTAAAAAATTTGTGATACCATCAGCTTCAAGAAACTTGTTTGTCACTTTGGATATTTGTGACTGAAACAATTTTTCACTGCCTAAATTCTATTAACGGTGGAATTTTTACTCACCCAATAGCCCTTCTTACATCCACTGTTTCAACAGAGCTGATTTCTGGAAGCATCATTATGCTTTTTTCCAACTCTTCTGTTGAGCCTTTGTTTTCATCCATTACAAACATAATTTTTAAAGCCTTTAATCCAAATGCAATCGGCTCTTGCGCAGATTTTATCTCATCGCTTTTGCAGAATTCAATAACTTTCTTTCTCGCTTGAGTTTCAATGTTGCCTAAATCTGTATTTGGGCTTTCAGGCATTATTTTTAGCGTAACAACAACATAAGCCATTTTAATTCGGGCCTTCAAAATTACAAGAGCTGCAAGTATATTTTGTCGCGGTTTTCCTGCAATGCAAGCATCTGATAATCTTAGATTTGCCGCAGTTCGGGCAGTTAAATGAAGCAGTCCCGCTTAAGTTAGTGGCGTTTTTCTTGCATGATATGCAAATTTTTTCTTGTTGCATGGGTTGTGGTATTTTTGAATAATTTATAAAGTTATTGTATTGCTGCTGTATTCAACTGAAAATTTTGCCTCTAGAAATTGCTCTATTGCATAAATATTGGATTTTGTGTGAGATGTGATTTTTGACGTTTTTATGCTGCCCCCAGCTAAAGCCATAAATGGAAGAATTTGATCTGCAAGATGCTTGTCAACAGCTGCATTGCTTTCAATCTCCCTTATTAGCTCTGATGCAGCCTCTGTACCAACATCTTCAGCTTTTTTTCCTTGCTCCCCAAGAGAATCGGAGCCTAATCTAATCGGGTTATTTTCGTCTATATCCTCTTTATTTTTTGAAAAGATTGCCCATAACGTAATGCCGGAGCCAGTAGATAAGGTGTCTTGGTATTCTGAAAATATTTTAATAGGGACATTAAATCTCTTAGCCAATATACTTTGTGAAGCATGTGCTTGCCTTTCAGCAACACGCGCATTTTCAAGGCTTTTTGAAGCATGTGAAATCCCTTTTACTTGAATCAAGTAATGCTGCTCTGTTAAATTAAACGGGCTTATATTTTGTTTTAGATGGTTACAGAAATTATTAAAATCAGAAAAGTCATCTAATTTAAATTTTGGGCTTATTTTAATTCCAACCTTGCCGTTGCCTTTTGGGTAATAGCCTCTTTTTAGCAATTTAGCTTCAACTTTAGCAAATCTTTGCAGTTGAGGCAATAACACATTGCTGAAGTAATCAAAACTCGGGCTCCAAGAAACATCTGTTCCTCCAGTTAATTCTATTTTCATTGACTTATTCCCTAATATGGAAGGCATCAATAAACTTTGAAGCGCTAATGTTATGCTGCCAGCAGTTCCTATATCTAGCTTCAAATTTCTGCTTTTGAACTCTGAAGGCTCAAATTTTAAGTATTCTGAACCCAGTTGCATACCTTCAACTTTCGCATTGCAAAGCTCCTTGCAGCCTTGTATACAATAAAGGTGCTGGGCTTTTAAGCCGCTTTTTGTTCTTCCTTTCCTAATGCTATCTATTTCAAAGGGTTTGCAGGTCAATGCGCTCAAAGCCAGCGCTATTCTCACTATGCTTCCGCCACCTTCGCCATAATCTCCCAATAGCTTTATCATTTTACTTTTTGTTTATGCTTTACAAAAAAAGAACACGTAAGCTATATATAAAACCAACGGGGTTGCGCGTTAAATCTTTTCTATATCCGAGAGTATTGCATCTACATTGTTTAGCTCAGCTGTATCAAGCTCTTTGTCTGTGTTGCTTGCATCAGAAATATCCGTTGCAACCTTATCTACTGGCATTTCTCCTGTTGCAGCTATAGTTTTAGCTCCAGATTCTTTTGCTGTTGCAGCGCTTTTGCTTTTGGGAGCACAGCTTACTACAAGTAAAAGCAACGCTATTAAGCATACAATCTGCAATTTTTTTGTCATTTTACCTTCTTTATTTACTTTAGTCCTGTTCCTCTATCTCAACAAGCTCGTCTTTCTCTTCTTTCTCGAAATCAGCCTCTTTATAAGATGCTTTAATTTCCTTTACGATCCCTGATAAGATTTTGTGAGCATCTTTAAGGCTATCATGAGCTTCCTTAGACAAGGATTTTGCATCATCCATCAATTCTTTCTTATCTTCTTCAGATGATGACTTAGCAAGCTCAAATTTTTGTTTTGACTCATTGAGATTGACTCTTGCGATATTTACCTTCTGGCTAAAATCCTTTATTTTTGCATCAATATTCTCTAATTTAATGTCTTTCTCAGCCATTTCTTTAAGTACGCGGTCAAGCTTTCTCTCAAGCATTTCACTCTGCTTTATAATGCCTTTAATGTCGCTATTAACAAGCTCTCTCGTGTGCTCCTTCGATTTAATTTGTACATTTTTCCATGAGGCATTTATCTGTTTGGCAGCATCCCTTATTTCAGCTTTGGTTGTTGCTGCCTGAATTTTTGCCTTTGCGTCATTTATCTCTTTTATTTTTGTATCAATATCTGCTATGATTAAGGATAATGTTTCATTGCCGAGATTTTCAGACTGCTCAACTTTGCTTTTTACTTTTTCAAGGTGAGCTATGATTGCATCTGCCGCTATTAGCAAGCCATTTTTGGCATTTTCAATCATTGCTGTTTCATTGCCTGATTTTTTTGCCTCAAGCAGCATTTTTCTCTTTTCCTCAAGCTTTTCTTGTGCATCATGAAGCTTCTCTTCGGCTTTCTCAAATTTCTCTTCTGCCTCTTTTATTTTCTTTTCATCAATTACCCTCATCCTGTATTTTAGCTTCTCATCCACGTTTTTAATTTTAATTTTTTCCAGCTTTTCCTGCAGCTGCTTTTTATCAAGTTTGGAAAATTCCTCAAGCCTTGCCCTGTCAAGCAAAGACAGCTTTTCTAACTGCTTTTTATCAAGCTCTGCTATTTTCTTAAGATGCTCTTCATCCAAGCCAGCCATTTTCCTCAGCCTTTCTTCTTTTACTTCTGCAAGCCTTTCAATCTGATCTTCTTTTAGATTTGATAGCTTCTCAAGTCTTTCTTTGTCTAATTTTTTTCCCTTTAGAAATTCCTCTTTCACTATTAACTTAGACTCCTTAAGCTCTTTTTTCACATTAGGGCTCTTTGCCTTTTCAACAGACACCCCATCTTTAGCTTCTACTCTTTCTTTTTGCAGCTGTTCCACCTTTTGTTTGGATACGCCTTCCTCAGCAAAAGAAATAGGTAGTAACCCGATTAAAAATATTCCAAGCACAACCATAGCTGTTATTTTTTTCATATTTCTTACCTCCAATTTTTGTAATTTATAAATTTTTGTTTTTTTGACCTAACGAGTGTAGATAAAATTATTTATAAACAAACTTTTTTTAAAAAAATGAGGAAGGTTTTAGAACAAATGTTAAGCTTTACAAAGCTTTATCCAGCCTTATTTTACTTTATCAGCACTTTATTGATAATATCTGCCTAAATAAGCCTCTTTTGCATCAAAAATTTCACAATCCGAGATTGGTGGAATTTTACAGCACTAAATTTTTAAACTAGAATGCCTGTTTTTAAATTATGAGGCATATGAAGATAGTGCTATCAGTAATTATGCTATTGCTTCTTGCAAAGGCAGTTTTTTCCGCAGCAATATCAGGCACAATATACGATTATTCTTTAGAAAAGGCAAAAGATGTGAAAGTGGAGGTCAACACAGAGCCAAAGCAGGTGTATATATCAAAGAATAGCAGTTATGCATTTAATGTTCCGACAGGAAAATATTCTATTGAAGCAAAGCAGTACATTGGCAGCTTGCTGAAAGCATTTGCAAGTGAAAATATATCTATCAAAGATGACGGCTCTTATGTTCTCGACTTAGTATTGTTCCCAATAATAAATGAAAGTGAGATAAGTGAAACTATAGAAATAGAGCCTTTTTTTCAATCTATGCAAGATTACATCAAATTAATTTTTGCTTTAAGCGGAATAATATTTGTGATTTCCTTAATCCTCTATTTTAGGAATAAACCCCTAAAAAATAAAAAGCATGAGTTAGAAGATAATGATTTAAAACAGGTGGTAAATGTAATCGAAAAGGAAGGCGGCAGAACAACCCAAAAGCATATAAGAAAAGAAATTCCATTGTCAGAAGCCAAGATAAGCCTTATGATAGCAGAGCTAGAGCACAAAGGCATAATTGAAAAAATTAAGAAAGGGAGAGGAAATATACTTGTTCTGAAGAAAAAATAAAACAAAAACCTTATAAATTCAAACCTTTTCATTAAAATGGGGTGGGGCAATTGTCAGCAGAAAAAGAGGTAGTTAATTTCTGGCTTAATGGAAAAGGGTATTTTACTGTCAATAACCTTAAAAGCAGCGGCAGAGATATAGGAATTCTGGCTTTTAAATTTGACAAAGCAATTAGCATAATGCATGTTGAAGTTGCTTGTTCAATAAGCAGGCTTTCCGAGCAAAATTACCTTATAGAAAGAATTATTAATGAAAAATTTAACGACGACAATATCAAAACCGCAATAATGAATTATGCTAAAAATATGGGGGCAGATTTGGAGATAAAAAATGCTATTGTCCTTAATTCCCTTCCGGAAGACAATAAAAATACCACAAAGAAGATAAAAGAAGAAAATATTATTATACTCAAATTTGAGGATATGCTTGCAGATGTTATGAAAGAGCTTAAGACCTCTTATTTTAGGAATGATGCACTAAGGGCAATGCAGCTTATAAAGTTCCTGCTAATACAAAATCCAAAAAGGTTTGTTGATGTTTTGTATGAATCCTTGGGGCAGCAAAAAATGAGGGAATTTTTGGCAGAGCTGCTAAACAGAGATGAAATAATCAAAGAGTTTAGAAAAACAAATGAGGAAAGGCTTGCATTAATATTAAAGCAGGCAATGATAAAGCCTGAAAAATTGGCTGAAATGCTTGAAAATGACATATTAAACAGGAAAACAAGAAAAACATTTGTAGCTTCGCTTATGGAACAAGACGGCATGAAGAAATACAAAAAAAGAGCCAAGTTAAAGAAAGAAATGCCTTTAAATAAGTTTTTTGGTTAAATAATTTTCTAAGAGAGGAGTACCCACATAAGTAAACCAAATCAAGCCAAGCGGTGGCGTATGCCTCCGAAACACCAAAAATCCGTTTTCGGATTTTTTAGTGTTTCGCAATGGCGAAAACCACGTAAACTGCGCTGATAAAAATTCCGCTGTTCGCAACAGCGGAATTTTTACGAGCCACCGCTTTGGCATCAAAATAAAAGCTACTTGCGTAAATATAGAAAGTGATATTTATGAAAGCTGTAAGAGTCCATAATTTTGGGAATACGGAGGTTCTTAAATATGAAGATATTACTTCTTTAGAGCCTAATGAAAACGAAGCAAGAATAAAATTAGAGGCTATCGGCGTAAACTTTATTGATATTTATCACAGAAAGGGTTTGTATGCCAATAAATTGCCCTTTATTCTCGGAATGGAAGGCTCAGGTATCGTTGATAAAATTGGGAAAAAGGTTTCTGAATTTAATGTAGGGGATAAAGTTGCTTATGCTATGAGCCTTGGCTCTTATGCAGAGTATAGCATAGTGCCTGAATGGAAACTTGTTAAAGTGCCAAAAAATATAGATACAAAGGTTGCTGCAGCTTCAATGCTGCAGGGAATGACCGCGCATTACTTAACGCACAGCGCATTTCCGCTAAAAAAAGGAGATACAATTTTGTTGCACGCGGCTGCCGGCGGAGTTGGCTTGTTGTTAATTCAAATGGCAAAAAAATTGGAAGCAAGTGTCATAGGAACTGTTTCTACAGAAGAAAAAGCCAAGCTTGCAGAAGAAGCGGGAGCTGATAACATCATATTATACGAAAAAAAGGATTTTGAGCAAGAAGTTAAAAATATCACAAACAATAAAGGTGTAGATGTCGTTTATGATTCTGTTGGAGAAACAACATTTAACAAAAGCTTGAATTGCTTAAAAACAAGAGGCATGCTTGTTTCTTTTGGGCAGTCAAGCGGCGCAATACCAAAATTTGATGTAAGCCTACTTTCAGAAAAAGGCTCGTTATTTTTGACAAGGCCTACATTATCGAATTATGCTGCTAACAGGGAAGAATTGTTGTTAAGAGCCAACAATATTTTTTCATGGATTTCAAAAAAGGAATTGAAAATAAGAATACACAAAACATACCCACTTTCAGAAGCAAAGAAAGCCCATGAAGAGCTAGAGTCAAGAAAAAGCACGGGAAAAATACTATTAGAGCCTAATGATTCCTAAGTTCCAAAGCAGCCTTTACAGCCCTTTTTGCATATTCTTCTGCGCGATTTTCTGCCTGCTGCCACGTTACTCTAGGACCTATAATACCAAAGCCCAATGGCTTGTTATATTCCAAAGAAAGCTCCATAAGCTTTTGCGCGACTGTATTAACAATAACTATATCATGGTATGTTTGCCCTTCTATTACAACATGCACCTTTTTTGTTATTTCCATATTCATTGACTCTGCTGTCTTTTCAGCGCTTTTTTCCATTAGAGATGTTATTTCCTTATTAAAGTCCGAGACAACAATAGCAATTTTATATTTCATTTTTATATTTTTAATTTCCTTAACTGTATTTTAGATTTTAATAGAACCTTCATCTTCTTTTCCCTGCCTTCTTCCTGTGCCTGCAAATTTCGTTAAAGCTGTTTTACTTTGCAATAAAGCAAGCGCATTTAATGCATGCTTTTCAGCGCGATTTTTTGCTATTTGGTAAATTTCATTTTCCTTTTTAGCTTCATCCATATGGACAAAAACCTCAAGTATGTGCTTTTTTTCAGTTAATTGCACAATTTGAATGCCTAAAGACGCTTCATGGCTGCATTGCTTGTCTATTTCCTTTGGGCCTGCCATTCCAAATGCCATAATAATATCGCATTTATACTTTTCAAATAAGAGCTTGCATGCTATAGGAATATCCTTGATTCCAGGAACCGTGTACCTTTCTATCTTATGCCTTGAGTTTTTTTTTATTATCCCTAAAGCAAAATCTGCCATGTTTACTCTTGCAAAAGTTGTGTCAGCTATTCCTATTTTTGCCATTCTAGTAACTTGATATTTACTTTGTCGCCCTCTTTGATTTTTAATTTTGATTTTAGATGTATCGGAGCAATAAACTCAATTACATTTTTATGCTTTGTCAAATCTGGAATTATTATAGCGCCATTTACATCATTAATTTTTGCCCTGTAGCATTTTGCAGCTCCATAAATTTTGCCACTTGACTTAAATCCTTTTATTTTGATTGGAAGCAAGCTATTAATTAACCCAATCGCGCTTTTATTAGTTTTTAAGTTCAATGTTCCCGGATAAGCATCAAAACCGAGCTTTTTTTTGATTTCTTTTTTATAATGGGGCATAGACATAAAAAATATACCTTGGCCTAAGCCCTTAGCTACAATGCCCTTAAAAATAGTATTTTGCATAGTTCTAATCTAAAATAACCTAAAGCCCTTGCCTTCTTTAGTGCCCAATATGCCTCCAGTTACAATCTTAAATGTTATCTCAATATCATCTTTTATTGAGCGATGCTTTTTTATGATTGCCCTTCTATTGCCAGATGGCGTTTTCTGAAGCTCTATAAGGCATTTGCTTCCGTATTTTAATAAATCACCTCCTACTAAATTTACCTTTTCTTTGTCATCAAAATCAGCATAAACCTGATTAGTTATTAGTATAGGAATATTTTTTTTGCCTGCAATTTCTGTCAAAAAGGCAAGCTGCCTTCCTAATTCCTTGTTTACTTCATAAATGTCATCATTTTTCCCAAGCTCCAGCCTATAGAGCATGGCTATAGAATCTATAACAATCAAGCCTATTCTATCATTTATTATGTCTTTTAGTTTTTCAAAGGTTTTTTTCTGCTCTTCGAAGCTTACAGGCTTTAGAAAAACAATGGAGTTTAAAGTTTTTTTATAGTCTATGCTTATGGAAGAGCATATTTGGCTGAATCTGTCAATTGAAAAATTGTTTTCTGTGTCAATATAGACAACTTTCTTTCCTGAGCGCACAACATTTATTGCGCAAAGTATGCACAACCCGGTTTTTCCTGAGCCAGCAGGACCGTAAATAGTTGTTATGACATCAGTTTCATAGCCTCCTTCAAGCATAATATCCAATATTTTGCTGCCAGTTGGTATTTTAGGCATAAGCTATAAGAAACTTTGAGAAGATATAAAGGTTTCTTAACATCGTAACTGCTAACACTCCCTAAAGGGTTTTTGCGAATTAAGTGCTTGTGCGTAATTTGATAGTGACAAGCCGTGGTCAAGGCAAAACGATGCCGAATGCATGGTTTATCGGTTTTGTCAATGACGAGCAACGAGCAAAGCAAAACAATGCCGAATTGCAAGATTACCAACGTAACTTGTAAAAACTTTGCTGTTCGCAACAGCGGAATTTTTACGGCTCCGCACAAGCACGAACTAGAATTTCGCAAAAACCCCACTTCTCAGGCAAATGTATGTTAGCAGATACTTAACCTGCAGTCATCTGCATATAGAATGGTTTTTATAGCCGCAAAGCGCTTCAATTAAGCTGTCTTTGTCTAATAATTCACAATAAGTCTTGTTTTCTATAACTGTGCAAGGGTATGAAGTGACATTATAAAATAAGACAAGCGTATTTATGGATGGAAGCTCTAGGTTAGTGTCGAATGAAAATATGGCTATTTCAGAGTCTATTTCCTTGTTTAAGTCAGTTAATACAAAAGACTGTGCATCGCAATTGGAGCATTCTTCCTTTTTTTTGTAAAAATAAAGTATTATTGTCTGGTTGAAGCTGCACCAATCCTTCAATTCCTTAAGCATAGAAAAATACAAAACTTCATTCCTGTTAAACTTTGTTTTTTGGATAATGTAGAAAGGATCTTTTGTAAATTCTTCTGTAAGCTGCTTGTACCTGTCAATTTTTATTCCAGTGTCCCATAAGGTCTTATCCATATGCGCTAATGACTTTTCCAGTGACAAACAACTCATTTCCCTTCCAAAAACGCTTGACATCAATGAAAGGGTTTGTATCTCCTGATATTCGTCTAAGACTTCTTCCATCTTATCAATGACAACATTTTCTCTCTTATTGTTCAAAAATAAATTAAAAGAGTAGATAGAGGCAAAAAGCAAAGCAGTTATCAAAGCTGCCATTAAGTAAATTTTATTGTTTACCTCCATTTGACTTGCCTCCGGAATATTACCAGGAAAAATGATGATAGCCAAAAAAACTGATAAAGGAAGAAAAGCACGAAGTAACCAAAGAACATGGAAAATCGCTTTTTCGGGCTGTTTTTTAATGAATTTAAGCCGAAAATTAAAAGGAGTATCATGCTTAAAATTCCTGATAGCCCAAAAAACAAGAAGATGCTGACTGCTAAAAAGTCAAAATCCTCAAATGACCAGTTTGAAAAAAAATTAAAATTGGTTAATGAGTATAAAAATATATGATTTATTATATTGGAGAGTGTAAGGTAAAGCGACAGCAAAAAAAGCCCAAGCCCTAATGTTATAAGCGCATAATTAAAAGGTATAAAATAGCCAAAAATTCCAGCTTTCCTTTTGAATAATATGTCTTTATGCTGCCATAAAGTGAGTAAAGCGCCAGAATACCACCTTCTCCTTTGCCTATAAAGGCCCTTTAGATTGTTTGGGGTTACTGTGCGCACAGAGGTGTCCATGCAGTTTCCTATTTTGTAGCCAGATTTGTGTATCCTGTAAGCTATCTCCAAATCTTCTGTTATATTTTTTTCATCAAAGCCCTTTATTTTGTCAAGCAGCGTTTTTCTATAAATGGAAAATGGCCCCGGAGTTACGTGGATGCAGTCAAAAAAAGAAAATACTTTCAGGAAAAGAGATAATCCAAGATTATACTCAATCTGTATTATCCTCTGCAGGAAATTTTTTGGATTTGTTACCTCAACAGAGACAGTAACTGCTCCTATTTTTGCGTTTTTAAAATAAGGAAGCGTTTTCTTTAATATGCCTTTTGGAACAACAGAATCAGCGTCCATGCAAGCTATATATTCTCCATTTGCCAACAAAATTCCTTGGTTGAGGCATGCAGCCTTTCCCTTGTTTTTTTCATTATCTATAAGTATGATTTTTTTCCCATCAGCATACTTTTTTACAATTTCCGTTGTTTTGTCAGTGCTGCCATCATTTACAACTATAACTTCCAACAGCTCTTTAGGATAATCAATTGATGTTAAAGATACTATAGAATTTTCAATCTCGCTTTCTTCATTGTAAGCAGGCAGAATAATGCTCACTTTAGGCAATTTAGCGGTTTTTGTGTCCGCATTATCTATGTTATTGATGCTATTATAAAGCAATTTTTTATTTTTGAATAATGCAAGTAAAAAAACTACAATAAAATAAGTGGATAAAAACCATACAACATATACCAATAATGTGTAAGCAAGATTCATTTTGTAACTGTATAAATAGGAGAAGCTTATTAAAACTTTGTGCTTATTTCAGCTTGATAAAATCCCCTATTGTGAAAGTATCTGATTTTTGCTGTTTTGTTTTCTCATAGCTTTCCTCATATTCTTCCACTAGCTTTATTTTTAGAAATCTTGCAATCTTTTTTGCAGTGCCTATAGTAGGCTCATAATGCCCAGACTCTATGTTCTGTATTAAAGATTCTTTCTCATTGATTTTTTTTGCAAAGTCTTTTTGATTTAAGCCTAAAGATTCCCTGCCCTTTCTGATTTTTTCTGTGTAATCATCCACAAGCTTGTCTATTTTTTCTGGCTTTAATCCCTCAAACCCCTCAAATTTCCTGAATTTATTAGATTCAGCTTCGTCTTTCTGGCTTGCAACAATACCTATAACTTTTCCAAAACTGCTGCATTCAATGCAAACCTTAAGCTCTGCCCCTTCGATTCTGGCTTTATACATCTTGCCTTCTGAGCCGCATATATCACATGTCATTTAGCACCTGATATTATTTATTAGCCATTAATAAATTAAGCATTATAAATTAACCATTGATTTTAAATTTTTCTATTGATAAGTCCTAACAAACATTTTTATATACGGCAAAAAAGAATTTATCATGGGCGAGGATTATATCACTTCTGTTTTAAAAGAAACTCGTGTCTTTTATCCGCTTAAAAATTTTTCAGCAAACTCTTTGATAAAAAATATGGAAGAATACAAAGCACTGTACAAATATTCCATTGAAAATCCTGAATCCTTCTGGGCAGAAAAGGCATCAGAGCTGGAATGGTTTAAGAAATGGGATACTGTTTTAAGGAATGATCAGGGATTCTTCAAATGGTTTGAAGGCGGTTACTTGAATGTTTGCCATAACTGCTTAGATAAAAATATAAGGAAAAATAAAGATAAACTAGCGTTGATATGGGAGCCTGAATCAGGAAAAAGCAAAACTTATACTTATGAGCAGTTGCTTAAGGAAGTCTGTAAATTTGCGAATGTTCTAAAAAATAAAGGCATAAAAAAAGGGGATGTTGTCCAAATATACCTGCCAATGATTCCTGAGCTTCCAATATCTATGCTTGCATGCGCGCGCATAGGAGCTATACATTCTGTTGTCTTTGCCGGCTTTAGCTCTGATGCATTAAAAGACCGCATACAGGATTCCGGAGCAAAGTTATTGGTGACAGCAGATGGCAGCTTTAGGAATAAAAAAATATTTCCATTAAAGGATAATGCTGACAAAGCCATTAAAGAATGTCCTGCTATAAAAAGTGTTATCATAATCAAAAGAGCAAAAAACAAAGTAATCATTGAAAAAGGGCGCGATTATTGGTATAGTGATTTAATAAAAGAGTCCGCTATAAGTAATTTCTGCCAGCCTGAAAGTATGCACGCTGAAGATTCCTTATTTATTCTTTATACAAGCGGCACTACCGGAAAGCCAAAAGGAGTGTTACATACTCAAGCAGGCTATTTGCTTTTTGCGCAGCAAACCTTCAAATATATTTTTGATATTAAAAATGAGGATATTTTTTTCTGCACAGCAGACATTGGCTGGATAACAGGGCATTCTTATATTGTTTATGGGCCATTTTCAAATGGAGCTACAGTTTTAATGTATGAAGGCTCTCCAACTTTCCCAAAGCCCGATAGATTCTGGAAAATTATTGATAAATATAAGGCAACTGTTTTTTACACTGCTCCGACTGCAATAAGGGCATTAGCCAAGGAAGGGAATTCATGGCCAAATAAGTGCAGATTAAGCAGTTTAAGGCTGCTCGGAACTGTAGGCGAGCCAATAAATCCAGAAGCATGGTTATGGTATTATGAGATTATAGGAAAAAAAAGATGCCCTATTGTAGATACGTGGTGGCAAACTGAAACAGGCGGAATTTTAATTTCGCCATTGCCAGGAGCAACTCCATTAAAGCCAGGCTCAGCAACCATACCTTTTTTCGGCATAGAAGCAGAAGTTCTAAAAGATGATGGCAGCAAAGCACAAGCAAATGAAGGCGGCTATTTGGTTATTAAAAAGCCATGGCCGGGCATGTTGAGAACAATCTGGAACAATCCTGAAAAATACAAGCATACTTATTTTGAAAAGTTTGGGATGTATCTGACAGGAGACAGCGCAAAAGTAGATGAAGACAATTATTTTTGGATTATGGGAAGAACAGATGATGTTATAAAAGTTGCAGGCCATAGGATAGGAAGCGCAGAAGTTGAAAGCTCTTTAGTGAGCCATAAGGCAGTAGCAGAAGCTGCTATAGTTCCTTACCCTCATGATATAAAAGGGCAAGCCATTTATGCCTTTGTCGTCTTAAAAAATGGAAATAAAAAAAGCGATTCTTTAAAAGAAGAATTAAAACAGCATGTTTCAAGGCAAGTAGGGCCTATAGCAAAACCGGACAAGATACAATTTGCAGATGATTTGCCAAAAACAAGAAGCGGAAAAATAATGAGGCGCATTTTAAGGGCGATAGCAGAAGGAACAAAGGAATATGGCAATATAACCACACTTGCAGAGCCTAATGTTGTTGAAGTTCTGGAAAAGGGAAAAATAAACTGATAGGCAAAGTTTTTCGGCTCAGTAGAAATTCTTAACAAATATAAGTGGCTGCTCCAAAATAAGGGGCAGTAGGCAAGCAGAAGAATGTTAATTGTGCTATCAAAATGGTGTGTATGTGTAAATTTTTTATTATACAAAAGAATCAAGATGCGCCATTTTGCCTGTAGCGCGGCTCTGGAGCAGCCACTTTAGTTTTTGACTTTTAGTATTTCTACTGTGCCAGTTTTTCAAAACCTTTATATATAAGTCCTATATTATATTCTTTACTGTTAAGTTAAAATAAATTATTACTAAATGTAAGTAAAAACACTACGTAAGGGTAAAAAAACGTAACATATTAATAGAAGTATTAATCCATTTGTCCCCTTTCAATAAAAAAAGGGGGTAGGTTTAAATGATAGTAAAAGAAGAATTTTTAAGCAAGTTAAGAAGGTATTTCTCCTTAAATTTGTACGAGGTAAAAATCTGGACAGCTTTATTGTCGAGGGGAGTTTCCACTGCAGGAGAGCTTTCAGATATAGCTAATGTGCCAAGGAGCAGAAGCTATGATGTGCTTGAAAGTTTAGAAAAAAAAGGTTTTGTTGTCATGAAGCTCGGAAAGCCAATAAAATACCTTGCAGTTTCGCCAAAAGAAGTTCTGGAAAGAGTCAAAAAAAATGTTAATGAGGAGGCAAAAGAGCAAATTGGCAAGTTAGAAGAGCTTAAAAAAACAGATGTTATCGAGGAATTAAATACTTTGTATACGCAAGGTATTGAATTAGTAGAGCCAGCAGATTTATCAGGCTCGCTAAAAGGAAGGCACAACTTATACAATCATCTTGAGCTTACTATCCGGGATGCTGAAGAATCTGTTTCTATAATGACAACAAGCCAGGGATTGATGAGGAAAATAGAGGGCTTCAAGCCAACATTTGAAAAGCTCAAGAAGCGCGGTGTTAAGATAAGAATTGCAGCGCCTTTGACAAAAGAAAGCCTTGAATTAGTGAAAGAAATGACAGGCATTGCGGAAGTGAAGCATATAGACGGCAAAGCAAGATTTATAGTTGTAGACGGCAAGGAAGTCATGTTTATGATAATGGATGACGCTACTGTCCATCCAACTTACGATGTTGGGATATGGGTAAATTCGCCATTCTTTTCAAGCGCATTAGAAAACTTGTTTAATATTGCTTGGAAAGGCATGAAGCCGTTAACAGAATTTGCAAAAAAGCACTAACATTTTGTGGCATTTTCTTGGTTTTTTTAATTTGTAAAACAAAACTTTTATATATATCTTAATTGCAAAATAAGCTATGCTCAATAAAAAATCTCAAGGAATCTCAATTAATGTAATTATTATAGCAGTTATAGCCCTTATTGTTCTTGTGGTTTTGGTTGCGGTGTTTACAGGTCAAATAGGGACTTTTAATAGAAAATTAGGCTTGGTTGGGGACGCTGCAAAAACATGCGAGTCGCAAGGAGGAACATTTGAAGAGAAATGCCCCAAAGGAACAGTCGCTATTCTTTCTAGCGATTCTAGTGATAAAATAAATGAAGGCAAAAAATGTTGTGTATCTGAAAATAAAAAATAAGTAAGATTTCTCTAAAGGTATGCAAATATTTATATAGATTAGATTTCAAAATTCTTTCTGTGATTTACATGCCTATTAAAAAAAAGTCACAAGGGCTTTCAATTAACGTTATAATTATAGCTATACTTGGCTTAATAGTTTTGTTTACCCTAATTTCCATATTTAGCAAGAAAACCTCGGAATCAGAAAAAATCCTTGAAAGTTGCGGAGGCAAAGGCGGGAACTGCAAAACCCAATGCGATTCCAGTGAAGTAGATGTGCCTTACATTAAATGCCAAGATAATCAGGTTTGCTGTATAAAAATTTTTGAAAAAAAAGAATAAATATCGAGCTGCAAATGCCATGAACCTTTTTAAAAATACTAAAGGGAATTTTAAGAATATTATAACAATAATAATCACAGTTTTTGCAGCAATTTTATTTATATCGCTGATTGTAAAAATTATAACGAAATCTGTGTAATGTTAAAATGCTTCCTAAAACAATGAATGACAAAAACGGTATAGGATTTGCTTTCATAATCTCAATAATACTTTTGCTGGTAAGCGGAGGAGTTATATTGGCTGCGATAAAAAAATCAGCATCAAAAGTAGATGAAAAATTACAAGTTACATTATGCAGGCAATCAAATGAAATCAAATTCTGGGTGGAAGAAAAAACCAAAGGCGTTATTTCAGGGCAAGAAATCTGCAATACTATCAATAAGCACAGCGTTGAAAAAACACTTGTGCCAACACAAGACTACAAGCAAGACAAAGAAGGAGC
Organism: Candidatus Woesearchaeota archaeon; assembly: GCA_016185955.1. Lineage (GTDB taxonomy): Archaea > Nanobdellota > Nanobdellia > Woesearchaeales > GW2011-AR4 > JACPJP01. Next base: position 922 of record JACPMQ010000040.1, on the reverse strand, counting down.
AGAATCAGAAATAAGAGACATGATTAAAAACTGTTGGTATATGTGGTTAGAAGGTTCAGAAACAAACACATTCAGGAAATACCCTTTCAGCAAAGGATGTTTTACATGCTACACTTTTAAGATTAAAGATGATGCAAAAGGCATAACCTATAAAACATTAGAAGCATCAATGGAAGAATCATATTTTGCTGAGGACAGAAGCGATAAATGCGCTCCTGGTGGTGGTGGCATTTGGAAGGACAGATGTGAAAAAAATGAAAAAACAGTGCAAACAAAGAAAACTCCAGAAAGCCCAAATAAAGTATGCTGTGTTAAAGACATACTAAATGAATGTGAAAATAAAGGAGGCAAATGCTCTTCAACCGGAAAGCCTGAAGGATACAGCTTGTATAATGAATGGTCATGCCCGCTAAAAAAAGAAAGCTGTTATGTGAAGGAAAGTAATGTTTATTCTTATACAAAATATATCAGAGAATTTGGCTCAAAAGGCGGAGATATGGTGTTTATATCTCCAAATGATAAACAAACAGGAGATATAAGTTATGTTCCTGGAGAAATATATGCAATTTCCTTTGTTAGCCCGAGTGAGCAATTCTGCGCTACTGAAGAAGGGAAAGATTTGAAAGAATCAATAATATGCGGTGCAAAAATAGGGGGATATGTTTTAGTTATAGGAGGTGCCGCTTATATATTTGCTGCAGTTCCAGCTGCAGGGGCTGCTGTAGGAACGGCAGCACAAAAAATTTTGAAAGGTGTATCATTCACAGGAGCAGTAAAGACAGGCACGGCTGCTTATGCTCTAAATGAAATCGGGCTTCTTGACCTTTTCTCAAGAAAAGGCGTGGAAATTGTTACAAGCGGATTAACAGTTGAAGTGCCTAACTTAATTGTAGTATCTACATTAGAGCATGCACAACAAGAG